>JRFF01000044.1:6866-14194 GCA_000753575.1 Candidatus Izimoplasma sp. HR2 | reverse complement strand
GCAAGATTACATTTAAGTGATCATTACTTGTATTCTTCGATGTATGATAAGGAACAGTTTGTTACTAAATTTAGTACAGTAAATTTATTGTTTAGAGATTTAAAAGTTATTATTACTCCGTCTTTTTCTATAAATAGAGATATTGAATATATAGAAGATTATTATGATAATAACGTTAAATTACATCCGGATAATGAGTATACTGATATATTTGAAGGTAAGAATTTAATATTTATAATTGGAGAAAGTTTTGATAGTATCGCAGTTAGTGAAGAATTAACTCCAAATATTTATAAACTTAAAACTGAAGGATTAGATTTTGTGAATCACTTTACTCCAGTATTCCCAAGAACTACTTGTGATTCTGAGATTATATTTAATACAAGTATTATTCCATCTATTACTGATGGACCGACATGTTATGTATATAATGAAAATTCATATTCAGAAAGTATAGCTGAATTATTTAATAACTCAGGATATATAACTACTGGATTACATAATAATTATAAAGAGTTTTATACAAGAGATTTAGTTTATGAAGGATTTGGATATGATTATTTTTATGGACAAAATGAAATACCTTTAACTGATACAGAAATTAGATATGATTCAGTCTTTGGAGAAAAGACATTAGATTATGCGATTTTTGAAGATGAATTATTCTTCTCAACTTATTTAAGTTTATCTGGGCATTCGCCTTATGAAGAAACTAATCTGGCGACAGTTGAACATTTAGATATCGTTAATGATTATTATGGAGATACTTATAGTGATACTATTAAAGGATATATAGCATCTCAAATTGAAGTAGATTTAATGGTAGGTGTTATTATGGAAGATTTAGAAGCGAAAGGGATACTAGATAATACTGTAATAGTATTTACAAACGATCATTATCCTTACGCACTTGATCAAGAAGAATATGAGAATGTTAAAGGAATAGAAGAAGACTATGAAAAAATGCGTGGTGTATTATATATCTGGTCTAGTGATATAGAACATGCTGAAGTAGATAGATTATCAAGTTCATTTGATTTTTTACCAACAATGATTAATATGTTTGGACTTGACGGTAATTACTCAAGTTATATTGGTAATGATATTTTCTGTCTTGAACTTGATCCAATAGTATATTTTAAAGATTATTCTATTTACGATGGGATAAATCATTACAGTTTTTCTGAAACAAGTGATATTATAAATACATCAGTAATAGCAATTGCTCAAGCGAATTATGATTTAAGTCAAAAGCTATTAAGTGTTAACTATTATAAAAAAGAATAGACTACAAATAAAAGGATGATGAATATGTTATTTCTTAGTGAGTTAATTGAAATTATATTTTATTTAGGGTTAACCTTAACTATTGAAGTATTAGTACTTCTAGGATTAGGGTACCTAAACAAGAAATTCATTAAAACATTAGTGTTAATAAACTTAGCTACAAGTCCTATTTATAGCGCTTTAATAGCTATATACTATCACTTATTTGATAGTGAAATGGGAATTGTATTAGTACTTATACTTGAAGCAATTATAATAGTTATTGAGTTTTATGTAATACTAAAATATTTAAAAGAGAAGTATTCTAAGGTTGAAATTTTAATAACAGTAGTACTAGTAAATGGCTTTAGTTTTTTACTAGCTGAGTTTATTAGATATACATTAGATTACTTTGATGTATTCCCGTTATTTTAAGCAATAAAAAAGTAATTAGTTTGTGTGCAAAGTAGTTGCTTTTTTTTATGTTTTAAGTCATAATGAAACAGTTAGAAAAGGAGATGTTAAATATGAAAATAGAATTATGGTCTGATTTTGGATGTCCGTTTTGTTATATTGGTAAAAAAAGATTTGAAGGTGCATTAAATAAATTTGCACACAAAGATACTGTAGAAGTAATCTACAAAGCTTATCAATTAAACCCAAACGCACCAAAAGTAATGGTAGGAGCACCTAATGTTAACTTTGCTAAAGGACATGGTACTACACCTGAAGCTGCAACAAAGAAATTTGAAATGTTTGTGGAACAAGCACAAACAGTTGGGTTAAAATATGATTATGTAAATATACAATTAACTAATACATTTGATGCACATAGAGTTGCTAAGTGGGCAAATGAACAAGATTTAGAAGCGAAAGTAACTGATCGTTTTATGAGTGCTTATTTTACTGAAGGTAAAAACTTAGCTGATGTAGATACACTTGTTAGTCTTTGTGTTGAAGCTGGATTAGACGAAAAAGGATCAAGAGAAGTTATTGAATCTAATCAATATACTGATACTGTAAATGCACAAATTGATGAAGGTAGAAAAGCAGGAGTTCAAGGAGTTCCATTCTTTGTATTAAATAATAAATACGGAGTATCAGGAGCACAACAGGAAGAATACTTTAGTCAAGTTCTTGATCACTTATGGAAAGAAGCACAGGAATTAGAATCAATTGCTGGCGCAGATGATTCACATACATGTAATGATGAAGGTTGTTCACTTTAATTATTAAATATCAAAGTCTAGATACTTTTTAGTATTTAGACTTTTTAATTACTCTAATAGTATCGGTTTTCCGATAACTTTCCAATAAACTATCGGAAAACCGATACTTTGGCAATTCTAATTAGCCAATTTATGTTATAATATTGATAGATTATTTTTAAGGAGTGATTTTATGAGATTTAGAGGAGCAAATCCTGTTTATAGTAGAACAGAATATTTTGAAGGTAGTGATACTGCTGCAACATATGGTGGAGTAGCGTTAAAGACTGGATTCTTACTTGGTATAATAGCAATAATTGCATTTTACTTTGGGACTTCACTTGATTTTAGTGTTAACCCTGTAGGAATGATAATCACAGTTATTGCTTCACCAATAATCGCAATTATTATGATTATTATGGCACATAGAAATATTGAAATGGCATGGGTATTTAGTATAGTGTATGCAGCTTGTGAAGGAATATTCTTAGGGTTTATTAGTGCAATATTCGCAGCTTATGCTGGAAGTGATGTTGTATTAATGGCGTTACTTGCTACATTTGGTGTTTTAACAGGAATGTTATTCTTATATAGTACAGGACTTATTAGAGTAAGTAGTAGATTCAGAAGTTTCTTATTTAGTGCATTAATTGGTATATTAATAGCTGCTGTATTTATGATTTTATTATCTTTAACAGGAGCACTTGATACTCGCGCTGGATATAGTTTTTATATAACTATAGTATTATTTAGTGTTGTTATTTCATCATTATATTTATTAGTTGATTTTGATAATATAACTAAACTTGTTAGTGCTGGAGCAGGTAAAGAATATGAGTGGAGCCTCGCTCTTGGATTAGTAGTTACTATCGTATGGCTTTACATTGAATTGTTAAGATTAATTGCGATAATATCAGGAAGAAGAAAATAAAAAGCCTAACTAGGCTTTTTTTCTTGAATTAAATAGGGTATTAATATATAATACAATAGTATAAATCGGTAAGAAGGAAATAGTACTTAGAAACTTAATATTAAAGCGAGGAACAAGTGGTGAAAGTGTTCTATATTATAGCTAAGGAATTCAACCTTTAAGAGGCGTTAATCACGCACGTAATACTTGCGTTAAAAGTTAGAGTGCTAGGGATACCCTAGAACATAGGTGGTACCGCGGAAATTACTTTCGTCCTTAGATTTAAGGGCGATTTTTTTATTATAAAGGAGTGAAACAAATGGAAGTATACGAAAAGCTAGATCAAATTAAACTTGAAGCAGAAGGTCACATAAGAGTTGTGAAGACTCTACATGCTTTAAATGAAGTTAAATCTAAGTACTTAGGAAAAAAAGGTTCTTTTAGTGAAGTAATGAAACTAATGAAGGATTTACCTAAAGAAGATAAACCTCATTTTGGACAAGTTACTAATGAAGCTAAACAAGTAATCTTAAAGTATATTGATGATCAAAAAATATTAATTGAAGAAGCTATTGTTAATGAACAATTAGCTAGTGAAACAATTGATGTTACAATGCCAGGTAAAAAGTTTGAAACTGGTAATGTTCATTTATTAACTAAAGTAAGAGAAGAAATTGAAGATTTATTTATAGGTATGGGATATGAAGTAATGGAAGGTCCAGAAATTGAAATTGATGAATATAATTTCGAGAAATTAAATCTTCCTAAAGATCATCCTGCGCGTGATATGCAGGATACATTTTACATTACTGATGAAACTTTACTAAGAACACATACATCACCAGTTCAAGTAAGAACAATGCTTGATAATGATGAAAAAGGACCTATTAAAATAATTTGTCCTGGTAAAGTGTATAGAAGAGATGATGACGATGCAACTCACAGTCATCAATTTATGCAAATAGAAGTTTTAGTAGTTGACACTAATACTTCAATGGCTGATTTAAAAGGAACTTTACTTGAAACAGCTAAAAAGTTATTTGGAGAAAAAAGAGAAATTAGATTAAGACCATCATATTTCCCATTTACTGAACCTAGTGTTGAAGTTGATGTTAGTTGTCATAACTGTAATGGTAAAGGATGTAACATATGTAAAGGTACTGGATGGATTGAAATTCTTGGAGCCGGTATGGTAAATGATAATGTGCTAGAAGCTAGTGGATATGATTCGAAGAAATATCAAGGTTTTGCACTTGGTATGGGTGTTGAACGTATTGCAATGCTAAAGTATGGAATAAATGATATTAGATTATTCTATACAAACGATATAAGGTTTAATAAACAGTTTAAATAATGAAAAGAGATCTAGTCGTAATAATAAATGGCGCTGGGACAAACGGCGCTGAATTAAAATCACTTTATAATTATCTTGCCAAGAACGATAAATATTTTGTGTATTTTCCAGCAAGACTTCCTGGAAGTTTTGTAGGAACACATTTCCCAAAAGCAACAGTAAAACATTTTGAAAAATTTATTAAAGAAACAGTAGAAGTAATGAGAGAAGAAATATTTGAACATGTATATTTAGTTGGATATAGTATTGGGGCAGCAACTTGCGCAGCTATTGCGGCAAAATGTCATAAAACTAAAAAAGTAGTTTTAATAGCGCCGATTATTAAGAATCCTAACTATCGTAAATTCTTTAAAGGACTTACTAAAAGTTTATCTTTCTCACATAGTTTAACTAGGGTTCAAAAGATATTCTATAAAGAGTTTTTAATAAGATTCGCAAGAGTCCCTAAAATACATATTATACATTTACAACTATACTTACTATTTGTAAGAAAGTATTTAAAAATGATTACACAACCAACACTAATTATAGAAACATTAAGAGATGAAATGGTTAAAACAAAATCAATTGATAAATTAGAGAAAATGATTATGAATAAAGTGGATAGATATCCAATAGATAGTTCTCATTTCTTGTTATTTGATAAGAATGTAAGAAATGAAGTAATTGAAAAAGTCGCTTCGTATTTAGAGGAGGAATAAATTATGAAAGTATCGATTAACTGGCTAAAAGATTTAGTTGATGTTGATGTTAGTACAGAGGAGTTAGCTGCTAAGTTTAACATCCATAGTGCTGAGGTTGAAGATTTTTATAAATTAGTAGAAGCTAGTAATTTAGTAGTAGGGTATGTTGCTAAAAAAGAGAAACATCCTAATGCTGATAAATTAAGTGTTTGCCAAGTTGACATTGGTGGAGAACTAAGTCAAATAGTATGTGGTGCGCCTAATGTTGAAGAAGGACAAAAAGTAATTGTATCTCTTCCTGGCTCAGTTTTACCTGGTGGGTTTAAAATAAAAAAATCAACTATTAGAGATGTTGAATCTAATGGAATGATTTGTAGTTTGAGTGAGCTTGGTATTGATAAGAAATATCATAATGAAGAAGGAATTCATGTTTTAAATGATAATATGACTGTAGGTAATAACGCAGTTGAAGAAATGCTTCTTAATGATGAAGTTCTTGATTTAGATATAACTCCAAACAGAGCAGATTTAATGAGTGTTATGGGTATTGCTTATGATACTGCGGCTATCTTAGGTACGAAGTTACATTTAAAAGAGTATAAAGTTAAAGAGGGTAGTGAAGTTAACCCTGTAAAAATTAAATTAGATACAAAAAATTGTATGTCTTATTACGCTAGAGTAATCAAAGATATTGAAATTAAAGATAGTCCTAGATGGATGCAAAGTAGATTAATAGCTAGTGGTATGAGACCTATTAATAACGTAGTAGATATAACTAACTATGTAATGCTTGAAACAGGGCAACCTCTTCATGCATTTGATTATGATTTATTAGAATCAGATACTATTACTGTAAGAATGGCTAAAGAGGATGAATTATTAACTACTTTAGATGAAAAAGAAAGAAAGTTATTAGTTGGTGATATTGTAATAACAAATGATAAGAAATCAGTAGCACTTGGTGGAGTAATGGGAGGTATGAGTACTGAAATAGTACCTACTTCAAAATGTATATTACTAGAAAGTGCAACTTTTGATCCATATCATATAAGAATTACTTCTTCGAGACTAGATTTAAGAAGTGAAGCTTCAACTAGATTTGAACGAAAAGTAGATCCTAAAAGATCATTACTTGCTCTTGAAATGGCAACTAGCTTATTTACTGAATACGCAAGTGGAGTTGCTTTAAAAGGAATTAGTAAAGTAGATAATATTGATTATAGTGAAGTGATAATTGAATTATCTTTAGAAAAACTAAATTCTTATTTAGGTAGTAGTTATTCTTTAGAATTAGTTATTGATACTTTAATCAAATTAGATTTTGAATTTGATGAGATGGATAATATCTTTACTATAAGTGCACCTTCAAGAAGAAGAGATATCTTAACTTATCAAGATATTATTGAAGAGATTGGTAGAATAATCGGATATGATAAACTTCCTTTAACTTTACCAAAAACTGTATCAATGGGTAAATTAAGTGAGAGACAATTATTTAGTAGAGAAGTTAGAAAAGTACTAAGTGGGTTAGGATTAAATGAAGTTATTACTTACTCTTTAGTAAATGAAGAAAAAGCTTATGATTTTACTAAAGAAAAAACAGCTTTAATAACATTAGCTATGCCAATGAGTATGGATAAAAATGTTTTAACTCATACTCCAATAAATGGTATTTTAGATTCAGTTAAATATAATTTAGCTCGTAAGAATAAAGATATTATGTTCTATGAGTTAGGTAAAAAATATGAAGAAACAGGTGAAACAGAGTTACTTTGTGGAGCTTTAACAGGTGATTTATCTAGCACTTTATGGCAAGGTAGAAAAGAAGTTGTAGATTTCTATTTAGTAAAAGGAATCCTGGAAACTTTATTCAAAAAAGTTGGATTAGGACATTTAGAGTTCGTTCC
>JRFF01000044.1:0-6854 GCA_000753575.1 Candidatus Izimoplasma sp. HR2 | reverse complement strand
GGATTTATTGGTAAACTTCATCCTTCGTATGAAAATACAAATGATTTAAAAGATGTTTTTGTATTTGAAATTAACTTAGAGGAAATGTTAAAAAGAAGAAGACCTCTAAAAAAAGCAAAGGCAATAAATAAATTTCCAAGTATTTACCGTGATATAGCTTTAGTAGTTAATACTGAAGTATCTTCAAAAGAATTAAGTGATTCAATTAAGAAGAGTGGTAAAAGAATGCTAGCTTCAGTTGAAGTATTTGACTTATATATTGGAGAGAGTTTAGGAGAAAATAAAAAGTCTATTGCTTTACGATTAGAATTTAGTGATGCTTCTAAGACTCTTGAAATGAATGATGTTGATTCTAGAATTAGAGAAATATTAGGTCATTTAGGTAAATTACATGGAGCTCAATTAAGATAATAAAAAAAAGTCGACAGTTGTCGACTTTTTCTATACCAAGAATAATAGTTTCTTCATAAGGAAAGAGATATCTTTAATGTCTATTCCTGAATATGGGAATATTACACTTTTCTTATTTTCAATTTTTGTGTATTCAAATGATAAATGGTCACAGTTTTTAGTAAATTGTTTTAATGATTTATCAGTTTTAAAATCTAAGATTAGATGTAGGTTTGAATCACTTCCTCTAATTTTAAAAGAATTGTTTGTACTTTGTTTTAAAAGACATTTCGTAATTGCTTCATTCTTTTCTTTGTATTGTACATATAGTTTTTTTGTATGTCTTTTGAATAATCCTTCTTTCATAAATAAGGCTTGTGATAATTGATCTAATTTTGAAACTCCTTGAGAATGTTTGCGGAATGTATTTTTATAGATATTGTATAAAGATACAGGTAATACCATAAAACTTATTCTAATTGATGGGATAATCATTTTAGCAAAAGATCCCATATAGATTACATTTTCTCCATTGTCATAACTATGGATAGATGGGATAGTGTAGCTGTTGTATCTAATAAAGAAGTTATAATCATCTTCTATGATATACGTGTTATTTGACCTTGCCCACTTAATTAAATCATTTCTTTCTTTAACTTTAATGATATCACCTGTTGGATAAGTATTTGACGGTGAAATATATAAGAAATCTGATTTAGTATTTGTGATTTCATCTATATTATTTTTAGGTAATAATAAATAGTTAAATGTTCTAAAGACACTCATTGCTTTGGTGAACTCTGGTGCTAAATATGTAACACTACTTTTATTAGTGAAATCAAGTAATAGAGTAAGAAGGTTTTGAATACCTGGACCTATTACTATTTGATTAACATCACATTTAACGTCACGTTCTTTTAGTATGAATTTTCTAATTTCTTCACGTAGTTCAATTTCACCACGTGGATCACATTCAGTATATAGCTTTTCATAATCATAATTAATTACTTTATTTATGATTTTTTTATAGCTCTTTATATCAAATAGATCAGTCGATAATTTATTGTTTTCATACTTCTTATATATAAGAGGTTCAACTAAGCTATTCTTTGATGAAATATCTGGAGTAATTACATCTAAAACAATATAACCGCTTCTTGGAATACTAGTAATGTATCCCTCGATTAATAACTGGTTATACGCTTTTTCAACAGTGGTAGTACTTACACTTCTTTTTTTTGATAAAACTCTCACAGATTCGAGTTTTGTGCCTTTTTTGTATTCACTGTTTAGTATTTTAGTTCTGATTTCTTCGTATAAAACTTGATATAACGGTTTTTTTACTATCATAATCTGACCACCTCAAAATAATATTATTTGTATATTTTAATATGAGCACACTTTTATTATAATATATAACGAAGTAGAAAGTAAAGGAGAAATATATTATGAGAAATAATGACATACAAAGAATAGTTTTTAGTGGAATGTTTATTGCACTGGTTACTGTAGCTACATTTATTAATGTTCCTTTTCCTGGTGCAGTTGGAGGATTAGTTCATTTAGGAACTTTAGTAATGCTTATCATTGCACTTAAATTTGGTAAGACTTATGGAGCACTTGCGGGTGGTATTGGTATGTTCATCTTTGATGTACTTGGAGGATGGATGGCTTGGGCACCTGGTACTTTAGTTATTAGATTGGTTATGGGATTTGTTGTAGGGTATATCGCAGAAGATAGTTTAGGACAAGGTAAAAACTTAGCTAAGAATATTATCGCATTTATTGTTGGTGGATTTATCTTAGTTGGTGGATATTATATTTTTGAAGCCGTATTTATTTCAACATTTGAAGTAGCCTTAAGTAGTATTATGGGTAATGTATTCCAATTAATTATTGGATCAATTTCATTATTCATTATTTATTACATACCTAATCCATTTGAAGAAACAAAAGTATAAAGAAGATAAACTTTAAGTTTATCTTTTTTTTTGCTATAATTAAGTGGAATCAACTAATATATGAGAGGAAGTGATGAAATGATTGATTTTGAAAATAAGAAGTATTTAAAATTGAAACAAGATAAAAGCTATGGAGATAAGGCAGCTGACTTAATCGTTCCTGGGGAAGAAATCATAGATTCTTACAAATCAATGAGAGATGGATTAGTTTTTACTACTAAGAGATTAATAGTTATTAATAAACAAGGAATAACTGGTAAAAAAACTGATTTTACAAGTTTACCTTATGCTAAATTTAATGCTTACTCTATTGAAACATCTGGAGTTTTTGATATGGACGCAGAATTAGAAGTTTATATTAGTGGTATGGGAAGATTAACTTTTGAATTTAAAGGTAGAAGCGATATCAAGGCTATTTCTAGAAATATATCACAAGCTATTATTTAATTAAATTAAAAGATAGACATTCATGTTTATCTTTTTTTATTACAAATTGGTGTGGTATAATATATATTAAGTTTTATTCTTTCAATTATTGAGAGTTATGTTATAATACGGTGGGTGATTTTATGGAAAATATATATGATTTTACAATGAGTGAGCTTGAAGACAGATTAATAACCAAAGGTTATAAAAAGTTTAATGCTAGACAAGTCTTTGAGTGGATTTATAAAAAGAAAGTTAGTAGATTTGAAGATATGTCAAATCTAAGTAAAAAATTAAGAGAATACTTAATTAATAATTATGATTTCTCTACTTTAGAAGTTGATTCTCATCAAGTATCAAATGATGGAACTGAGAAGTTCTTATTTAGACTTGAAGATTCAAATTTAATTGAAACAGTATTGATGAGACATGATTATGGAAATAGTGTTTGTGTAACTACTCAACTAGGATGTAATATTGGATGTAGTTTTTGTGCATCAGGATTACAAAAGAAGAAAAGAGACTTAGGTACTCATGAAATAGTTATGCAAGTATTAAAAGTTGAACAACTTTCTAAAGAAAGAGTAAGCCATGTTGTAGTAATGGGTATAGGGGAACCATTTGATAATTACTTAGCTACAATGCGTTTTGTAGATATTATTAATAATCCTTATGGTCTTGAAATTGGTGCTAGACATATAACTATCTCTACGAGTGGACTTGTTCCTAAAATTAGAGAGTTTGCAGAAGAAGAAAAACAAGTGAATTTAGCTATTAGTTTACATGCTCCTAATGATGAAATAAGATCTAGATTAATGAAAATTAATAATACATATAGTATTAGAGAGGTTATTCAAGCAGCACGTGATTATGTTGAAAAAACTAATAGAAGAATAACATTTGAATATATTTTACTAGATGGTATTAATGATGATTTAAAACATGCAAATCAATTAAGTGATTTATTAAGAGGAATAAATTGTTATGTAAATTTAATAAGATATAACTATGTTGAAGAATTTAGTTATAGAGGAAGTAGTGAAGAAAGATCAAATGCTTTTTACCTTCAACTTAAAAGAAGAGGAATCAATGCTACTTTAAGAAGAGAAAAAGGCGGAGATATTGACGCTGCTTGTGGACAACTTAGAAGTAAAAAGGTATAATTTATAAAGGATGGGAAAAGAGGGATAAAATATGAAGAGATATTATACAAGCTTTTTTTGGTATAGAGTGATTATGATATTTTTACCTGTAATGTTTACTTTTAATGGAATTATGTTTATTTTAAAACCTAATAGTAATGAAGATATCTTTTATTATCTTGATATGTTTCTAGGATACTTTATGCTTATTATGGCAGTATTTATGTTAATTCACGTATATAGGATATACAAGAAAAAAATATACTTTGAAATTAATGAATCAAGTATGATTTATAGTTTTGGTAGAAGAAAGATAGTCTATGAATTTGAAGATGCGGAGTATTATGTAATTAGACCAGTTGGTAAAAAAAGAAAAATACATATAAAGAGTATAAAAAAAGGAAAAATGATTAATGTATATCTTTCAATATATGATATAAACTATGATGAATTTATTATATTACTTAGTGATTATTCTGGTAAAGAAGTATATTTTAAAGACTATGGTGAAGAACCTAAGTTAATAAGATAATAGTTAAATATAAGTAAATTTTTTTTGAATAATTATACTATATATAATTGATGTGGGGGATATATTATGGTAAAAGTTTATTTTAGTGGAGAAAGAATGTTGTCTAGAATGGTTGTTGGGATGATAAGTTACCTGTTATTACTTATAAGACAAGTCATAATTATGAAATCTTCATATCTTTTAAATGAAGTTTACTATTTTAATTGTATTCTACTATGTTTTATAATTTTGTCATTTATTTTAATGATATATTCTATCTATAAGGCATATAGAAAAGAATATTACTTTGAGATTACAAATATGGAAATTAAATATAGCTTTCTATTTAGGAAAAAGACTGTTGTTTTAGAAGAAGTGAATAGAGTTACTATGTATTTTAAAGATACTATGTCAAATGAAAAAAATTTAAACAAGTTAGTATATTACATTAATAGTAAGAAAAAAGTAATAAGAGTAAAAGAATTCTTAATAAGTTATAATGATATAATTGTGCGTAGTTCAATTAGTGATAAATTCATATTTAACGTTTATGATTATAAAGAAAAAAAATATATTGAATCTTGAATGCACTTGAAAAGTGCATTTTTTATTTGACTTTGTTCTAAACTAGATTTATAATATGAGTATACTCATATAAGTGCACTCATATTAAGGAGGTTATTATGGCTAGAATATCAAAAGAAGATCAAGAAGTTGTAAAAAACAAGATAATAGAGGTATCAAGAAGGTTATTTAATGATGTTGGGTTTGATAAAGCTTCAACTAAGATGATAGCTAAAGAAACAGGAATAGCAGAAGGAACTATCTTTAATTACTTTAGTTCTAAGGATGAAATATTCTTTGAAGTATTTTATTTAGATCATATTAATGATATGGATGAAGGAATATATAAACACGATACTGATAAAGATATTATTGAGGAGATTAATAATAATATCTTTAAGGTAATTAGTAAGATGCTTAGAATGCCTAAAAGAGTATTACTTGAAATGGGAATAGTTACAATAAAAATCGCAAAGAAAAAGCCAGAGTTCTTTAAAAAAATGGCTAGTATGGATTTTAAGTATATGGAAATAATTGCTGAATATTTAGATGGAATGATTAAAGAGGATGAATTACGTGAGTTTGATACTAAAAAGATGAGTGAAATTATATTCGGAATTTTAACATATGAACTATTTCTTTACTTATATGAGAAAGATTTAACTAAGAAAGAACTTAAAGAGACAATAAAGGAAAAATTAGAAATTTTATTAAGAGGATATATAAAAGGAGGAAATTAAGATGTCAATAAAATTAGAAAATGTATCTAAGATTTATGTAATGGGTGAAGTAGAAACACATGCTGTAAAAAAAGCTACATTAGAAATTCATAAAGGTGAATTTGTAGTTTTATTAGGGCCTTCAGGTAGTGGTAAAAGTACTATGTTAAATATTTGTAGTGGTCTTGATAATCCTACTGGTGGAGTGATTACTATTGACGGAGAAGTTATTAGTGATATGAATTCTAAAGAATTAACTAAATTTAGAAGAGACAACTTAGGTTTTATTTTCCAACAATATAATTTACTTCAAACATTAAATGTTAAAGAAAATGTTGAAGTAGGTAGAGAAGTAAGTTTACTCCCTTTTACTGTAGCAGAAGTTTTAGAACAAGTTGGATTAACACCACAAATTGATAAATATCCTTTCCAATTAAGTGGTGGGGAACAACAACGTGTTAGTATAGCACGTGCTGTTGTTAAGAATCCTAAAATAATGTTCTGTGATGAACCTACTGGTTCTTTAGATGAAGATACAGCTAAAGAAGTATTGGGTGTTCTTCAGAAACTAAATGAAATGTATAAAACTACTATTATACTAATTACTCATAATCCTAGTATTGGGGCAATGGCAGACCGTATTATTAAACTAAATTCTGGAGAAGTTGTTGAAGATTATAAAAATAAAACTAAATTAGATGCATCAGAGATTTCTTGGGGCTAACATGTTATTTAAGAATGTATTTAGAACATTAAAGAGACAGTATGTACAGCTCTTTTTACTAGGAGTTATTATAACTTTAAGTAGTTTTATTTATACGGCAATGGATTATGGAGTAGGAGGAATTAAAGAGCCTGCTGAAGAATATTTTGAAGTCGCTAATCAAGAAGATTTCGCAATTTCAATGATGGATTTTATGTTAGAAAAAGATGTAATGTACTCTGTATTACACTGTACACCTTCTGAACCTGTTTATACATTAAGTGCTTTAAAGGATGTAAACAGTGCTTGTTATTACAAAATAATGGATTATAGAATGAGTTTAATAACTGGTACATATTCGAGTATTAGTATTGAGTTAAGAGAGTATAAAGATATTTATTATGATCTTACTGGAGATAGCCATAAATTAAGAATTTT
>JRFF01000043.1 GCA_000753575.1 Candidatus Izimoplasma sp. HR2 | reverse complement strand
GCATTTATTATTTCAACTATTATTGGTATAATTGGGATTGTAGGAGTACTTGTTAATAAGAAAGTAAGAATATATAAAGAGAATAACGTAAACAATTAAACAGAGATTTTTAATCTCTGTTTTTTAATGACAATTAATTGAAACATGACTATTTAGATATCAAACAAAAAAATGTATAATATAAATAGAAAGTAAAAAGGAGTGATTTTATGTTAATAATTAAAAATGCTAACTTAGTTACTATGCATGAAGATAATTATGTGAGTGGAAGCATAGTTGTAGAAAACGGAAAGATAATAGCTGTAGGTACAGATATTATCTTAGAACAATACGCTAATGCTGAAGTTATAGATGCAAAAGGATTATTTGTAACACCTGGAATAGTTGATCCACATTGTCATATTGGTATTATGGAAGAAGGAATTCGTTTTGAAGGTAATGATACTAATGAAATGTCTGGTCCTATTTATCCTGAATTAAGAGGGATTGATAGTTTATATTCAAAAGATATTGCTTTTGAATATACTTATAAAGCTGGAATTACTACTGTGAATACAGGTCCAGGAAGTGCTAATGTTATTGGTGGAACTTTTACTGCTGTTAAAACATACGGTGAAACTGTAGAAGATATGGTTATAAAAGAAGAAACTTCAATGAAAATGGCTTTAGGAGAAAACCCTAAAAGAGTTTATGGAACTAATCAAAAAAATCCAGGGACTAGAATGGCTAGTGCAGCATTAATGAGAGAATGGCTTTTTAAAGCAAAAGAATATCATACTAAACTTAATGCATTTAAAAATGGAAAAGAAGATGCTAAAGAACCTGCATTTGATATGAAACTTCATTCTTTAATGAGAGTATTCGATGGTATGATTGTTAAGATTCATGCTCATAGAAGAGATGATATTATGACTGCTATTAGAATAAGTAAAGAATTTGGATTAAATACTACAATTGAACATGCTACAGAAGCTTATTTAATTGCTGATGCAATTAAAGAGTCTGGTGTTCCTTGTATCATTGGACCAACACTTGGAATAGCTACAAAATATGAACTTGTAAATAAATCATTTAAATCTGCAAAAGTAATGGAAGATGCAGGTATTAAATTTGCAATTATGACAGACCATCCTGTTATATCTTTAGATACTACTTTAGTACAAGTAGCTTTATTTATTAAAGAAGGACTTAGTGAATTGGAAGCACTACGTTCTATAACTATCACATCGGCTCAATTAAACGGTATTGAAGATAGAGTTGGATCTTTAGAAGTTGGAAAAGACGCAGATATTGTTATTTGGGATGGACCAATATTTGATATTATGACTAGACCTGAAATGGTGATTATAGACGGACAAATAGTACATCAAAAATAGAGTGCATATTTTATGCACTTTTTTCTTTGAAAATTGATTTACATGTAAGCGCTTTATGATATAATAATCTTGTGAGAATTATACGATACAGAATTTAAAAAAATATCTTAAAAATACTAATATTAGAGGTGATGAAATGCGTATTACAGAACATCCCATATTAACATTTGAACAAAAAGCAAAATTACAATTTGTTTTTGACGGAAATAAAGTATATGGATATGAAGGAGATACCATTGCGTCTGCATTACATGCAATGGGAGTTAAGAAGTTAAGTCACAGCATTCATCTAAAAAGACCACGTGGTTTTTACTGTGCGATTGGAAATTGTGCTTCATGTAATATGATAGTTGATGAGAAACCAAATGTTAGAACTTGTGTAACCTTACTAAAAGAAGGTATGGTTGTTAAGACACAACTTAATAAAGGTGAGCTATATGATTAATAAAGATCTAGTAATAATTGGTGGTGGTCCTGCGGGATTATCAGCTGCTAAATTAGCTGCTGAATCTGGTCTTAGTTCATTAATAGTAGAACGCGATTTTAAACTTGGTGGTCAACTAGTTAAACAAACACATATGTTTTTCGGAAGTGAAAAACAATATGCGAAAACAAGAGGGATAGATATTGCAAAAATACTTGTTGATGATGTTTTAAAATATCCTGAAATGGTTGAAGTAATGACTGATACAACAGTAGTAGGATTATATGAAGATAAAGTAATAACTTTGCTTCATAATGATGAATATATTAAAGTACAATCTAAAGCAATTATAATAGCAACAGGAGCTAGTGAAAAAGTTCTTGCTTTTCCTAATAATGATCTACCAGGAATTTACGGGGCAGGTGCTGTTCAAACATTAATGAATGTTAATGGAGTACTTCCTGGAAATGATGTTGTAATGGTAGGATCTGGAAATATTGGATTAATTGTTAGTTATCAATTAATACAAGCAGGAGTAAATGTTAAATGTGTAATTGAAGCATCTAGTAGCATAGGTGGATATAAAGTTCATGCATCTAAATTAAAAAGACTTGGTGTTGATATTTTAACATCTCATTCTGTTAAAAGAGCTAATGGAACTGAAGCTTTAGAAAGTATAGTTATTAGTAAGTTGGATAACAATTGGGACTATATTGAAGGAACTGAAAAAACAATAGAAGTTGATTCTTTATGTATAAGTGTAGGACTTAGTCCTTTATCAAGTTTACTTAGTATGATTGGTGTAGATATGAAATATGTAAGTAGTCTTGGTGGACTTGTACCTTATATAGATAGTCATCATGAAACTTCAGTGAAAGATGTTTATGTTGCTGGAGACGTTTGTGGTGTTGAAGAAGCTAGTAGTGCGATAGTGGAAGGATATTTAACGGGTCTTATAGTCGCGAGCAGCTTAGGATTCAAACATGAAAACTATGACGAATTATATCGTGATTTTAAAGCTCAGTTAGAAAATTTACGTAGTGGACCTTTTGGTGAAAAAACAAGAGAAGGTTTACAAGAGATTGCGAGGGATCATGATGTTAAATAGAGATGGTGTAGCAAGTAAAGAACAAGTACTATCAAGATTCCCTAGTAATGAAGTTTTAGTTAAAGCAAAAGCTATCACAGAGTGTTATGAAGAAATACCTTGTAACCCTTGTGCAACTAGTTGTCCATTTGATGCAATACATATTGGTGAAGATATTAATACTAAACCAGTAGTAGATTTTGACTTGTGCACAGGATGTGGAATCTGTGTTTACAGTTGTCCTGGACTTGCAATAGTAATAGCTCAAATAGTTAATGATAAAGCAAGATTTAAACTTCCTTATGAATTGAGACCTTTACCAATTGTTGGTGAAATATGGGATGGAGTAAATAGAAGTGGTGATGTAATTTGCAAAGCACTAATTGAGAAAGTTACTTATACAGCTAGAGTAGATAGAACTGCATTAGTTCAAGTTAGTGTACCTCTAGAATTCATACATGAATTCATTACGGTAAGGAGGGTATTATGAGTAAAAAAGATACTATAATTTGTAGATGTGAAGATGTAACATTAGAAGATGTTGAAGCAATCATGAATGAAGGTTATACATCTTTTGAAGAAATAAAAAGAATCCTAAGAGTAGGGATGGGACCATGTCAAGGTAACACTTGTGGTCAATTGCTACAAAGAGAGATTTCTAAGTTCTTAAAAGTACCTTTAAACGAGGTTGAAACTCATAAAGTTAGACCACTAATAACTGGAGTTAAATTAAAGTCAATTGTGGAGGCTACTAAAGATGAAAGCTAAAATTGTAATAATAGGAGCTGGAATTAGTGGCGCAGGAATTGCTTATAATTTAGCTAATAAAGGTATGAAAGATATAGTGGTATTTGATGCTTCATATTTAACTAGTGGAGCAACAGGTAGATGTGGCGCAGGAATAAGACAACAATGGTCTAGTAAAATGAATTGTATTTTAGCTAAGAAGAGTGTTGATTTCTTTGAAACTGCACAAGAAGTACTAGAGTATCCTAGAAGTGTTGAATTTAAACAAGAAGGTTATTTAATTGTAGCTACTACTAAAGAAGAAGATCTACAATTTACTGAGAATGTTAAATTACAACAAAGTTTAGGTATTCCAGCACGTAAATGTACAAAAGAAGAAGCTTTAGAAATAGTACCTCATTTAAATAAAGATGCATTTATCAGTGCGACATTCTGTCCAACTGACGGTCATTTAAATCCATTTACAATGACTGAAGCTTATTATCTAGCTGCTAAAAGAATGGGTGTTAAGTTCTTCTTTAATGAAGAAGTGACAGAAATAGTAGTTAATAACAATAAGATAGAAAAAGTTATTACTAATAAAAGAACAGTAGAAACAGCTATGGTAGTAAACGCAGCTGGAGGACATAGTAAAGAAGTAGGAGATATGGCTGGAATAGATATTCCTGTTTATTCGGAAAATCATGAAATTCTTGTTACTGAACCAGTAGAAAAAATACAAGGACCAATGGTTATATCTTTTTCATTAAATATTTACTGTCAACAAGTACCTCATGGTAGTTTTATCATGGGTAGAAGTACAGCAGATCAAGTAAGAGGACATGATGTAGGTAGTACACATGAGTTCTTAGATGAAATGGCTAAAACAGCAGTTCATATATTACCTCCACTTGGTGATTTAAGAGTAGTTAGACAGTGGGGTGGATCTTATAATAATAGTCCAGATAGACAACCTATTATAAGTGACTGTAGTGAATTACCTGGTTTCTATTTAGCTTGTGGGTTTAGTGGACATGGATTTATGTTTGCACCGATGACAGGTTTACTATTATCTGAGATGATAATGGGAGAGAAAACTTCAATAGACATTAAAGAATTACATATAGATAGATTTAAAAATAGTGACTTTACTACTTACGAACGTAACGTAGTTTAGAAAGGAGAATTAGAATGGCAATTTATTCTTATAAAACGGAACCACTTTTAGATTTTACAGATCCTTTAGTATTAAAAAAATATGAAGAAGGATTAAAAGTAGTTGAAGGTTATTTAGGAGAAACTTATCCTTTAATAATCAATGGTGAATTTGTAGAAACAAATAATGTTTATACTAGTGTAAACCCAGCAAAACATAGTGAAGTAATTGGGAAGATACATCAAGCTAGTATCAAAAATGCTGAAGATGCAATGAACGCAGCTTTAACTGCATTTGAAACTTGGAGAAAAGTTAAAGCAAGTATACGCGCTGATGTTTTATTTAAAGCAGCTGCGATTATTCGTAAACGTAAATATGAGTTTAGTGCTTTAATGACAAAAGAAGCAGGTAAACCATGGCCTGAAGCTGACGCAGATACTGCGGAAGCAATTGACTTTTTAGAGTATTATGGAAGACAAATGTTAGAGCTAGAAGAAACTGATAAAAAAACACTTTCTAGAAGAAACATGGAAAGAAATGAATTTAAGTATATACCTCTAGGTGTAGCTGCAGTAATTACACCTTGGAATTTCCCACTGGCTATTTTAGCTGGGATGACTTGTGCTGCAGTAGTAGCAGGGAATACAGTACTACTTAAACCTGCGATTACTACTCAAGTAATTGGATATAAATTCATGGAAGTACTCCATGAAGCAGGTTTACCTAAAGGTGTAGTTAACTTTATACCAGGTGACGGACCTGAAATTGGGGAATACATGGTAGACCATCCTAAAACTAGATTTATTAGTTTCACAGGAAGTAAAACTGTAGGACAATTAATTTATCATAACGCATCAAAAGTAAATGAAGGACAAATCTGGCTTAAAAGAGTTATTGCTGAAATGGGTGGGAAAGACGCTATCTTAGTTGATAATGATGCTGATTTAGAACTCGCAGCTGAATCTATTGTTAAAGCTACATTTGGATTTAGTGGACAAAAATGTAGCGCATGTTCACGCGCTATCATTCACGAAGATGTATATGATGAAGTATTAGCTAATGTTATTAAACAAACAAAAGAATTAACTATAGGAGACCCAAGTAACTTTAAAAACTTTATGGGACCTCTTACTGATCAAAAAGCATATGATAAAGTAAGTTCATATATTGAAATTGGTAAAACTGAAGGTAATCTTGTAGTTGGTGGAGATGGTAGTGACAAAGAGGGTTGGTTTATTAATCCTACTATATTTGCTGATTGTGCACATGACGCTAGAATTATGACTGAAGAAATCTTTGGCCCAGTTCTTGCAATTGCTAAAGTTAAATCATTTGAAGAAGGAATCAAAGTAGCAAATAATACAATATACGGATTAACAGGAGCAGTTATTTCTAGAAACAGAGAACATTTAGAAATGGCAAGAGAAGATTTCCATGTAGGAAACCTTTACTTCAACCGTAAATGTACAGGTGCAATTGTAGGTTATCAGCCATTTGGAGGCTTTAACATGAGTGGAACTGACTCAAAAGCTGGTGGACCAGACTATTTACAATTACATATGCAAGCTAAGACAGTTAGCGAAATGTTATAAATGTAAATCGTCCAGAAATGGACGATTTCTATTTTATTGGTTAATTTTCACTATAAAAATGGTATTATTAGAGTAGATGTTTACACAGAAATGGGGAAGGTTTATGTTAAATATTGATTCATTTGAAAAGGATAATTTGAAGGTTTTAGGTCTCTTAGTAAGATATAAAAGAATTTTATTAGGGTACTCTCTTCGTGATTTAGGAGAAATCACAAAGATATCTCATACTCTTATATCTAATTTTGAGAGAGGAATTATGATTCCTCACAATGATACGATAAAAGATATCTTTGATGTCTTAGAACTCGAATTTTACGATGATCCATTGATTTCAGTAGAGTTTGTTGAGATATATAATAAAACATTTAAACATATTCTATATTATGAATATGAGGAAGCAGAAGAATTAGTTCGTGAAATAGAGAAGAAAAGACATATATATGAAAATAGTAAAGAAGTAATAAACTTTACTATTATTAGATGTTTGTTTTATGTATTAACAAATACTTTTATTGCAGAAAAAGATAAAGTGTTAAAACAATATGAAGTTGTTTTAGATTTTTTTTCTGACAATCAGAAACAACTATTTTACTTTATAAAAGGGTTGGATAAGTTAAATCAGGAGTTTTATAAAGAATCTAGAGATTATTTTGAGAAAGCTTTAAAAATAGGGAATCATAATATTGATTTACTTATTAATGAGCATTATGTTATTTCTTTAAGTAAGTCTAATAATTTTGTTGATTCAAGAAGTATTGCTGATAAGTGTATAGTAGAATATGAAAAACAAACTAATTATGTAAGAGCTATGAGACTAAGAACTAGAATAGCTCAAGATTATATAAGACTACTTAAGTTTGAAGACGCTAAAAAGATGTATAGTTATGTATATGATTATTCAATTAAATATAATATAAAGGATTTAGAAAATAGATGTAATACAAGATTTGCAATGATAGCAGTATTTGAAAATGATTTTGAGTTAGCTGAAGAATACTTGAGCAAAGTTACTCCTGTATATGCTAAAATTTATTACTACTTAAAATTTGATATTTTAGTACATAAAAGAGAAGAAAAAGAACTGTTAAAATACTACGATAAAGTGATGTCAGAGAAATGGGTTAAAGAACATCCAAAATCAGAGAACTTTTTCAAATTAATATTGATGAGATATAGTGATAAATATATGGACAAAAAAGAGTATGAGAAATTACTTGCAAACCAAATTGATATGGCATTAAAAAGTGATGATGCTGAAATGCTTGAAGTATCATCAAAATTCTTAGTAAAATTTTACAAAAGTGAAAGACAATATAAAAAAGGTCTAGTTGTATGTGAAAGGTTTTTACACTACATTAGATATGGTGTACAATGATAACTTTATTAACATACTAGTCATAATAGTGTTTACAGACATATATAAATATTAATAGTTTGATATTTATTGTACGTTGTAAAATACCACGATTCCCTTGCATTTTTTGAATTTAATGAGATAATACTAGTGTAGGGAAAGTTATTTGAACAGAGTACTCATGATCACAAAATTTCATATATTTTGGTTAGATTTTGTAGGAAAGAATGATTAAGGAAGAAACTGTTCTTGAAAAAAATAGTGAGTTTTTATCGCTATTTTTTTTGGCTTTTTTTTTCTTAAAAAAAACCTATTTATTCTTCTATACATTTAAAATAAATATGATATAATAACCTTGGATGAAAGCGTTTTATTTTTAAACTAAAAGGAGAAAAAAAATGGGAGATAACTTTGACACCTTAATGACGGTAGTTGTTAAGGATAAACCGGAAGTTGGACTTACGATTACTAAGAAACCAATTCCAAAGGATTTACAGGATCACGAAGTATTGATTAAAGTAAATTACACTTCAGTTTGTGGAACAGATTATCATATTTATAAATATAATGACTGGGCTAAGAAAAGACTTAAGTTACCATTTACTGCAGGTCATGAATTTAGTGGAGAAGTTGTTAAGATTGGTAAGACAGTTACTAGAGTAAATATTGGTGATATTGTTAGTGCTGAAACTCATATAATTTGTGGTACTTGTGAGTTTTGTTTAAGAGGAGACGGACATATTTGTGAAAACACTAAAATTATTGGTGTTGACACTGATGGTTGTTTTGCTGAATATGTAAGAATTCCAGCAATGAACTGTTTCATAAATAGTAAGGATGCTAATCCTGTACATTTAAGTGTTCAGGAACCTCTAGGTAATGCTGTACATACTATGGCACATTTCCCAGTTGAAGGGAAAGATGTTGTAATAGTTGGATGTGGTCCTATTGGACTAATGGGTGTTAATGTAGCTAAAGCATATGGCGCTAAGAAGATAATTGCTGTTGAAGTAAATGAATATAGATTAAACTTAGCTAAAGAACTTGGTGCTGATATTGTAATTAATCCTTTAAAAGAAGATGTTATAAGTAAAGTATTAAGTGAAACTAATGGGCGTGGAGCAGACGTTATTGGTGAATTTAGTGGAAATAAAACTGCTATTGAACAAGCTTTTAAATATTTAAAAGCTGGTGGTGGTATGAGTATGCTTGGTATTCCTAGTAAAGATATCGATTTAGATGTAGCAAATGATATCGTATTTAAAGGTGCTCAAGTATATGGTGTTGTTGGTAGAAGAATATATGATACTTGGTATCAAGTAAAAGAATTAATTGATAATGATATGTTAGATTTTGATAAAATCATAACACATGTATTTCCTTTAGAAGATGTTTTAAAAGCTATGGGAATTATGGGTAGTGGTAATAGTGGAAAAATCGTATTAAAGGTAGGTAAGTAATATGAGTACACATGAACTTAATTTTTTAAAAGTAAAAATAGAAGAATTAAAAGAAGCTGGTGTTTATAGAGAGTTACCAATAAACTACGGACCATGTGATAATGTGATAAATTTAAACGGTAAACAAGTTATAAATTTATCAAGTAATAATTACTTAGGATTATCAAATCATCCTAGAGTAAAACAAGCTGCGATTGACGCTGTAAATAAATATGGTGCAGGTGCAGGTGCTGTAAGAACTATTGTAGGTAATCAAGATGTTATTGGTAGACTTGAAGATATTCTAGCTCAATTTAAACATGAAGAAGCTGTTATGTGTTTCCAATCAGGATTAAACTGTAATATTGGAACTATACAAGCAATAACTGCTAAAGGTGATTTAATCATCAGTGATGAATTAAATCATGCTTCTATAATTGATGGTGTAAGATTAAGTAAAGCTGATAGAGCTGTATTTAAACATAGTAATATGGATGCTTTAGAAAAGATTTTAAAAGAGAGAAGAAAAGATTATAATCAAGTATTAATTATTACTGATGGTGTATTCAGTATGGATGGCGATTTAGCTAAGTTACCTAAAATAGTTGAATTAGCTGAAAAATATGATGCGTTAACTTATGTTGATGATGCACATGGATCAGGAGTACTTGGTGAAAGTGGTAGAGGTACAGTAGACCACTTTAATCTTCATGGTAGAGTTGATTTTATTATTGGAACTTTATCAAAAGCAATTGGTGTAGTTGGTGGATATGTAGCTTCTAAACAAGTTACTAAAACTTGGCTTCATCATAGAGCTAGACCCCTATTATTCTCAACTGCTTTGCCTCCTGCAGCAACAGCTGCAGCAATTGAATCAGTTAAGATGTTAATGGAAAGTACTGAGTTTACTGATAAGTTATGGGATAACGCAGATTACTTTAAAAAAGGTCTTGGTAAACTAGGATTTGATACAGGTAATAGTGAAACACCTATTACACCTGTAATGATAGGTGAGGAAGCTAAAACAATGGAATTTAGTAAAGCATTATTAGATGCTGGAGTTTACGTTTCTGGAATAGTATTTCCTACAGTTGGACTTGGTAAAGGAAGACTTAGATGTATGTTAAGTGCTTCTCATACTAAAGAAGATTTAGATATCGCAATTAAGACTTTTGAAAAAGTAGGTAAAGATTTAGGAATTATTTAAGGAGAATGCAAATTCTCCTTTTTATTTTGGTTTGAAAAAGTGGTATAATATTATTAGAATATCTAAGGAGTGTTGTATATGAATAACTGTATATTTTGTGATGGAAAGTTTGATAAGATTTATGAGGATGAATATGTTTATGCGATGTATGATAAGTATCCAGTTTCAAAAGGTCATATATTAATAATACCTAAAAAACATGTACCAACTTACTTTGATGCGGACATTGAAATAAGAAAAGCAATTGATAAAGCTTTATTTGTTTTAAAAGAGTTATTAGATAAATTATATAAACCTGATGGGTTTAATATTGGTATTAATAATGGTAAGGCCTCTGGCCAAACCATATTTCATTTACATGTACACTTAATTCCTAGATATTTAGGAGATATAGAAGACCCAACTGGTGGGGTTAGAGGGGTAATTCCTAGCAAACAGAAATACTAGAATTATTAAATAGTAATAACAAACTATCTTAACTTAGTTTTGAAAAGAAAATAGTTTTGGAATATGTGATATAAATTGGTATAATAATACTGAGGGTGGTAATTATGGACAAGTATTTAACTGATTGGATTTCTATAATTGACGGTATGAAAAATGATAATACTTATAAAGCATCATGGGGTAAAGCTATTATCGAATCATTACTTGAAAAAGATTATACTATCGTTAAAGGTAAGATTATTGTTGAAGAGTATTTTATTGTTAAAAGAATAATGAAATATTACTGGAATTTAAATAGTTACTTTGGGCTTACCCAAGGTCGCTTTTTAGTCGTTGAAAAGATTATAGAAGATATGCATAAACAGTTTTATAAAAGAAGGCAAAGTGATTTTCCTGTGTTATTCGGAGGAATTGAATCTTTCATTAATAGGAATAGTATTAGCTATGAAAGAAATGTAGGGAAATTAATGAGAGCTATAAATGATAATGTAGCTTATAGATTCTTAAACTATAAAAGAAATAAGACTAATTTATATAAACTAGATTTAGAAAAGAAAGTTTTAATATTTACTAAAGATCAATTAAAATCTATTAAAGATAATAAGAAAATTTTACTTGAATTAATCCATTATAAATGGACATTAAATATTGAAAAATTCAACTTAAGTCCCAAAATACTTAAGAAGGTTACTAATGTTAATCTAGCGGTTTCTAAGAAAAAGAATTTAGATAAACACCACGCATTCTTACTTAAATATCACGGAGATAAGTTAGTTGATTTCTATACTGGAGATAAGTTAGATCCAGCTAACGCAAAACTTGATCATGTTATACCTGTATATTACATATATAGTTATAATATGTGGAACTTAGTTTTAACTGATAAGAAAAGAAAGAAAGTTAGAATTCCACTTGAAAAAGATATTCAAAGACTTAAAAGAAGAAATATTGATATAATGGAAAAATTTGGACCTAAGAGTTATCCATTTGATGGAGACTTTGATGATGCATATAATAATAACTTAATAGATATGTTTTATGATGCATTAAGAAAATAACTAATACAATAGGGGGATATTATGTTAAAGTATTTTTTGTACATAAACACAAGTAAAAATAGAGCTACTCTTCATGAAAGAGATTGTAATAAAACAAAGAACTTAGACTTAGCTCTTAAGGAACAACAAATCAGTAAAAACGGAATATGGTATGGATTCAAACATAAAGATGACGCAGTTAAGAAAATGCATAAAAGTGAAATGGAAAGACAACTTAAACATACTTGTATGTATAAACACTAGATTATCAAACAGTAAATTCAGATGCTGAATTTACTGTTTTTATGTACTACTATGGTATAATAGGGTTACGTTTTAATGTTTTTCGGGAGGAGGAGAAGTATGATTTATATACTAATACCGTTATTTATTGTTATTTTAATACCTATAGTTTATATTCTGTTTTTAATAATATTTGAATATAAGCCAGGAGTTATTGAAGATGCAATAATAATTAATTCAAGTAGTAAAAAGTTACCAAATGAATTTAGTGTAACAACATTAAATGTTGGATATTGCTCACTAGATAAAGATAATGATTTCTTCTTTGAAGGTGGAAAAAATGCGAAGGCTATAAGTGAAGAAAAGGTAGTAGCTAATTTAGAAGGTAATTCTAAGATTATAAAAGAACTAAATTCTGATTTTTATTTGATTCAAGAAATAGATGAAAAAGGGTCTAGAAGTTATAATGTAAATCAGTTAGAACATATTATTTCAAAGTATGATAATTATTCAAGTTCTTTTGCGTATAACTACAGATTGAAATATATGTGGTACCCATTATATAAACCTATGGGAAGCGCATATAGTGGATTGTTAACTTTGTCAAAATTTAATATTTTAAGTTCTACAAGATTTAAACTTAATGGAGATGAAACTTTTCCTAGAAGATTATTTTTCTTAAAAAGATGTATGGTAGTTAATACATTAAAAACAGAAGATAATAAAGATTTATATATGATAAATATTCACCTATCAGCTTATGATAAAAATGGTGAAATAAGAAAACAACAAGTTAAGTTTTTAATTGAATATTTAAATGAATTATATGATGAAGATAAAAACTATATAATCATTGGAGGAGATTGGAATCATCTACTTCCAAAAGAGATTTATAAAGATGTTATGCCTGAGTGGGTAAATTTATTACCCGAAGAACTTTATCAAGATAAATTTAGACTTGTCTATGATAAAACAGTAAATACTGTGAGAAGTGAAGATACACCTTACATAAAAGGTAAAAACTTTGAAACTGTGATTGACGGATTCTTAGTTTCACCAAACGTAGAAACAGTAGATGTAAAGACAGTAGATTATGAGTTTGAATATACAGATCATAACCCAGTAAAGGCTACATTTAGGCTTAAATAAAAGATTAACTAGAAACTTTCTAGTTAATCTTTTTTATGAAAAAGGAAATATTTTATAAATAAGCTTAAATTACTATTTAAAATACAAGCCATATTAGTGTATTTATTTTAATAAATAAAATATAATATTTACGAACATAGAAAAGGAGTGTTGATGATTATGGAAAAAGATGTAATAGAAAGAATTAAAGAAGTTTTAAATAATACAAGAGGGTTTTTACAACAAGATGGTGGAGACATCGATTTTATTGATTTTAAAGATGGAATAGTATATGTGGCAATGCGTGGTGCATGTGTTGGTTGTGGATCTTTAAATACAACTTTATATGATGGAATTGAAAGTATCTTATTAGCTGAAGTTCCTGAAGTTATAGGAATTGAATTAGCTGAATGATAACAAGTAATGATACTATTACACAAATACTAGGAAAATATAGTGAACTTAAGGAAGTCTTTTATAACCATGGGTTTAAAGGATTAGATAATAAATTAGTTTTAAAACAAATTGGTAGTATGCCAATTAGTGAAGTTTTAAAAAATAGAGAAATAAATGTTGATGTATTTATTGATATGTTAAATGAGACTATTAAAGATGATACTATCGATATAACATTAGTAGAATCAAAATATAAAGAAGATGCTATTAATATTATTGGTTTATTACCTTGTCCTGTAAGAATACCCTTACTTGAAAGATTTGCTACTTTATCTAATTTAGATAAAATCAATCATAACCTCAAAGCAGCAAGTGAAGGTTTAGATTGGCTTAAAGAAGAAGTTAAAAAAGCAAACACAGAAGAAGATCTCGCAGATATTTATATAAGTGCTGGATTTGATTTATTTTTTGAAGATGATTTAATGAAAAAGTTCAAAGACGTTAACGTCTTTGAAGATTATTTTACTGACAGAACTTTTAATACTGATTTTGAGAATGATTACTTAAGTTTAAAAGATCCCTCAGGCGACTACTCAATGATGGGTGTTGTACCTGCGGTATTTTTAGTAAATACAGCAGTTCTTGGGGATAGACCTATCCCAAAAACTTGGGCTGATTTATTAGACCCAATTTATGAAAACTCACTTAGCTTACCGGTAAGTGATTTTGATTTGTTTAATGCAATTCTTATTCACTTATATAAAGAGTTTGGAGATAGTGCTATTAGAACTTTAGGACAAAGTCTAATTAAAACAATGCATCCAGCTCAAATGGTTAAAAGTGAAAGACGTGCAAGAATTAAACCTGCAATTAGTATAATGCCTTACTTCTTTACTAAGATGGCATTACCTGGTAGTGTTATGAAAGCAGTTTGGCCTGAAGATGGCGCAATTATTTCACCAATCTTTATGCTTACTAAAAGAAGTAAAAAAGAAGAATTAAAAGAAGTAGCCGATATGTTTATGTCTAAAGAAACTGGTGAGATTTTATCTCACAGAGGATTATTCCCTTCAGTTAATAAAGATGTAGATAATAATTTAACTGGTAAAACCTTTAAATGGATTGGCTGGGACTATATAAATAACAATGACATAGGAGCAATACTCGCTCATTGTATGAAAGTATTTGAAGAAGGGATGAAGTAATATGGATTTAATCACAGTATCAGGTCCACCTTCATCAGGTAAAACCGCAGTCTTAATGAAAACTATTACTAATTTCTTAGACAGAGGAATTAAAGTAGGAGTAGTTAAGTTTGATTGTTTGTTTACTGATGATGATATTTATTTTGAGAAATTAGGTATTCCTGTTAGAAAAGGATTATCTGGTTCACTATGCCCTGATCATTATTTTGTTTCAAATATTGAAGAAGTAGTTCAGTGGGGTATTGAACAAAAAGTTGATTTACTTATTACTGAAAGTGCAGGACTATGTAATAGATGTAGTCCTTATATAAAAAATATTAAGGCAGTTTGTGTTATTGATAACTTAAGTGGGATCAATACACCTAAAAAAATAGGTCCAATGTTAAAGAGCGCAGATATCGTAGTTATTACTAAAGGTGATATCGTAAGTCAAGCCGAAAGAGAAGTTTACACTATGAAAGTTCAGAGTGTAAACCCTAAAGCTATCATCATGCATGTTAACGGTCTTAACGGACAAGGTGCATTTGAGCTTAGTACGTTGATTTATGATGAAACTAAGAATATAACAACTTTAGAAGGCGAAAAGCTTAGATACCCAATGCCAGCGGCATTGTGTAGTTATTGCTTAGGTGAAACAAGAATTGGTAAGGATCATCAAATGGGTAATGTTAGAAAGATTAACTTGAGTGGTAAAAATGGATAAGAATACATTATTAAGTATTAGTATTGGAGACTTATTCTTAAAACACCCATATACAAAAGATTTCTTTATAGATCACCTAATACCATTTGAAGGACATGAAAATTATTCAATCACAAAATTATTTGAAGTGATTGATGAAGAAGTAATAGAAGATAAAGCTATTAATATTGAATTATTTATTAATAATATCTTAGAATATATTGAATTAATGAGTTCTTACTTTGTTAGTGAGAAAGTAGTAGAAAATAAAGTAAGTATCTTCCCAGGTACTTATAAAGATGGAACACCTGAAAACTTTGAAATGATTGAAATTAATAAAGGTGAAATCATTTCAATAGTTGGACCAACTGGATCAGGTAAATCTAGATTACTCGCAGATATTGAGTGGGCAGCTAACGCTGACACTCCTACAAAAAGAAAAGTATTAATAAACGGAAGAGTATTAGAACCTCATGAGAGATTTAGTGCTTCTAATAAATTAGTAGCTCAGTTGTCTCAAAATATGAATTTTGTGATGGACTTAACTGTAGAAGAATTTTTAGTTCTGCATGCGACTAGTCGCATGGTAGAAGACATTGATGATATGGTTAATAAAATATTTATTAAAGCTAATGAACTAGCTGGAGAAGGTTTTAGTAAAGATACACCTATTACTGAGTTATCTGGTGGACAGTCACGTGCGCTAATGATAGCTGACACTGCGATTCTTTCTAAATCACCTATAATTCTTATAGATGAAATAGAAAACGCTGGGATAGATAGAAAAAAAGCACTAGAACTACTAGTAACTGAAGAGAAGATAGTTTTAATGAGTACTCATGATCCTATACTTGCTTTAATGGGAGATAAAAGAATAATAATTAATAATGGTGGTATTGAGAAAATAATGGATACTACACCAGAAGAAAGAAATATCTTAACTGAACTTGAATCTTTAGATGATACTATGATGAAGATGAGAAACAAATTAAGATATGGTAAAAAACTAACATTTAAGGAGGACTTATAATATGGCAGATCACTCAGGATGTAGTGCATCATTTGAGAATGGTAAAGAAACAGTAGATAAAGTTAGAATGATGGGTTTCAGTGATGGAGCATTACCTATGGCTTTACCTGTGACTTGTGAATGTGGAACAAAGTTTGAAATGGAATTCTTTGAAGATAAGTGTCCAAGTTGCTCAATGGTATTTGGAATTACTCCTTGTCATTCTCATGACCCAAGTAATGTAAAAGCAGCAACAATAGATTATTAATAATACAATAAAAAAAATATTTGATTCAATTAGAATCTAATATTTTTTTTTGTCTGATGAGGAACAACGGACTCCAACACCGTTAGTACATTTTGGAAGTCATTTACTGGCTTCTTTTTTTATGATATCCTATATTTGAGGAGTGATTGTAATGAGTGAAAAATTGAGTAGCGCTTTTGCAGTGCATATGAAAAGTATAGAAGATGATAAAAATAGAACTAAAGATGATGAAAGACATCAAGAAAAATTAGCTATCGAAAAAGATCAACTCAAGGAATTAATTAGGACTAATAAACATATCAATTTAAAGTTTTATCTTTCTTTATTTTTTGCCTTTGCGTCTTTAATTGTTGCAATAATTTCAATTCTTATAAATTGAAACTCTATTGCATTATAGGTCTCCAACACCGATTGAACAGTAATTGAAAACAAGAAAGAGAGACAATTTTGTCTCTCTATTTTTATGCAATAAACGATTGAAAATCCATTTCTCATTGAAATAATCAACATATTGAGTATAATGAAATTATCAAGGGAGGGATTTTATGATTGAAATTTTTTATAGACCAGATATTAGTGATTATAATTATGAATATTATAAAAGCAATAATATTTTACCAACTTTTACATTGAAATTTGAAAAAACAGGTGTTACATATCGATTATACGAAAATAAAAATAAGTCTAGAACTGATTATTTTAACCGTAGAGATAGAGAATACTATCTTGATATCAATTTAAGTGTTGAAGACTTTAAACTACAACAAGTATTATATTCATTTGGTAGTTTCAATTTGAATTGTGGATTCACTAAAGTAGAGAGAGTAACACACTTGTATTTCATTTTATCAAAGTACAAGCATATAGAAAATCAAACTTTGAAATTTTCTCTTAATGACTATCAAATATTTATTAATAGTGAACAAATTCGACCAGATAAAATTATTAGCAACATCATAAATCAAATAGAATTAAGTATTAATTGATATTGGATTTATATAAAAAGAGACTCTTTTGTCTTTTTTTTACGCAATAAACAATTGAAAATCCATTAATTGATATTGGATATTATTTACTTAAGATTTTATTCATGATAGCATAATAGTTGTAAGGAGGTGAAATAAAAAGATGAACCTAATTGAAAGAGAAGAAATCAATCTGGGGAAATTGGATGTTTATTTACAATCGAAATATCAATTACCAGAGATTGATATCAAAGAGTTAGCAATATGTTTTTCTTCAGAAAAACGAGCAAAGGATTTAAATGTAGACTCAAGTAAAGCTTATGCTGTTATTGGTGATAAGTTTCTAGATGCCATTTTATTTGAGTATATATTTAAGTTGAATAGGAACATAACAGCTGAAGAACTTGATGATTTTAGACAAAACTACACTCATAACAAAAATCATGAAACAATAATGATTGAAAACGATCTACATATATTTGTTATGAACGGTCCTAGAAAGAACAATATAACTTCAAGAGCAGGTAGGAAAACCTTATCAGCAACATTAGAAGCATTAGTACATGTTATTTATTATTATTTTGGTAAAGAAGTACTTCTTAGTTTTTTATTAAAGATTTATAAGTTGTAGTTTATAAATACTTAATAAAAAATTACAAGAAATTAGAACAGAGAGATTAATCATCTCTCTGTTCTAATGCAGCAAACGATTGAAAATCCATGCATATCATAAGTGTTCAGTAGAATAGTAAGGCCAAACATCAAAAATGTTTATTACAAGTTCTGTTTTAATATTCACTCCATTAAATCCTTTTTTTAAAAGTAATCGTACTCCGCGTTTAGTGAAACCGTCTCCTTTATTTCTAAATTCCATTGAATTATTGAATTCAAGCTTTGATTCCATTAGTAGTGTATTCTCTCTCTAAGTGAGTTTCTTATAAAAATTTTTGACACGTACTACAATCAGAGGAGTGCAAAAGAAATATTTCGTATTTTCGAAAAGTTTATAAATCCGCAAGATATGATTTTTTTTATAGATGTAGGGATTGTAACAAAGAATAGAGGTACATTTAGTATTTTGGGATTCAATCAATTCAAAGAGCGGTTCTTTAAAACTGATTTTCGGTAAATATATATTTGTATTATATTTATTGTATAATTTATAATATATCAGTCGAGATAAGAATAATAATAAAAGAAAAGCTGAGCAAAGATTTGCTCAGCTTTTAACTGTAATAAGTGGTTTAATCATTGCGTTAAATTTTTATTTAAGATTAAAATTATATCATTATATATGTATTTGACAAATTTAGAATGAGTCTTACTTGATTTAATGACTTTCATCTCAGAATCAATATATGTTCCAAATAGAAATCTATAGTCCATGAATATACTTTTTGTAATGAGGTATTTTGAAATTAACTGATTTAGTCTTCTGTTAGTATCTTTAACTTTTAATACATTTTCAATCATATTTTTTAATTGATGTCTATTACTATCGAGTCTCTCTAATACATAATCTTTTATTCCCATGTCGCCCTCTAGTTCAATAATCCTAGAGTCAAAGATATATTCATAATCAAGTCTTAGTTGTCTTGAGTAATTTGATTGCTTAAGAATCTTATTAAATACTACAGAAGTAAAAGATGAAACCATAGTTAAGTTTTTTATGATCCTTCTTTTTCTTGGTAAATCATTACCATTGAAAAACAGATTGATTTTATCATCATAATAGAAACATGCTTTTATAAATCCGAACCGCTTTCTTATTTCAATTGATAGCTGTAACATAACTTCATCAAACATATGCATATTCTTTATTGAGTTTCTATTTACTCTAAATTCAGAAAAATTAGAACCATCAAGTCTAATGAAGTAGTACTTGTTTATATTTGATACTGCCTCAAACTCAATTAGCCTTTTCCCTTCTACGTCTTTTGTAATCCTTGGTTTTGACATGTGTCCCCCCCCCTATATTAGAATTTATAATTAATGTATCTATATAGTTACTATAACACTTCTCATTTATCACTACAATTTATTGATTCGTAATATGTACACATGTATGAATTCTCCTTTCTTATGATATAATTGATTTTGAGAGGGGGTTAGTAATATGTGTAGTGATAAGAAAAATAAAGACTTAGAGAATGAATATAATGAATTAGACATTCCAAAAACAGAAGAACATAATGAAGAGTTTGGAGAGGGATTAGGTAAAACAGAAGACGGTAATAGAGCAAAAGAAATACATGATGAGATTAGAAGTAATCTAGATGATTAGGAAGGGTGAATCAATTGAGTGAAGCAATGAAACTTTCATTATTTGAATATAATCAACAAACACAAATTAATGATATAATAAGTCTTAATACCTATTGTGATAAAAGATTTGATTTTTATTTATCAAGTAATAAGATTCATATTTATGAAAAAGCAACAGGACACAAAGATATTAAGTATATCACTGAAAATATCATTGTAACTTCAAATGTATCAAATGAACATTTAGGAACATTGATTATTGAAAGTGAAGCAGTTAAATTGAGTTTTAAGTATGGAAATAATTTCATTAAGACATCTATTAAGGTTAAATTTTCTAATCCTGAGTACAAAATCACTAGTGATGACTCAAAAGCATTGAGTTGTTTTATCAATGATAAGGAATCAGGTATATTAAAATTTATTAAATCCTTATTGAATGAATCGAAAATGCTGATTAAATAAAATGAAGAGGTTATGTCTTCATTTTATTTTGGATGAAGTCTTGTAAACAAAATACTATAAATGGAAATATACTGAGAAGTACCATATTAAGAAAAATTTCTTTGTTATAATTCACATACCAAGCATAATTAAAAAACAAAATACTATGTGCATGAAAAATCCTATTGAATAATGTATGATGAAATGATTCAAATTTTCAATCTTCATTCTTGGTTTTCCTAGAATGAAATTTATTAATTTTCTATTGGTTAAATTGCTTCTCATAATAATCCTCTTTCTAGTACGTTATCTGAACTCTTGCGATTCCAGTATGTACTATTACATTATCTATATTTTGAATTATCTCCTTTCCCCCTTTTTTAGAAAGATTTGATTCTTCAAGTTTAGATAAAGTAGATAGGTATAGATCTTTTGCTATATTAAGATACATATACAAACAGCTATAGAACTGTATATCATTACTTCAATAACAATAGTCTAGCTTGAAAACTTGATTACTTAATATCGGTAGAATATCGAACAGTAAATGGATTTACTCATACATAAGAATATGATTCATAATTCATATTAAAAATAATATAATTAAAGAAACAAGGAATGTTGTATTTCACTTTTTTCAAACTTTAGGGGGGGACTATGTGTCCAGAGAAATCGTGGCAGTGAAAAAAACTTGTTTTCACAAAAATGAAGAAAGATTGAGCCACCATTTGGCGATTTTTTTTAACAAAATAGAAAAATATGTTGTATATTTAAAGATCAAATCCCTCTTAATAACATAAGGAGGAGATTTAATGAACATAGAAGATATACAATATAATAAAAAAATTGATTTTAAGATTCTTAAGAACTTGTGTGTTTCAAAATTTGGAGAGCTTACAGAAAAGTATTATAATGATATTCAAAATGTATACAATAACAAAGATTTTGCTAAAAATGAAGTGACATTATATTTTGAAAAGCTAAAAGAGTCATTTTACATATATATTGATAAAAAAATTACTTTAACTGATATTGATCACTTATATAAATCAATAAAAACAGTTAACTATAAAGAACCTAATATGAAGTATATGTATGTATTAGACGAAAAATTGAAAAAGATAAAAGAGAATAATACATATGAAATTGTAGAAGAAATTTTATATTATTCAATTAAAAATAAGATTTTTTACTCGGATACATATGAGGTAGTAACATTACTGATAAATTTTTCATTAATTTGGAATGGAATTACACCAATTGTATTTTTCCCGTATTACAAATTATTCAAATATGCAGTTAATTGCAATGATATTTTTTACTTCAATGATCTTATAAAGAAAATACAAGGATTTAATTATGTTTATAGGGAAAAACACAAAAAGACAAATATTAAATCGATCCTAGAAAAATATTATGATAATCAAGATGAAATTAAAAGGCTATTTTTACCAAAATCAATATATATTTATGGATCATACATATTAGAAACAAATAATGAGTATAGTGATATAGATATTCTAGTAGATATAGATATATGGCATAAGAAAAAAATTAAAGAATATTTAGAAGAATTATTTGAAATTCCAGTTGATTTAAGTGTTTATTCAGAAATACAAAATACAATATTTTATAAAAGAATTTCAAAATATATGAGAAGAATTAAATAATTGGTTGTATAAAGAGTGTTGATATTCCTCCTTGTAAGTATAAAATAAAAAAGGAGGACATAATATGTCAAGTGCACCAAGAGTTGGGAAAATAGTTTTAATGCAACATGGATTTGTTGGAAGTGAGGGTTCTTTTAGTGGATTTCAAACAACATTATTAGAAGAAACAGAAGAAATAGTTTATATTGATTGTTTATCAAATAGAACAGGTAATGTAGGACCAGTTAGTAATCAAGTATATATGACTGGAAGTGAAAAGGTAGCATTATGGATGAGCAATTTTGCAGATTATTATGCAAACGCACCAAAAAATAAAAATATATACATTAAAACAGAATTTAAGAACGGCGTAGATTCAGTTGAATCTCAAAGAGAAGAATTAAAAATGTTTATAGATGGAATAAAAGATTTAGGATATACTAGAAAATTTAATTTAGTTGGACATAGTAAAGGTGGACTAGTTAATACCGAATTTACATTGAAGTATCCAAATGAAATTGATAAATTAGTATCTATCCATTCACCTTATGGTGATAGTAGTGCAACTAGTTTTGTTGGAGAAGTATTAGGAATGTTACCAAGCAGCATAAATCCTGAAATAATTGAAGGATTAGAAAACATTACATCCGATGACTATCTAAAAGGTTTAAGAGCAAGATGGAATTTATCAAGTAAGAAAAACGATCTGTATATTGTGGCTGGAGTTGCTGTCAAAATAGACAAAACCACATTAGTGGAAATTGGGTTTGATGATGGAATTGAATTTTTAACAGGAACGCAGCTTGTTTCTGATGGTGTTGTCTTCTTAAAGGATCAAACTGGAGCATCTGAGGAGGAGCCATTGACTATAGATAGCAACAATATTAGAATTTATGATAGATCATATGTGTATCTAGGTCTTCCTGAGTTAGTTAACACTGATATAATTAGTAATTTGGTTGAGGGGGTTAATATAAATCCGATTGTCGATAGTGTAGTAGGATTTGTAGGAAATCTTACCACAGCAGTTTTTACAGCCCCAGAAAAAATTCTTATTGGATTATCTCTTTTAATCAATGAATGGAATCCAGACATTATTCCTTTTCACCATATGAATACATGTGATCAACCTGAAACTGTAAGGTTTACTGCATTTGTATTATTTGACTAAAAGTTATATAAAATATAATGTGTTTACACTGTGTATTAAAATTGATACATAAAATAAACAGTAGAACTAATATCTAATAAACTTAGATGTTAGTTCTTTTTTTGTTGATGACATCCATATAAATTAATGGTATAATATTTATAAAAATACTAAATTGAAAGAGGGATAAAGATGAAAAAAGGGATTTTAGTTTTAATGATGACAACAATTTTATTAGTTTTAACAGGTTGTGATATAAATGGTGAAGTAGAGTATTTTGATTATACCGATATATTTGAGTTTTCAGATATAGAAGTAGTAGATATATTTACTAACGAAATAATTGAAGGGATATCTATTAATAGATATTTAGGTTCTGAAAATATAGTTTTAATACCTGAGGAAATTAATGGGAAATCAGTTATTTATGTTGTTTCTGATTTTCTAAAGACTGATTCTTTAACTTACAATGATAATGTTGAAGTATTAGTTATATCAAAAAATGTTATGTCTGTTGGTGGAGGACATTTTACCGGAGCACCTAATCTAAATGCTATTATAATAGATGAAGATAATGAATTTTTATTATCATATCGCAACGGTATATATCAAAAAATGGACTCTGGGTTAAATTTATTATCTATTCCATTAGGAGACGGTACTGATTATTATCTTCATGAGGATACTTTAAAATTAGATTGGTCTTTTAATTCATTTGATATTATGAATGCTTTATACATTCCAATGGGTACAAGAATTAGTGAAGTCGGTGTAGCTATTTATGCTGGAAGTTTTATTAATATAGATACTATTTTTGTTTATCAAGTTGATTACGACTATTATGTAGCTTTTTTCACAAATTATGAGCACTTACCTAGTTCAGATTTAATAATAACAAAAATTCAGATTGTAGATGAATCTTAATGACAGATCAGGTATATTGGGGTATATATATTTTGGGTGTACTAATTTTTTTGTTCCCAATAATCTTATTGATAAGTTTATTAAATAAGGAGAATATTAGTAACAAATCAAAAATATTTTGGGTTATAATGTTACTGTTTTTTAGTTATTTTGGAGTTTTACTTTATCTTCCTATTCGAAATAAGAATATATTGAAGTAAATTCACTGATATTATGATAAAGCATTTAATAATACAAGAAAAAATCTTAAGTAGTATATACTATTTAAGATTTTTTATTTTGAATTTAGGAATAGTATGATTAAACAAAGCCTAGAAATATATATAAATACAAAAAGAATAATTATAATGCAAATATGATTAATATGAATATATAGTAATTTATGAGATATTTGTTGTTTGGGTATTCTTTTGGTATTTTTTAACTATTTTGTTAGATAAAGCTTTATACTTTGTATCAGACGGAATTGTTGATATCACGGATAAAATGGCAGAAAAATGGGATTTCTACTTATTGTAGCATCATCACATATAACTATCTTTAGTTGTGTTCCAAAAGTGTTTGAAATAAAATTAAAGTCACTAAATCAGCTTTCAGAGAATTATTAAGAAAAATTTCAGGCGTTCCAGGATTATTTATGATGAACCACAAATATAAACATCATAAAATTTGTGACCAGGTTGATGCAACTGAAATTTATTGGTTATTACAATCTAAGTGATAAAAAACTGATTAAATTAAATCGGTTTTATATATTTTATTAATATCTTGCTTTCAATTTGAGCAAGATGTTTTTTTATGTAAATCTCTTATAGATAATCTCTTTATATTATATAGATAGACAATAAAACGACTTTGTAATTAGTATGTTTGCATAGAATATTGTTTTTGAGACATATTATGGTTGTATTTTTTATTAAGAACCCCCTCTTTACTATAAGAGGTGAGACTATGAAACAGACAATCAATTTACATCTTAATGCAATTCAGTATTTAACATCCTCATTAAACAATAATATTAAAGAGGATATCTATCAGGAATTACTAGTGTATCTACTATCACTAATAAATAGTCTACAAGTTAATAGTACAATCAAAAATATTGATGCTTACATATTTATTAGTTTAAAAAACTACAGGAATAAGTTATTAAAAAAGAAAATATATAGTTTAAGCATATCATTAAATGATATTTCTGAGGTAGGTACAGAATTACTAAATGAAATTCCTGGTGAAGCAGATATTTTTGAAGAGTTATTACAAAGTGAGGTAAGAAAAAAACTTTTTGAAGTTATAGATGCTGTTTTAACTGAAAAAGAAAAAGAAATTATATATAAATTCTATTTTAAAACTAAAAAAGGAACTGTTATTGCAAATGAGCTAGGTGTTTCACAACAATATATTTCAAAAACAATTAATAAAGCAATTAAAAAACTTAGAGAGTATATTACTAGGGATGCAGAACTACATAATTATCTTTATGGTAATATATAATATTCTGGAGTGAATTCACACAAAGTATTAGTATTTCTTTTTGGAAAAGAATACCTCTTTTCTAATGGTGAATAAATGTAAACAAGAAATGATCATAATTTACTTTTGTACAATAAAAAGTAAGGTTTTACTACAAGAACCTACTTATGCAGTATTAAATAGGAACTAATCATATTTATTAGTATTTCATCTGTAATTCCAAATGTATTTTTTATCAAGTTAACATATAGGTTGTATGTTTCTTTTGAGTGAGAAGCAATAGAACTAAATAGACACTTGATTATGTCATCTTCGTATTGATTTCTAATACCAAGTTTGTATTTTGAAATTGCTGATGAGTAGTATAGATTTGGTAATGCTCGAGAATCTTGGATTCTTTTTGAATACTCAATGCCTTCATTACTAATATCTAGAGATTTAGTGAAATCTCCTGAAGAACCATATATTTTTGACAAAGAAACAAAAATACTAGGCATAAAAAATCTAGTATGCCCTGATACATAAACAATATCAGTCTTTATAATCTCATACAAACGTTCAGTTGCTTTAAATATATTACATTTAGACTCATACTTCGCAATACGGATTAGAAGAACCAAATCTCTAAAAGAATAAAAAGTTCTTTCTAAACATTTCGGATAATCTATTGCTTTTGCGTAGTTATTTATTTTATGTTGTAAAGATGAATTTGAAAACTCATTTTCATACAATAGTTTATATAAGGAAAATAGTGAACGGGTTTCAATACTAACAAAATTAATGTTATTTAATGAAGTTATTATTTCTTTAGCTTCATTTTTTTTATTTATATTAATAAGTGAATATAGTTTAGCTAATCTTTTGTATTCACTTAGTTCTTTTGCATAAAAGTAATTAAAAAATTCACTATGACTTAAATTCAATTTCTCAAGAAATAATGTTATTTTTTTTTGAGTGCATACATTATCACCATTACGATATCTCCAATATTGTCTAATTGAACATATACCTTCAATAAACTCTTCAATTTTTATTTTATTTTCATCTCTTAATTCATCAATATGATAAAAGTAAATAGTTTCAGTTCTCATAATAATCTCCTTACTGCCATATTTGGCATTAACTTATTTATCACATACATATAAAATGTAATTACAGAAAGGGTGTGTGTGTATTGAATAAGTTAAAAAAAGCGTTACTTTTAGTAGTTATTGTATTTGGTTTAGTATTATTTTCAAATAGTATTGCAGTACAAGCTGATGATTATGATAAAATTCCAGAAGTACCAGTTGTAGTGGGACAATAAACCTATTATAATTCTATCAAATTTTGTTTAAAAAATAAATAAGTTTTTAAGTGGTAGATTTACCATACAATAATGTGAAAGGAGATTAAATATGGAATTACATGAGTTTGTTAAGTATGAGGTTATTGGTTTAGCAAATACCATTAACGAATATACTAGAGACTTCTATATAAGAAATTACTCCAAAATTCTTGTTGAATCTGCTCAAAATAATGATTTTGATCAAATGGAAGGGGTAGTAAACAGATTGCTTGATTGGTATAAATCAACTATAGAAAAAATACGATGTGACAAATATTTATATAATAAACATCAACATGAAAAAAGCATGCAAATGCTTCAAAGTATTTCCGAAGAAATTAGAAGAGTAAAGGTAGCAAAAGAATAAGCAATTGGGATAAATGAAAAAGCATACATGATATGTAGTAGATCATCATATTTGTTGAACCAATATAGAATAATAAAAAGGAAATTAATCAAATAAACTGATTAATTTCCTTTTTATTAGATTGGATTAACAAGGGACTATATTTCAAAAATCACTAGTAATATGCAGTAAGTAATTCTTTATAAGAGTATATGCAGTAAATATTTTTGATGTAAAAAGGGGATAATTCAAAATTAGGTTGTTTTTTATAAAATATAATCCGTCTTTATATATTGAAAGGCGGAATAGAGATGTTTATAGAATACCTAGAATACCAAAGCAATAAAAAAGAGGTGCTATTTGAAAAAATAATTAATGATATGACAAAAATAATTAAGAATGAATCATTAAAAGTATTAAGTCAGTTTCGCGAGGATTTAAAGCAAGAATTATTAATGAAGTTGTTTAAGATATTACAAAATGAATTCATAACAATTAATGATGATTTCAAAATTCTTGATATAGATAATAGTTTGCTCCTAGATTTTTTACAAAAAGAAAATAATTACATAATAGATTTTAATAATAATTACTTAAAAAAGTTTTATATTAACATTTTAATGGCTTCAGATCTCAACAGAGAATCATCTCAAACAGAAAATTTAAAATTGATTAAAAAGGATTTCTATTATTTTGTTGGTGAAATTAAAATTAGGAAATATCTAAGAGTAGTATGTATAAATTTTAGAATAGATTTTAATCGTAGGATTGACAAGTATATCCAGAATTGTAATCTTAGTTTGAATTGTCATAATGATAATGAAATTGAGTATCTTGATCTAATTGCTGATAAAAGAATAGTTAGTGATACCACTGAAATCCCAGAGGGTTACCAAAAGTATTTAACAATAAGAGAACAAAAGTTCATTAAAGAATATATTCAATTTGAAAATCAAAAGGCTTATGCAGAGCATTTAGGAGTTTCACAACAATATATATCTAAAAAGCTAAAAATTATTAGGAATAGGTTAAGGGAACAAAAAGTAATAAAGGAACCTTTATAAAGTGGCAGGAAAACATCTTTGTACTATAACAGCAGTGTGAAGGTGTAATTAATATGATAAAAAAATCAAACAATAAGGTAGCACAAGTATTTGTAGATTCAAACAAAATAAAAAACCGATAATAATTCAATAATATTATCGGTTTTTTATTTTGTTAATCTTGTTGACCTAAAGCTTGAGTAAAATGCTATTTTATTTTTCTCTAGCCATTTTGTTCAATTTCTTCAAGTTCAATTTTATCAATTTCAATACCTAAATTTCCACTTAACCCTCTTTGTTCCTCACTTAATAATCTTATCAAATAACTAACAATAGTTATTGATTTCTCAATTATACTTTTGCTTGTTGTAATGATAAATGTAACAACCATAGAAATTAAACTAATCTTTAAAGTCTCATCTACTGAAGTAGTCTTGATTATTAGTAATAGTAATATTACTGTAACTGAAAACATAATAAGCATAAAGAGTGCACCAAAAACCACATTTTTCATAAAGAATTTGTTTAAAAGTTTAATTTTTTCTTCTTCAAAAGACTTAGATTTATTCTTATTTTGGGATTCCAATATATCACCTCCACTATGTATAGACTAATATCTATAAAGTTTATACTACCAAAAAATCAATTAATTGGTTGTAAAAAACTATAAGTTATATGTCTTTTTATAGTGAAGGTGGTGATTAAATTGATTGCTTTTATATATTCCAATTAAATAGAAATCAAAAAATGTGAAAGAGGTGATTTAATTAAATGTTTATTAAATATAAGAATGAATACAACGAAAAAATTGATTTTAAGATGTTATACTTTCTAAATTCAAAACGTACGCCTAAAAATGGCTATATGTTATTAAAGGATATTTTTTATAAGAATAGAAAAGCAATAAGTGAACAAGAGATTGAATTTGAAAAACTGAAAAATGTATTCTTGTTCTTGAAATCAAGTAAAGATTTTAGTGAAAAAGAATGTATTAAGAGTTGTGAAATGTTGAATTTAAATGAGATTAACAAAAATAAAACATTATTATTTATGAAAGAGTATTATGAAAAAGAGAAAATGAATAAACCACTTTTCTATGTTTGGATATATTGGTACATTATCAAAGAAAAAGTATTTGAGTCGTATTCATTGGAATTGGCATTGATAGTTTTTGATATTCATTTGAAAAATAATTCATATATACCAATGATTTTTTCTAGGAAGTACTTAGAATTTACAAAAAGAATGATTGATTCTAATATTACTGTCGAGAGTTTATACAACCTATTCTCTAGTTTAAGAGATTTTTCACTTAAACACTCAGTTGAATATAATATTATGACGAAAAATGAAATAGTAGAGATTTTATTGGGACAAAAGAATAAGCTATTAGAAAATTTTGGAATTGTAAAAGTATGGTTATACGGATCTTTTGTAAGAGACGAAGCAACCAAGTATAGTGATATTGATTTATTTGTTCAAATTAATAGCAAAATAAAAAAGTATAAAAATAAAAACGACATATTTACATGTCTAAAAGAAATATTAGGTAGAAGAGTTGATGTGCAATTTGAAGGAGAGTATTTTGAGGGATTTTCAGAATATCCATTTAAAGAAAGGGAAGTGATATTTGATGCTACTTGATAAAGAAATAGATATTAAATTTTTCTATAGGTTTGTTGAATTTACGTCAAAGTTACTAAAAATAGATTTAACACATGAAAAGTTTAAATTGATTATTCTAGATAAGCAAAAAGCTGAAACAAAAACGGAAATGAATATAAAGAGTTTTGCAGATTCATATATGTTCGCTTTAAATAATGTAAATCAAATATTTTTTCGTAATACACTACAATCTATGTATTTTTTATTAACCCATACGAAATTAGAAGACAGTGTCTGTGATAAAATTATTTCAGAATATTACATAAGTTATGATGGACCATCACATTATTTAGCAGCATTGATGCATTTATATGTTATGAAAACGGAAATAGATAGAAAACACGAATTAGCATTTATTATATCAAATTTGATAATGATAAAAAAAGGAAGATATCCAATGGTTCCATATGTATTTGTTCATAAGTCATATCTTAGAGCTATAAAAGAAGAAAATATGGAAAAATTAATGATGATCTTCTCTCAAATTGAAACAAAAGAAAAGCATGAGATAAAAGAGAGTTATGTTTCAAAAGAAATAATAATTGATACGATAAAGAGGTTAAAACCTAATATTGTATCTAAGTATAAAGTTAAGAAACTATATTTATATGGTTCTTATGCAAAAGAAATAACTACAACTAATAGTGATATAGACTTCTTAGTTGTATATAAAGATAATCTAATAAATCTAGAAAGAAGCCAAAGACAAAATAGTCTAAAAGAGTTTTTAAAAAGAGAACTCGATAAAACAATAGATTTATTGGATTTTACCCATGCACTGAATAAATTAGATATCAGTGAAATGGAGAATTTAATTACATTAATATAAAAGGAGAAAATAAAAATGATACAAAAATTTAGTAATATAACAAATAAACCAAGAATTGAAGTAGAGTCAAGATTTGTTAAGAATGGAGTAGTATATGATGATGATAGTAGATTAGTAAATAGTGATACGGACTTATTTGTGAAAGTAAGATTCTTAGACCTTGAATTATCTCATAAATTAGGGGTAACATCATTTACATTAGCATTTCAGCATGCTTCAATATCTCATGGTTTAAAGGTGATTAAATGTGATAGCACAGATATTGCCGATTCAAATATACGTTCAATCGCCAGTAGTTTAATTGGAGATGAAGTAGTTGAAGATACTGTAGTGATTATTGGAAATGACCATTCATTAGTACATAATACAGAAACAAATATTGTGAAACTTGATATCACAAAAATGGCGCAAGATGCCCCTATAGGAACCTTTAGGGATATAATGTTTATTGTGAGAAATAATATTACATCGGAAGACGACATCGTATTCTTTAGTCCTCAAGCACTTACACAACAAGTAGAGCCACATGAAATCTGTATATCACATGCAACTGAGGTATTAGGATTGAGTAGTTCTTATAAATATGATCAAAACGGGATTGGGAGTACAGGGGAAGGATTAGTAAATCTGTTTACAGGTAAATTAATTCATCAAATCACTGGGTTAAGTACAATGAGTAAGAAAGTACCGATTTCGTTTGGGGCTGTCTTTAATCCAGAGGTAGAAATTAATGCAGTTTATGATATGGGAACATCAATTGTCCCAAGTTTTCACCTGCAGTTAGAAGACTTAATGAATGGAAATATCTTGCTTCAAGATTCTACAGGTAATAAACATTACTTTACAATAATAGAAAGTGGAAGTGAAGAAGGAAATATTCTTGGAATAAAAGATCATGGACATAGTGGAGATTCATTTTATAGTAATACACTAGGATCATACATTCAGTTATCTACTGATGGTACGTATGATATTGTTCATTTATATGACAGAATGGATAATGAAACACTTATTCAATGGCAAAACGATCTTTGTCCATCTAAGGCAAAAATTATATCACAGACGCTTAAGAGTGGAGACTCAATTACATACACATGGAGTGGAGACCATCTAGAAAAAATAGAAAATTCAGATGGTGAACGAGTATTGATTACTTACATGAGTAATCAAATACACATAGTAGATTTTACTAATCAGAAAATGTACCTAGAATTTGATTATTTGAGTGGTACTTTGAACAAAAAGTTTGTTTATATATATGAAGCCATTGAAAGTGGTTTTTATACAAATACAACTAAATTAAGCGAAACAGAGTATGTATATGAAGTCGGTAAGTTAAAAACAGTTATTGATATAATGACAGGATACAAAATGGTATATAATTATAATAGTTCTGTCGTTAAAGAAGTTTTATTATATGATAGTTTAAATGTTTTAGGACATAAGGTAAATTATGAATACAATAATAACGAAACAAAGGTTATTGGTTTTGATGATAGTGTGATGCATTATTATTTTGATAATTTTGGAAGATGTAAAATTGAAATGGATTCTGAAGGTAGAACTATAACATACAATTACGATGAATATGAGGATGGAAAATCTAATAATTTAATTGGTGTTTCAAATGTACAATCAAATTCTAGAAATTTAATAGTTAATCATAGTTTTGAAGATTCTGATAATCTATTTAATGATGAAACATTTGGATGGAAATTAATTTTAAATACAAGTAGTGAAGTAGAATCCTTTTATGGTGGCGTTCATGGAGATAATTGCTTGAAAATCAATCTTGCAGATAATGATACAGTTAAAGTTGAACAAAAAATATATCCAGCAGAATCAGGGTCTTATGTTTTAAAAGGAATGATAAAGCATAGCAAATCAGATCCTAATAGTGAAATCACATATGGAACAATCAAATTGAGAGCTCATGGAACGTATACAAGAGATGAAGAAGTTGAAGTATCAGTAGGATCTAGTTCTGGAGCTTCATCAACTGAAATTCGTCCAATTCAACATTTCCATGAGAGTAAGTTTTATGGAGTAGGAGATAAGGGTTGGTATCAATTTACTGGTAATACATCAACAATTCCAAGTGATGCATATAATATCAGTATGTTTGTAGAAATAATAGCGACAAGTAATCAGTGTGAATTATTTGTAGATGAATTACAATTAACTTTAGTAGATCAGAGTAATAGAACTAACTTAGTTGGAAATGGTTATATGCAGTTTGTTGAAGATAATTTACCTGAAGGATGGTTATTTGACAACGATGAAACTGTAGATGAAATAGTACAAGTTTCAAGCAGTGATGAACATTCACCAATTCTTGGAGGAAATGTTATGCGTTTTGCTCCTGGAGATGTTGCTGATTCTGGAACATCGTCACAGTTTAGTGTAAAGAAAATGTATCAGGATTTAAATATAAAAGGTTTATCGGGTGAATCTTTAGTTTTCAGCGTGTTTGCCAAAGCATATGCATCTTTTAATAATAAATTTAGAGCATATTTAAGATTTGATTATATTAATCAAACTTCATATACACATTATTTTGAATTTGATCGAAACTTTAGTAAATGGCAAATGCTAACAAGAAGTATCACAGCGCAATACGATTATTCATCAGTTACAATTGGTATAGAATATAGTGGTGGTAATGAGGCAATGTTTGATGCAATTCAGTTATATAGAGATTCGTTTGGAAAGTTCTATAATTATGATGCTAGAGGTAATATTACAGAATCTATGGATGCTGGTGGAGCAAGTTTATCAGCTGCATATAATGAAGATAATCAAGTTGTAAGTATTATTGCACAAGATGGAAGTTCATTTAGATATGACTACGATACAAGTAATAGAATTAAAACAGTTAAGGATTTATCTGGGAATAAAGTTGCATTCACATATGATGTAGATGGAAATGTGAGCACAACAAAATTAACATCATCAGATCAAGAAGAGATTATTCTATCGACTACGTATGATAGTAAAGGTAATCCTTTAACACAAACTGATGAACATAATAACATTACTAGTCATGCATTTGATTATTTAAATAGAGTTACACAAGTAACTTTACCTAATGGATTATCAATGGATTATGAATACAATGATTATTCTGAACTTGAAAAAGTCTATTCAATTTTGAATAGTACAACCCATCAAAATGATATTCAGCATGACTCAAAAGGACAAGTACTTCAATCACAGAATTCAAATGGTACTAAGTATAACTATGAATATGATAATTGGGGAAGACTGAAAAAGGTTAAATCAAATGATTCAGTATTAAATGAATTATATTATGGAGAAACAATTAATGGTATTAATAAAGGGCTAGTTTCTAATAAAAAATATGGTGCATCAGGTGATACTTATACATTTGAGTATGATGATAAGGATAGAGTATCTATCGTTAAATTAAACTATGTTGGAATTGTGGAATATTTCTATAATGATAATAACCAAATTGTTCATGTAAAAGACTTGAGAAATGGTATATTTAAGCATTTTGATTATGATATGCGTGGGAATTTATTGAAAGTTACTACAGAAGATGAAGGACAAATTTCTTATACTTATGATAATTTAGGTAGTATGCAGAAAGTTACTTATGATATTAATGGGTTCACACGTTCTTTTGATTTTGAATATGATTACGAATATAATGAGTATTCTAAAGAAGGATACTTTGCAAGAATTGAAAATATTTTTGCAGATGATGTTGTTAAAGGTGGAATGTATGGAAAAGGAACTTACGGTGCAATTCCCAAATTGAAAACAGCAGATCATGCAGTTGAAAGTGATATTGATATGAGTGTATTTGCATTTAATGATATCTATGACTTTATTTGGTATGATTTATCAACAGTTAACGCTAATAGGACAAGTGGATATTCGAATGGAAAACCATTTAGTTTATCAAGTTGGAAAAAAAGATTTGCTTATAATAAAACGTTTTATGCATGGGTGAAACCAAGCGGAACAAGTGCAACTCAAAATGTTTTCACATTCCAATCAGTAACACCTGATCCAAATGACTCTAATTTAAGTATCAACGAAATGTTTTCTCATTTAGCAATTAAAGATACAGATAAGTTGGTTTATGTAACAGAATCTGGAGTTGAAAAAGTAACGACTACAAATCAAATTGTAAAAGATGAATGGAATCTTGTTGGTATAAAATTATTTAGAGAAGAAGGTACTTCTACAGATAAATGTATGATTACATTGAACGGAGAAACAACAAGTAGTGTTGTTATTGATGAAAATCCATCATTTATTAATCATTTGATTGTGTCACATCATGACGTACCTACAGGTGGTTCTTCTTCAAGTGATGCAACAACTGGTGATAATGATTTATCATTATCATTTAAAATTTGTATGATGTCTTTTGGAGCTTATGATTATCAACCAGATTTATTTAAAGCTATTTATGATGAAGGACAAAAATATTTAACTGTAAATACAATTACAAAATCTAACGGAGTTATTTATTATAATCCAACACCATATCAAGGTATGGATGTAATCACATTAAATGGTTCATTGGTATCATCAAAAGGATTAAAACCAAGTAGGCTTGTTAAGACAGATGATTCATTCAAAGTTGATAAAGCTAAGGTTTTCAAATATGATCAAGCAAGTCAGAAGCATTCTTATGGTAGTTATGATGATATAAGTAATTTTACACCTGGTAATGAATCAATGCTTGCATACGATTTAGGATTGAAGACTTCTGGTTCTTTAGCACTACGATTTAAACTAGATGGAACAGTAACAAACGATAGACAGATTTTTAGTTCTATTAGAAATAACATAGAAGTATTGGGAGTATATGTAAATTCACAAAACAGATTATTCTTAGTGAAAAACAATAATATATCTGATATAAATCATACAATCGATACTGATAAATGGTATAACTTAGCTGTAACGTTTGATGCTTCTGGTATTAAATTATATGTTGATGGAATTGAAGAGTATTCAATATCAACTGCAGTCGACTTATTAGATACAAGAACATATATTGGTACAACAGAATCAACAACGACTAAATTATTAAATGGACTTATTGAAATGTTTGCATTTTCAAATGAAAAAATCACTTCAGCAAAAGTAAGTGAAATTACATCAAATGGAACAAGCATTATTGTACGTAATAATCTTGACAGTTTAGGTAGAGTATCAAGTAAAAAAGTTATTGTAAAAGGAAATGAGATTTCAACATCTTATGATTACACAGCATTTAGAATAGATAAAGAGACTAATTCTGATGGAACAACTTTTGAATATCAGTATGATGAAGTTGGAAATATTACACAAAAAGTAGAGAAACTAAACGGGGTTGTACAAACAACTGTAATCTATGAGTACGATAAATTAGGACGATTATTAAGTGAAACGATTGGGAATAAGATAGAAACATTCATTTATGATGAGAATGGGAATATACTTACTAAGCAAGTAACTGATAATGGAACATTAACTGTTTCTGAAAGATATGTATATAGTACATCAGTGAAAGACCAATTAATTCAAGTTGATGATTTATTAACTAGTGCTATTAAACAATCATTTGTGTATGGAGATTCTTATAAAGGAAATCCGACAGTAATGATGAAAAATGGTATGATGAATTCATTAGGCTGGGATGGTAGACGTTTAACATCAATTGGAAATGATTTTAGATATACTTATAATGAAGAAGGTATTAGAATTAAAAAAGTTACACCTTTAGAAACAACAACATTTGATTTAGAAGGAAGTAATGTTATTGGTATGACGAAAGTTGTTAATAATGAAACAATTCAGTTACATTTTAATTATGATCAACAAGGATTATTAATTGGATTTAACACAGAAGGTAAAGAATATTTCTATCAAAGAGATATTACTGGAAACATCAATAAAATTATTGATGAAGATGGCATTTATGTAGTGAAATATAGCTATAATGCATGGGGTAAAGTAACAAAAACCATTTTAATTGACAACTATGCAAGTAGACATAATCCATTTATGTACAAAGGTTATTACTATGACGAAGAAATAGGAATGTATTACTGTAAAACCCGTTATTATGATCCTGAACTTGGAAGATGGATTAGTGCAGATGCAACTAGCTATATTGATGAAGAGTCATTAAATGGAACAAATTTATTTGTTTATTGTGAAAATAATCCAATTACAAATTATGATGAAAACGGTAATAAATCAAGTAAATGGGCTACAAGCATACTTATTTTTGTGGCGGCTGTAGCAATTGTAGCAGTCATCGCATTAACTGCTGGAGCGGCAGCGCCAGTTTTATTAGGTGCAGCAGCAGGATTACTTATCGGAGGTGGAGTTTCCGCTGGAACACAATATGCTTCAGAAGGAAAGATTGATTGGAGTATTGTTTTAATTGATGCGTCTGTGGGAATGGTCATGGGAGCATTTGGAGGATCTGGAATTAGCAGATATGGAATGGCGTTAGCTGGAGCAACAACAAATAGTGTTGGAGAAATTGCAACACAATTTAGTAGTGGAGAGGAAATTGACTTATTGAAAGTTGGGTTAGCATTTGGAGTCGGGTTAGCATTCGGTGCTTTAAGTGGACCTGGAGCACAATATGGTAGAAATACAAAATATCTTAAGTATGATAAATTATTGAAAGCTAATAAGGGACTAAGATTAGAAAAACATTATCAAAAAATGATGCTAAAACATTTTCAAAGACTTAACACGAATAGTTTAAAAGCTGTAAGAAGAGGTATGCCTATTGAACTAATTAATTCTATAATTGATGGATTAATATAATATGATTTATAAGATTTTTATTATTATGTTAATGATTTTATTCAATAAGGTTATTAGACAATTTAAAAAATAATATATTCATTAAACAGTCAGATTGATTTTGGCTGTTTTTCTTTACAATAAGAAAATATTAATATAAAATATAATAAGATAAACTTTTAGGAAGGTGAAGTGTGATGAATTTTGTAATAAGGGCTATATTAATTGTAGGGATTGTTTGGATTGTACCTTTAGTTCTGAATGGGGTGAAGTATTTTGATATAAAAAAGGAAAAATACAAAGGTATTATTAAGTTGAGTAGCGGATTTTTCTTTATAGGTATTATTTTTCAAGTATGTTCAGTAATTATAATTCCAGTTAATATATTTGTAGTGGATGTATCTGAACAAAATGGGGGCTTTGTAATAGCCAGTATTTTGTTTCTTCTAGGAGGGTTTCTTCTAGTTATTTACCATGGATGGAAAATTGAGTATACTGAAAATAACATGATTATAACAAGGCTTTTTAAAAAAACTCGTGTTCAATTTAAGGATATTATTTTGAGTGTTGAGGATAACTATGTTGTTATTTTCTCAAAAGGAAATAATATGGAATATTATATAGGATTATCATTGCTTAATGTGGATGCCCTCCTAGGTAATATTAATCTGTATCACAAAACAAATGTGGTTAAGAATAATTCAAGTTTTCATGCACTGAAGTATGATGTTAACATTTTTTACTTTGGAATATTCTTTTTTATTCTCTCTTTAGTAAATTTATTTTTATATATATTATTTTTTGATGTTTATTTAGAAGGTGAAAGAGTAATGCTTTTAATACCAATCATATTATTTTTATTCTCCTTAATACTTAGTTTTATATTAATAATGCTAAGAAAAAATTGGAAAATTTATTTTAATGATGATATAGTACATTTTTATAGTATGCTGGGGAAAACTAGAAGTTTTAATCTTATTGATTTGACATTTTCAAATACACATCAAGGATATAAAATTTATTTTTCCAAAAGATTTATTACATATATTAATAAATATAAAGTGATAAATTCCATTTTAGTAGAGAAATATATAAAGCATAATTAATATCAATATATTAGATTAATCCTGAGAATTAAAAAAAAGTTTACTTTCCAAAGTAAACTTTTTTTATCCACTTATTTAAAGAATCAAAAAGTTTTGAAAATATCTACATTATTTGCTGATGATATTTTTCGTTCAAAGATTGGTGTGTTTTCAATTACAAAACTTTCATCACATTATCCATATCATTTACAAGGAAAAGCTCTAAACTGCCTTAATGCTATTATTGAAATTGGTGATTTATTGTTTAGTCTAGATAAACCATTACCAAAAGATATTAAGAATAATGAATTTGTTGAATTTAATGTTGAAAGACTAGATTGTACAATTGAGTAATATAAAAAGTGGAGAAGTAGATTGTTTGTTATCTACTTTTTTTAATATTCAATAGCTATTGAGTTATACTTTAATTACATTAATAATAGACCAGCATGAAATCTTGATTACTTAACCCCTTAAAGAATATGTAGTAATAAACAGATTCATTTAAACATGAAAGTATCATTTAAAATACTAGTTAATAATGATATAATATAAGCAATGAGGAAAGATGTAGGTTGCTATTTCTTTACTTAAGGATGGTACTACATGTTCCAGAAAATCGTAGAAGTGCAAAAAATCCGTATAGATGAAGAGGGTAAGTTAATTTTAAAAACAAGATATAAGTAGTCTTTTTTTAATTATTTTTTTAAATAGATTAAGATTGATTTTTCTATTTTTTATAGTATCCTTCCTCTGAAGTTTATATATATATTATAAATTATTGAATTGCAAATATAAAAAACCACGACATTTATGTCGTTTTAGGAAATTGATAGGTTGCAATTATTATGTCGTTTTTTTGTACAAAAATATATTATCTAGGATATGCAGTTAACTTAATTATGGAGGACTTTTAAAAATGAGAAATAGTAGTATTGAATCATACAGTCTTAAAACGCAAGCAAGTAAATTTGAAACAAGAATTGAAGATTGTTTAAAAAAATATGAAACGCAGCAAGCTTTAAATCTTCTTAATGAGGTTAAATCATACTATAGTTTAGTCGTAAATAAATTCATTGATTCTCTTATTAATAACTATACTGATCTTGATATGTATGGTGAAATACTAGGATATCTTGATCAAAATATAAAAGATGACCTGGTATCTGTTAAAGCAAAACTATTATCACTAAGAGCTGTGAATTTTAGATTTGATTTACTAAAAAAAGTTAATTCTTCAGATCATCAGATTAATGTATCACAAGAAAATCGGCAAGATGTTCTTGTAAAGGTTGATAACAATATAACTATGTCTACTGTTATTAGTATATTAGAAGATATTAGAGGAATCAATTTGGAAGAATTGAATGAAATTAAAAACAAAATGAAAGAAGTTGAAGCAATCTTTTCTAGTAAAAATAAGTTCCACGAAAAATGGGATAGAGTGAAGGGAATTACTAAATGGATTCTTGATAAAGGAGTGGATGTCAGTATTGCATGCATTCCATTTATACTTGAAGGAACACAAAAAATTTAAAGAATATATAACAATTGATTTATAAAATGAGAAGGTGCAAAAATGGATTTGATAAATAGTCTAATATTAGGAACCATATCAGGTATTATTTCTGGAATAATTGTTATATACTTATTGAAAAAGTTTCTATTAAGAAAGAATAATAATCTGTTTAATGAATCAGCAAATAATTTAGTTAATATTACATTTTATATTTTAGAAGAATATCATTCATATTTAGCAGCGATTGATAAATATCTGAAAAGTAAAGAAGTGAGTGATTTTAACTGCATGAAGTCAAAACTAATTAGGCTGATAAAGCCTATGGTAGCAAATGAAGAATTTACTTTTAATAGTGCTAAGTATTATACATCAGAAATTAGGGAACTTATTTATACACATAGTGATTCTAAATCAGCAGTGAACTTTTTTAGAAATGAAGCTATGATAAGTGAAATTCATTCTGGAGTTATAAATAATGTGGAAAGACTATATGAAAGTGAAACAGCTTTTCAATGGGTTGAAATATCTGACTTTTTCAAAACTAATTCGCATCAAATTAATGCTCATTTACAATTTATAAGAAGTTCACTAGTAAATACCTGTAGAAATCTTGAAAATAGAATATCTATATTAATTAGAATGTTAAACAAAAATATTCCACTGAATCGTATAGTATTATATTCAGTTTGGCAAAGTGCAGATCCCATTTCATATGATGAATTGTGTAACAAAATAAAAAAAACCTTTAATGTATTTTGGAATGATATTGAATTCAATAGTGTAATTGATGAACAAGTTGTATTGAAACATCTCTCTTTATCAAATGGAATGTATAGTAAAACAGGATATAGTGGTAGCGTAAGAGGTATAGGATTTGAAAGAATTGGAATTAAATCTTTGAGTAAAATTGATTTTATGAAGTGATTTGAATATATATATTGTAAGGGAGGGTGTAATGACGCTAGGAAAGGAATTAATGATATCTTTTTGTCCTGTATGTGGAATAGCATTATTTTTAAAAAACGAGATATAAATATTGTCCGGTATTGAATGGATTAATTATATTTACTGTTGCAAATTTACTTCGTCCATGAGATAATAGATTGGGTGATAAATATGAAAGTTTTACTAGTAGAACCAAATTATAAAAATAAATTTCCTCCAATAGGGTTAATGAAGATTTCGCAGTATCATAAAGAAAGAAAAGACTATGTTGTTTTCTACAAAGGTACCAAGGATTTCAAATCAAATTATTTTGATAGAATATATATAACATCTCTTTTTAGTTTTGAATATAAAATTACTCTGTTAACTGCAAATTATTATGCAGATTTATTTCCTGATTCTAAAATATTTATCGGTGGAATATCTGCTACAATAATGTCAAATGAATATAAACTTGAACTAAATGAAAATATTATATTAATTGAAGGTCAACTTACAAACTCTAATATGCTAGGATTTAGAGATAATATTAATATTGATATGCTTATACCAGATTACGATATTTTAGATGAAATAGATTATGTATATAAAGAAAAAGACAGTTATTTTGTACACTTTTCTAGAGGGTGCGTAAGAAGTTGTGATTTTTGCGCAGTATCGACTCTGGAACCAAAATTTTCAGCAACGAAAAATGTTAAAGAAGTTGTGGAAAAAACTACAGAAATATATGGCGTGAAGAAATATTTAAGAGTCATGGATAATAATCTTATGTATTTAAAGGAATATGATTCAATTATAGACAATATTAAGGAATTAGGTTTTGGAGTGAATGATGAAATGGTCGGTAGAGAGAAAAAAATTACTCTGTTGTATAAAGCATTCTTTAGAAGACTAGATAAAAAGCAAAACTTGATGCCTTCAATGAAACTAATATACCTACATATTTTAGAAATAAATCAAAAGGTAACAAAACGAAACATATATGGAAAAAGAAAAATGACAACTGATGATTTAGATGCTTTAATAAAACTTCTAAATATTCATTGTATCGACTCGAATTTCTATATAAGTTATCAAAATACAATAATATCATTAATTTCAAAACTTGAGGGTCATAGTAGAATAAAAAAAGTTGTGGATTTTAATCAGGGTGTTGATGCTAGAGCCATCGTGAAGTTTCCTAAAAGAGCAATGGGATTGGCTGAAATTAACTTGGACCCTTGTAGAATTGCTTATGACAGTATAAAGGATACAGATATATTTATTAAAGCAGTAGAAATTTGTTATGATGCTGGAGTTAAGTCATTTTCAAATTATTTACTATTTAACTATGAGGATAGCCCAAATGATCTTTATTCAAGAATGAGAGTAAATATTGATCTCTCGAAAAAACTTGGAATATCTAAACAATTTTCATTTCCAATGAAGTATGCTCCAGTTAAGGGTAAAAATAGAAAGTTTATCGGAGAACACTGGTCTAAACTTGAAATTGATGGATTTTACGCAATCTTAAATGTTACTGGTGGAGTAGTGACAAAAGAGGTTGATTTCTTTGAAAGAGCATATGGACAAGATGTTGATGAATTTAGAAAAATAATTCTTATGCCTACTGAATTTATAAAAAACAGAGTAAAGTATGAGCGAAATGGATTCATTAAAAAGTGGGAAAATTCTTATGAGCAGCTAAACCAATCAGAAATTAACATTCTTAAAACTGTTTATCAAAGTAGGGATTGGGATAATGTTGATGAAAAAATATTTAATATGGAAAGATTTTATTATAGATCTAAAAGTTTAAAATTATAGGAGGATGATTATGTCGGGTAAGTTTTCAGTTAACAAAATAGTTGGAGAAATAAAAAACGCAGAAATAGAAGAAGAAATAGGAGTCTATAAAAATGTATGTTACATGGACATTTTAGGATTCAAAGAAAAAATTCTTAAATCAAACGATGATTGTGAGCATTATGATAATGGGAAGTTATTATTTCAAATCAAACATATAGGTGATATTGTAAGGCGGAGAATTGAAATAATTGATTTTAGTAAGAAATCTCAATTGAAATCGTTAATGATTTCAGATAGCGTATATATTTTTTACCAAGATTCAGAATTTGAAGATGTACTTGAGATAATTTCATTAATTTTTATTTATGGAATATTTTCTAATTTGTTTTATAGAGGTTCTATATCAGATGAGAAAATGAATCATCCTTCTAAGAACCACGAAGGGTTATTTATTGGTGTTGGAATTGTTAAGTCATATGAGATGGAAAGAGATATTGCAAGATTCCCAAGAATAGTTATATCAACAACATACGATAGTGAATATCTAGTAACTGACGATGATGGAATAAGAATATTTAATATCTTCAAATATATTAGCGATAAGTATGATGATTTCTCTCCAGAGTTTAATAGTGAGCTAAATAAATATACAATCTTTGCACATTGCAAAATGTGTGATGAATATCCAAAAGAGTGTTTGAAAAAAATTATTCCGAATTATCTCCCTGACACTTTTGAAGAGTTTATTGACAATGTGAGGAAGAAAATTGATAAACATCTAGAAAAAGAAAACAGAGCAGTTCCCAAGATTTATTCAAAATATTTTGAGTTGTATAATAGTTCTAAGGAGGAAAAGTTTAATGGAAAAAAATAGAAAAAAAATGTTAATAGGAAGAAACATTTTTACAATACTGTCTGAATCTTTGTATAGTAATCCGGGGAATTTATTTAGAGAATATATTCAGAACTCTATTGATTCAATTCAATCTGTTAAAGATAATGATAAGGATGATGATTATTATGGTCACATTGAAATTTTTACGGTAGATGATAATGGAAATGTAATTACTGATTTTAAAGCATCTGATAAAGTACATTTGATTTTTAAAGATAATGGTACAGGATATATAGGTGATATCGATGAATTAGCCTATACTTTGGCAGTATCTGAAAAGAGAATGAATCAAGATATAGGATACAAAGGAATTGGAAGACTTGCTGGGTATTCGCATTGTGATAGGATTGATTATATTTCATATAATGAGAATAAACAATCTAGTTTGTCTCTAAATTTAAAGGGGATAAAGAATGTTACACACTCAGTTGATAATCAATTTGATATCTGGGAATATTCTATTCCGGAAGTAGACGAAAAAATTTATAGTAAAGTTTCAAGTAACTTTAGTTTTATTGTTATTCTACATAATATAGATATTTCAATAAAAAGATATCTAGCAGATGATTTTATTAGTAAACTATCAATCAATGTAAGAAGTAAAATTGATGGAGAAAAAAGTAGTAGTAGTAAAGAGGTAATTAAATATATTAGTAAATATAACAAAGAAATTAAATATGATATCCAATACAATAACGCTGATGTTATCCGCAAATATACACCAGCAAATAATTTAGATCAAGAAGTTATGATTAAAATGAACTATGATACTCAAATTTCAGGAAGTAACAAGGATAATTTGGAAAGAGTTGCATCTGTAATTTTAAGAGTCGGGAATATTGTACAAGTTGGTTTTAGAAAGAAGAACAAATTACCTTCGGGTATTAGAATCTATAATAAAGGAATGTTAGTTTCTGAAGGGTTAGATACAATAGAAAAAATACTTGGGTATAATGTTATGAAACATTCACCAAACGAGTATTGGTCTGCTACAAAGTGTTTTTATATTGAAGTTCACTTAGAAAGTTCTGAAATTGCTCTAAATTCTTCTAGAAATTGGATTTCATATATAGCTCCTAATAATTATACATCTAGACATATTGAGACTTTCATGAATTCTCTAAAAATAATCTTAAACCAAATTTATTATGCAAGATATAATTATAGTGAATTCAATATTGCAACTGGAAAAGATAAATTAGCGAAAGCTAGAAATAAGTTTACCGCTTCTTTAGAACTTATAAGTAATAATTTAGAACTTAATGATGATGACCTCCAGAGAATACAAATTATTCAAGAGCAAGTAAAATTTGCTACGGGTGTACAAAGAATAGCGATTATTCAAGAGAATAAGAAATTTCTAGTTCCTTCAATTTCGACCTACTCACCTAAAAAACACAAAAAATTGAGTGATATAATAGATGAATTATCAAAATTAAACTATAGTATATTTCCAACATCTGCTGCTTTATTGTATAGGTTATTCCTTGAGTTATCTTTAAAGTATATGGATATAAATGAAAATGGGTATTCATTTGATGATGGTTCACTCACTTCTGGATTGAACGGAGCCAATAATTTTTACTTTGGAAAAGCTAATGGAATTAACCGTTCAAAAGAAGAATTGGGTATACATTCTGCAATCAGAGCTGCTTTGAAAAATGATGAAATAATTAGAGTTCTAAATACATATGCACATAGTCTTGAATCTAATGTTAATCGATTGGTGTTATTTAGTATTAGAGATTCTTTATTACCACTACTAGATAAAATTTATGATGATCGTAATTAATCGTGAGGTTTTTATTTAAAAAAATACATAAGAACAAAAATAGAGGATCTTAATAATAATATTTAAGATAAGTACAAAAAAAAGTTTCCTAATGAAGTGTTACAATAAAAACAGACATATAAAAAAACCAATATGAGAACTGATATCTATATTCAATAGATGCCAGTTCCTTTTTGTTTGAAATTTGGTACATATTGTCATACCACTGAAAAAAATGCTATAATTATTAGGAGGTGATAATATGTTTAGTAATGAAGATTTATCGATATTATGGGAAAGAGTAAAAGAAACCGAACCAAATAAATTCAAAAAATTTAATCAAAATAATAGAAATTCCATTACACTTATGATGTTTGATTTATGGAAGCAAGAAGAAATAGATAAATCAGATTGGGATGGTGTAACATACTGTGAGGAAATGATGGAATTCGAAGGTATGTTTGGAGTTGAAGAATATAATCAAATCCTAGATTATGTGAATTCAATAAATAAAATATACTGTGTTTATGTTTGGTTTATAAATACTGAGGAGGGTAAGTCTCCATTTTATGTTGGAAAAGGGAAAAAACATAGAGCCCAAAATATTAAGAATAGAAGTAAAGAGTTTTTATATATTATAAATGAATTTGATTGCGACTACGAGATTATAAAAGAAGGTTTATCTGAACATCAAGCCTTAGTCACAGAAAATGAATTTATAAATTATTTCAGAAGTAAGGGTGCAAATTTGGTTAATAAATCAAAATCTAGACCAAGTTATCATATATTTTAGGAAAGGATGGTGATTAAATGTTGGAGTATGTTAAGGTAACAAACGCTAATCAATTTAATAAAAATGTAAAGGAAAAAGGAATTGGGTATGTGGAAGAGGTTATAAGAAATCTCTTAATTATTAATGACAAGAATCATCTCAATGATAATGAAGTCTTAGGTTTTATAAGATATGATAAATTTTTAAGAGAAAAACTCTATAAATATTTATCAGTAGTTGAAGAGCACTTAAGGAAAAAACTATATAAAAATATTGAATATACTGGTAATAATTTACTTATGTATAAAGATGACTATAGATATAAGGAATTTACTATAATTAAAGACTCTCAATATGGATACAATTTTTTTAAGAAGTCAAAACTTCTATTTTCAGCAATAGTGGATTTGTATAAGGAATTCTCAGAATCTCTATTAATTAATGAAGAATATTCAATAATAGATATTAAAAATGTGAATAATTTAAGGAATATAGTTATGCATCACAGTCTTTTAGTTATTAATCAAAATGAAGAATCACCATCAAAAACCTCTATAGTTAATAGAATCAATAGAATAGAACAGTATATTGTATCAGTTAAGAAAGTATTACCTAAAAATTATGTAAAAGGATTAATAACAGATATTAATAAGGCAAATTTAGATAAAGGTATACAGGGTTCTAAATCCACTCACATCTTTATTAAACATCTGGAAGGAGGATATAATGAAATATAAAACAAAAAAGGAATGCAGAGTGTATAAGAACTTATTTAATGATGCATTCAAGTATGTTAATACTCAAATCAATGATTACAACTTTTATTTTAGACTTATCGGTAGTGCAAAAAGAAATCTAGTTTTAGATAAGCAGAACAAGGGATTTGACTTTGATTACCAAATTATATTTTTTAGTTCTTTAGTCGGAGAAGGTTCAGATGCTTTGATAGATATAAAAAGAAGATTTAGGGTATTATTTGATGATTTTTTTATTCAGAGAGGATATAAAAATGGTGAAGATTCAACTTCAGCAATAACAATAAAAAAAATGGAAAATAGGGTTATTCAACATTCATATGACATAACTTTGATGACTCCGAATAGTGAGGGATCATTATGTATATTTAAGTATAACGATAAAGAGAAAACAAGGATGGGGTTAAATGAAATGAAAAACTCCGTTATGTTCAAAGAAAAATATAAAGAAATTAAAGGTGCTCAAAAATGGAGTGAACTACGTATTGATTATAAGAAAAGACAAGAGGATTGGAATGGAGAGAAGAAATCATTTTCAATTTTAATGGAAGTAGTTAACGATATTGAACTCTAAATTCGCATAAAAAAAGTTGTCCAATCTATCTCCAACATCTTTGGAATAATATAGAAGTCATTTACTGGCTTCTTTTTTTATGTTATTCTTTTTTTAGAGAGTTAAATTGCTGCATCAAAAAGGAGGAGGGATAAAAATGAAAATTACTAAGTGTTTTATATCATCAATTTTGCTTTTTATAAGTTATATTCTTATTATATTCATATTTTCATTAATATATTTTAATAATTCAAGTGAATTTAATTTTAATGAAAATCTAAATGATGAACTGTATTTATTCGCTAAATATGAGTCTGAAAATATAACACAAAAATTGTTGAAGATTATTATTTAGATGACTTTATATTTAGTCCAGTCTTGGGGAATGAAGATAGTCCCTTGATAAGAATAGAAAATGTTAGGATAATTGAATTGAAACCTAAAGTTGATGAAGTTCATTTTAAACTTGATAATCCTTCAGAAATAGATGCTTATAGAGCAATATGGGGAGAAGACTATGAGTTTCTTGAATTTAGAACTGATAAAATTTTTAAAGTGTATTTTGAGTTTGATTTTATTGATGAGTTAACATTGGATAGTTCTCATCATTATGCATGGGTTGCATTATATGTTACAGATAATGGAGTGCATTTATCATATTTTAATAGTACTGAATTAACTACAATTAGTGATATTTATGATTCTGACAATGAGTTTGAAGAAATAGTAAAACATGTATTAGAAGTGCTAATTACTATACTGATTATTCTGCAAAATTTTACGATTTAGATTATGAAAATTATTTGATGTATCTTAAATATTATCACGAGCAAAAAAATGAATCAGAAAATGAATTTAATAGATTCATGTATTATAGTACTATTACAGCAACAACATTAGGTTACGGTGATTTACTACCAACAACACGGACTATGAGAAACTTTGTTATAATTGAATCAATAGCTGGGCCTGTAGTTTTGGGTATGTTTTTTATATCATTTGGAATGAATCTAAATAGTTGCAAAAAGAATAATCCAAAAAAATTATTGAGTCATAAAATACTTGAAACAGGTAAAGACAAAGGAAATAAAGTGGAATCTAAATAATATCATCTTTCCTTAACGATGATACTGCTTCTAAAAAAAAGGAATAATGTAAATTTTAGTATGAATATGCTCATACTAATATGTATTATCGGACTCCAACACCGTTAGTACGGGTTCAAATCCTGTCACCCCTGCCATTTATAAAGTAAAGCAGCTAAGCCATTAAGAGGTTATAGTTGCTTTTTTATTTTTCTTAAAAGGTAGCACACCGGTCTTTTGGACCTATATAACGGAGTGTTTACGGACTTATTATTTTATGATAGAATGTAACGAAGAGAGGATGTGCTTAAATGAAAAGGAATATAATAGGGCCTATCTTACTTGTGTTATTTTATGGAATATTTGGGTATCTACTATTTGGCAATATATTAGCTATTTTATCAGGAGGACTAATTTTGCTTTTTTTTGTTATTGTCTCTTCTATCATACCAATCTTCTTGTTAAATATTGATCAGATACATAATCAAAACTATTCAAGACAAAACATTATATTGGCAGTTAATATAACTCATATATTTTTGATTGTTAGTTTCTTCATTATAGTAATGATTTATGATAATACTTTTGGTGGTATATCACCAGAGTTAGGGTACATTGTTGTAGGAAGTTCATTACTAGTTAATATCTTATGTTTAATTATGGATATCAAGAAGCGTTGGGCTATAATTACAATTGGGATTCATATAGTTATGTTTTTACTTTTTGCTGGTTGGGAATATGTAGGATTTGGAGTAGTAATTATAGGATTTATCTATATGATCATACATAATATATTTGTAATAAGTTACGGTATCCTAAGATATTCGCAATATATGTTTAGTAAAACGCAACTTCTAGAAGAATATGATAAATAAAAATGCATAGCTTAAGAATATATATCTATAATGATATAGTTATTCCATATCATTATGTATTTTAGGTCTTCAACACCGTTTATAAGTAAAAGAAGTCATTTACTGGCTTCTTTTTATATGGTAAAATGCTATAGAAGGAATAGGTGATAACTATGACGAAAGATAATATTCAGGGAATAATATATGTTTTAGTTTCTATTATTATAATGGTTATTCTAATTTTATTAGAAAATAGATTTTACGAGAATGTTCTACTAACTTATAATATTAGAGGATACGTAATATTTCAATATACTATGTATGCAATTTTTGGACTTTTATTGGGAACACATAATATAGTTAGAATAATCAAAAAAAATGGATCACGGAATGTAAATTATCATATAATTGCTTTTAGTTTAATTTGCTTTTTTATTGGATATAGCTCATTATTCGGCCTTGATTTTATAGAGCATTTTTTATATAAAACCAATCTTATGTTAGTAAACTTTTTCATAAAAATAGTATTTGGCTATTCCTTAACGCTTTTTGTTCAAAGTAAAGAGCATATTAATCCTTGATGTATACAATTTAGTAAATAGGATTAGATTTTGCATTATAGGTCTCCAACACCGTTGATTTAGTTTAGAAATCGTTAATATATACACTTTTGATAAAAAACACATAAAAATAAAAAAAACAAATAACAACTTTAAGTAGTTATTTGTTTTTTTAATGGCTTACTTTAATATATCTTCTAAATTAATTTCTTTACCTTTGATTAATATCTTTGGATTGTCATCTTCATCAATAAAAAGTTTTATTGATTCTTCACCCTCTTTATTATATAGAGCTAATTTCATAAGTCCATCAAAGTCTTTACCTATAAAGAGTCTTTTAGCATTTTCTTTTAAATACTTTTTATGAAGTTTACTTTGAACGTCTTTATCTTTTTCTGTTTTAATTCTTTTTATTAAATCCATTGATTCTTTAATGTGTTTATTAGGTCTATCAAACATTGATATACCATACTGTTTGTTTTCTCCTTCTTGTTGTAGTAGTAATTGGAATACTTGATCTTGTTTGTATTGATCAAAAGTTAAAGACATACCCATACTTACATTTCCATTTTCATCTAATTGGCTACCATAAATAAAGCCACCACATTCATCACCTTCATTGTTATAAAACATAGCTCCTGATATTCCGTCATTTGTTCTATGTCCTGGTAAAATATCTTCACCTTCAATTATAAGTGATGGAATATTCTGACTATTGAAAAGTGTCATTTTAACTTGTCCATCAGGCTCACATATATTTAACTTTTCAACATTTAATTCTTTTATAATCTCTTTTGACATATATAAATCTCCTTTATATAAATTTTATTTATTACTGATATAAGCTTCTGTAGTAATAGTAGTAGGATTATCTTTGTATGGTGCATCAAAACAATTATCTAGTGCTTTATTTTTCTTAAGCTGTGAGTTCCAATATGTATTTGTTAATCCTAACATACTCATAATACTAAGTATAACACTACCGAACTTAGATGATTTTTCTTTTCCATATAGGAATTTGAGAGTTTTTTTATTATACTGTTCATTTACTTTATATTGGGCTCCTAGCTTAGAAACAGCAATACGTTTCTTCTTAGTCATCACAGGAGGCATTAGTCTAAACCCTTCACTTCCAGGGATAATAATCACACCGTGATTATTTAAGTTCATTATTTTGGAGAATCTATTACAATGTTGTTCAAGTACTCTACTTTGTATACCGTCAGAAAAGCCAGAGTGAATGATGAAAGTAATTGGCTTATCTTTTAATTTTTCTTTCAATGAAGATAATAATTCATAAAAGTGTTTTACTTGTCCAGGCATACCGTCAACATAGAGTGGGAATACAATTAACACTTGATCATAGTTAGACATTTCTTCAGCATATGTAAGATGTTGTTTAAACTTTTTAAGAAAACGAATTTCAACACTTTCATTTCCATAGCCTTCTAAGAACCATGATGTAATAACTGATGAATTACTTTTTTCTCCTCT
>JRFF01000042.1 GCA_000753575.1 Candidatus Izimoplasma sp. HR2 | reverse complement strand
ATTTTCTCATTTCTAATGGCATCCCAATGCCCTTCATTGATATTTACGATATTATTTCCTTCTAAGAAATAATCCCCACCATCAGGAGTATCAAGCCCACCTAATATATTAATTAATGTACTCTTACCACTACCACTTTTTCCTACAACTGCGACGAATTCACCACGTTTAAAAGACGTAGTCACTTTATTAAGTGCTACAATTTTTCTTCCTTCTTTAGTCTCGTAAACTCTAGTAACATCTACGAGTCTTAAAATAATATCGCCTCTACTCATAGTATCACTCGCTTCTTAGTGCATCTATAGCTCTCATGTTTGCTGCTCTAAATGAAGGGATTAACACACTTGCGAACAAGAATCCCACAGCTCCCAAAATAACTAATACACTAAAGTAAATTTCATAACTAAACATTTCATTAATACCAAATATTCCTTCATAAACTGTTAAATCTACAACAATATTTTTATATAATATCTTGAATCCTAAAGCAATCACCACGAAAATAGCTGTATTTATCAGCAATATTCGTAAAGCTATTTCTAATGTCTCAAACACAAACATATTTCTAATACTTTTTTTACTAACTCCAATACAAGAGTATATACCTATCTCTTTAATCCTTGAAGTTACACTACTAGCAACAATATTAATATCAATTGTTCCACTAATAACAATCAAACTAATAAAGATAGCCAAATAAATATAATCTAACATCTCTTCTAAAGATTTTGTTTCATTATATTGTCTTAACTGAATATTTGAAACAGTAGCATCAATACTTGTACTAAGCTCTCCAATACTAATTCCTTTATCAAAATCATCTAAATAGAACGAAATATAAGTATCATAATACTCATCAACTCTAGAGAAATTATAATCATATCTTAAAGATTCAATATATCCATAATTTTTATCTTCATCAAGAGCACCTTCAGCAGCTCTTGGAGCACCTGATTTAAAACCATTTATCGGAACAAAAATCTTTCCAGTATAATTAACACCACTATAATAACTGTTTAATACACCACTAATAATGAATTCTTCACAATTATCCTGAATAATACCAGTAGTAATATCATCAGATGTTAATATTGTTTCTCCACAAATATATAAAGAATCATCAATTAAAGAACTTAAATTAGTTATAGGTGTAGTTGAACCTGGGTTATATGCTTTACTAAGGCTATACTCATAAAATCTAGATAAAATAAACTCACTACTAACAATAATCTCATTATCCTCTTCAGGGTAATGACCTGCGATTAATTGATCTAACAAATAGAAATTATCCTTATTTTCAGGTAATGTAACTAGTTTAGGGCTTAATACCCCATTATTTACAGTAGTAACATTTGAAGAAATAGTATAAAACTCTTCTTCATTAACCAAATACATCTCCTGAACATATAGTTCATAATAAGGTAAGGCTTCATCAATATTATCAGTAGCCTCTAAAGTAGTAATAGTAGCTGTTTCATCATCATAATCTGTTACTAAATATTGTACATAATTATTATTTACATCAAATAAATTNNACAAAACTAAGTAATATACGTCTATTAATTTTAATCTTTTGTTTAAAGTTCTCTCTAGCTATTTTCCTAGTAAAAACAGGATTATTAGAAACATACTTTCTCTCTAAAGGTACAAAACACTTTTTACCTTTAACTAAAGTTCCTTCTAACTCGGGAAATTGCTTTTCTAAGCGCTTTTTAAGTCTTCTTGTTACCTTTGTTTCATATGATAATAATCTATTTGTTAAGTCTCTTGTTGTATTGTTTTTCTCTTTTATAATTTCATCACTAATAACTTCACCATCATGTAATCTAACAACACGTGTAGCATTCTTATAAGCTAAATCTTCATCATGTGTAACCATAATTATTATTCTACCTGCTGAAAACTTTTGTAGTAAATTCATTATTTCTTTTGCAGTACTACTATCAAGTGCACCTGTTGGTTCATCAGCAAGTATAATTGTAGGATTAACAATAATAGTCCGTGCAATAGCTACTCTCTGACGTTGTCCACCAGATAATTCATTAGCTAATTTATCTTCAATACCTTCAAGTTCTACTTCTTTTAATAATCTTCTAGCTATTCCTCTAGCTATATTATTATCACTACCTGTGAGGATTAATGGTAAAACTACATTCTCCATCACAGTTAAATGATCTATTAAGTTAAATCTTTGGAAAATGAATCCAATTTCTTGGTTTCTAATTTCTCTCCATTTAGTATCATTAAATTTATCAACATCATCTTCATTAAAGTGAATCTTTCCACTAGATTTTAAATCAATACCACTAATCATATTTAGGAATGTTGTTTTTCCACTTCCAGACTCACCTAAAATAGCGATAAACTCACCCGGATCAAATTTTAAATTAACATCCTTAAGGGCTATAAAATCACGTTCTTTAGTTGGATAAATTTTTGTCAATCCATTAACCTCTATCATAAGTTCTCACCATCCCTAATAGCACGAATAGTGTCTATATTACTTAATTTCTTTGTTGAAACTCTTTTAATAATGTATTTATATATGAAGAAATAGAAAATAATAGTAACTGTGATTAATACTATATAATTCATCACAAATACATCAAATAAATTAAAGTCAAAGAATAACCCCAGTAAAGGCATATAGTAATGTTTTATTGGAGCATCAATAAATAGATTTAAATTACCAAGTGCGTATAAAATCGCCACAAAACTTCCGTAGCTAAATAAAGCTACTCTTTTATTTTCAAGCCGAACCATATCATATATATCATCATAACTAGTCCCAAGAACACGTAAACTAGCCAATTCCTTAATTCTTTTCCTTGTTGCAGTTTCATAAATATTTCCATAAAGGTTTATTAATACAATACTTAAAAAGATAACTGAAAGTAACAATATGAAATATACAACTACGTATAAAACTACCATAACTAAGCTTCTAATAGCATTCGTACTAATACTACTTATTAATAAATCTAAGTTAGTACTTTCCATAAAATTAATAAATCCAGGACTTGATTCTAAGTTTTCCATCATAATTACAAATTTATCTACAAACGGCAACATTTCAAGCACAAACCTTGGAACTACTAAGAATACTAAAGATAAAATACTACCAAATTCTCTTTCAAAACTACTAACTAGTTCTAAAGAATAATAATCTCCTTCATAACTTTCATAAAACTGATTATTAAATAGATGTCCATAGTACTCATAAATTACTCTATTAGTACTTTCTTGATACGTTAGTCTTGAAGGATCTCCATAATTTTCTAATAAATCAACATACTGTGAACTAAGTTTTGCTCTACCATAAGCTGTTTCTGAGTTAACTAAAAGCGTAGAGAATACTCTTGTATTCACATTACAAGACGGGCATAAATAATTAAATTCTACTCGATCACTAATTACCGACATATGTTGTGCTATATAGTAATTTAGTAAATCTTGATATCTTAATCCAGGAAACATTGAGTTGTTAATGATATCTTCTAAAAAGTCTCCGTTAGGCGCTTCCCCAGCTAAATCAGCTTCTATATAAACACTAATTAATGCTGATGCTTGGTTTAATGTAGTAATCCATGCATTAAACTGTTCACCAATTGTTTCTTTAATATCTGTGATATATGTTTCTTCAAATTCTTTAACTATTAAATCAACTTCATATTCTTCATAGTTTTCTTTACTTATTTCTGCATATTGAATACTTTTCGATAAAGTACCTACACTAGTATTATCAATAACTAAGAAGTTTATTAAATCTTCAGCTTCTTGACTAAAGATAAAGCTAAAGTTAGTACTAGCATTATTAGCTATAAAGATATCATCTCTCATTTCTAAAAATGGGTTAATGTCGCCATCAAAGTTAATTAATCCTACAATTTCAAATGAACTGATTAAAGTATCATAATCCTCTGTATAAGTACTTCCTTCATCAGTAAAAGTTATAACATTTCTAGTAATTTCTAATGTTCTTTCACTAACAGGTAAAGCGAGGAACGCTTCACTGATCATATAACTTGGAATAATCTCTAAGATATTACCAAATTCATCTTTAAAGTCATCAGGGTTTAATATTTCATAATCAAATAAATAAGCAACAGGAACTACAACTTCGCTACTAGTTGCAGGTAAAACACTACCTTCTAGTAAATGATCACTTAATATCTCTTCGTTACTTTCAGTGTAAACAAAATTAAACTGATATATTAAAGATTCATCTAAGTCTGTCCCCATAAACTCGGTAACATATGTATATGGTTCTGGGTTAGTTACTATGTTTTGATAAGTATATTTCAAATCATCAAATATTATTTCTTCGTTTTCCTGTCTTAGTATAATACTCGAGTTATTATAATAAATTGCGAATATCTTTTCTAAGTTTCTAGCTTCTAACTCACTATAGATATACTTAATTTGTTCTTGTTCATACTGATACCTGAAATATGGGTCTAGTAATAAGTCATCTAAAAACTTACTAGTAACAATCTCAGTTTGTGTGAAATCGCTTATAAAAGGCGTTTCTAAGTCTTCATATAAATTTTGATGTTTCTCTTCCATTTCAAATTCATCAGTTGCGAAAAAGAGAACATTTTCATTGTTCATCGTTCTAGTATACATAGCTTTTTCGTTAAATCCACCAAATGTCTCAGTAACAAAATTAAGTCCAAACACTATTGTTAAGAGGAATACAGTGAATATTAAAGAACTAAACAAATGAAGTCCTATGTTTCTTAAAAATGCTTTATTTGCGTATTTCTTTTTACCGAAAAAGTCGTCACTAGTTTGTAAGAATCGATATATTCTAGTGTTTAGCTTAGAGTTTCTCATTCTTTCCTTAATTAAGTCTTTCTTTAACTCATCATCAATACTAAATTCATCAGTTCTATTTAATCTAAAGTTTTGAAGGTCTACTCCTAAATCTTTAAGTACTGTAGCCTTATTCTCTTGTTCAACATGTTTCTCTATATCAATAATTTTCTTAATTATTTCATTATCTGATTTAATTTCTTTATCAATAATTAAATCTATCTCATCTACCTTAACTAAACTAGCATCTGTGATAAGTTCATTTTTAATAGTGTATCCACTTTTTAATTCAATAACTCTAGAACCATAATCACGGACAATCGCTTTATTATGCGTTGCAATAATTAATAACTTAGTTCTACATAAATCTCTTAAAAGATCTAATACTTCATTCCCTGTTCTTGAATCAAGAGCTGCTGTAGGTTCATCTGCAATGATAATATCTGGGTTTTTAACAAAAGCACGTGCTATTGCTACTCTTTGTTTTTGTCCACCAGAAAGTTCATAAGGATATTTATCCGCATGCTCTCTAAGCCCTACAAGCTTTAAAGCATGTAATGAAGCCCTTCTCCTACTTCCGTTATTTACTACTCCTATAACTTTTAAAGCTAATTCTACATTTTCAATTACAGTTAAGTTATTTAAAAGAACATACTGTTGGAAAACAAACCCTATTCTTCTTTTTCGAATAGTGTCTATTTCTCTTTCAGTTTTTTCTTTCATGTTTTCTCCACCTAAGAAGAAACTTCCTGCATAATCTCTATCAAATCCACCTAGGATGTTTAATAGTGTACTTTTACCACTACCACTACGGCCTAGTAATACAACAACTTCACCAGCTTCTAGCTTATAGTTAATATCACTAAGAGCAATTACATTATAGTTTACAGTCTCATATACTTTAGTTAAGTTCTTTAGCTCTATCATTCTGTCGCTAACATCCTTATTGTGTTACTTCTTGATATTTTGTAAGCCGGAATAAGGCTTCCAATCATAAACAATACAATAACAATTCCAAAAATATAAACTATATGAGAGTAATGTAGGTGAAACTCAATTAAATTTGAATCAGTATTTAAGAAGAACGAAATAATCGTTCCATAAGTAACTTCTAGGATATTCATAAAGAATCCAAAGTAATTAGCTACAAGTATTTCTCTAAATTTAAATACGTTATTCACAACTAAAATTAATATGAAAGTATAAATCAAAGTATCCTTAAAAATAGCTATAGTAAACTTAATAGGTCTGAACATAAATAGAATAGCTATTGATTCTTGAGAAGCTCCAAAAGCTTTTAATACAGCTATTTCCCTTTTCTTATTCATGATATTAATAGTGAAAACAAATAGATAAGATACAATACAGAAAGCAATTAGAATATATAATATTACAGATATTAATGATGCAATATTTTGTTCTAAAAACTGATATATAAAGTCTAATATAATATTTTTATCCGCTGCTTCACTTTGTACGAAGAACTTTAAATACCGCTCAGTAAAAATATCTAAATTCTGGTTTATTACACTTATTACAATAAAAAGAGTTAAAGAAATACTAAACGTTCTAAACGTCTTACCGAACCTCTTCTTATCAATATCCATACTTAAAAATGAGTACATCAATAGATTTAATAATCCGGCTGTATTTTCCTTTAACTTTCTTTTCTTAGATTCTATTATCTCAGTATTGTGTATAATCTCATCTTTTAAGATATTACCATCAACTAAGATTATCATACGATCACTATATGTTTTCGCAAATTCCTCATCATGAGTAACCATTATTACTGTTTTAGTTTTAGATAACTCTTTTAATAATTCTAATATTCCCTTAGCTGTATAGTCATCAAGCGCTCCAGTAGGTTCATCACAAAGAATAATCTTTTGATCATTAACTATAGCTCTAGCTATTGCGACACGTTGTTGTTGCCCACCTGATAACTCAGGAGGTCTAACTTTTGCGTATTGCTCTAATCCAACAGAAGTTAACGCAATTATAGCTTTTTTACGTGCTTCTTTAAACTTAACACCATTAAGAATTAACGGTGTAGCTACGTTGTCTAAAACACTCATATCTTTAACTAAGTTAAATTCTTGAAAAACAAATCCTATATAATTATTTCTTATAGCATTTATCTTCTTAGCTCTTAACTTAGAAATATCTTGTCCATCAATTATAACTTTCCCTTTTTCATATTCCATCAAAGTACTTATAACGTTTAAAAGAGTAGTTTTTCCGGATCCACTTCTTCCCAAAATGGACACAAAACTACCTTCTTCAATATCTAAACTTATTCCTTTTAATACGTGTGTGGTGTTACTTCCATGTGTATAGCTTTTATGTAATTTCTTGATGCTTAGTATGCTCATGCCCTCACCACCTTATATATATACTACATTATATATGTGTATATATTATGAATATAAGTTACTTTAAATTTCTTTCTGCTTCAGTGATTCTTAAGTAATTAGGATTTAATCCATGAATATCTTTTACCAAAGTAGTTATATCAGAATTAAGTATAACTTCTAAGTTTGGCTCTCCACTACCTACAACTTCATACGCTTCTTTAATACTTTCTTTATATTCTTCAAGATTAACTAATTTTTCATCGTCGGCTAAAACTAGCGTTTTCCCTACTTTTTTGTATAAACCTAAGAAAGAGTTTCCGCGTCTAGCATCAATTTCTGAAAGAATTAATCCCTCAGTTGTAACAGAACTAGCATAAATGGCTAAACTACTTACAGTTCTTACAGGAATATCATCATTCCAGGCAAACATTTTAGCTACAACAACACCTATACGTAGCCCTGTATAACTACCTGGACCTATTCCGATAATGATTTCATCTAAATCCTTAACTTTTACATTGTTTTTTCTAAAGATATTTTCTATTTCACTCATTAGCTTAACTGAGTGATCATTATTACCTTCAGCATAGTATTTACCTAAACACTCTAAATCCTCATAAAGCCCTATATAAAGGAATTTAGATGCAGAATCAATTACTAATCTTTTCAACGATTTCTTCATATTTACCAGATCCTTCTATTTTTAATAATCTCTTAAATTCATCAATAATTTCTATTTCAATAATTAATTTCTCTTCAGGAAGACTTTCTATAATGTGTTTATACCACTCTATAACACAAACTCCATCACCGTAAACATACTCTTCTAGGTCATAATCCATCCCAATACCATTTAGACGATAAACATCCATATGATTAAGATCTATTTCTCCTTCATATATCTTCATAATCGTAAAAGTAGGAGAATTTATCATATCCGTAATACCCATACTAGCACCTAGAAACTTAGTGAGTGTGGTCTTACCAGCACCTAAATCACCTTCTAAGCATAGTAAATAACCTGGAAATAAAGTCTTTCCAACTTTTTTAGCAAATACGTTCATTTCATCAATGTTATTAATAATAATTTCTTTGTACATAATATCACCTTGTTATATATATTTTTATATTTAAAATTATATCATAAACTATTTATATATAGTATATAAATAAACGGTTATGGTATAATACTCCTAAAGGAGTCGATAATAATGGACTTAATCCTATACAATCCCTTATCAAAGAACAATAAAGGAAATGTACAAACTCATAAATTGATTAGATATTATAAAAAAAATAACATTCCGTTCAGACTTAAAAGTATCGTTAAAATATCTGATATGAAGGAATTCTTAGAGAAAAAGCAAGAATTTGAAAAGGTAATATTACTTGGTGGAGATGGAACAATTAATAGGTTCGTTAATAACACTATTGATTACGATATAAAACAAGATATATATCTTAAAAAAAATGGTTCTGGAAATGACTATTTAAGAAGCTTAAAAGGATTTGATGATTTACCTCAATATATTATGAAATCTGTCTTTGATACTGGGCAAGAAACCCATTATATAAACTCTATTGGAATGGGTCTTGATGGATATGTCGGATACCTAATTGAACAATCACCAAGAAAAGGACAATTTAGATACTTTTTTAATACATTTAAAGCACTGGTAAAATACATACCTGAGCCATTAAACTTAACAATTGATGATAAAGAATATAATTTTAAGAAATCATATATTGTAGCTATTTGTAATGGTAAATATTTTGGTGGTGGAATGAAAGTTGCACCAGATGGAAATATCTCAGATGAAGAACTAGATATTGTAGTTCTACATTCTGCTAATAAATTAATGGTTTTACCAATATTTTTCATGCTTTATCTTGGAAAACATAGATTATTTAAAAAATACGTCTTTTTCAAAAAAGGTAAAAAAGTAAAAGCAGCATTTACAACACCTCAAATATCTCAAGCTGATGGTGAAACATACTATGATATAACCTCTATTGAGACTATGAGTTCTAGTAAGACGATTCACCTTAAATATTTCGAATAAAAAAAGAGTTTTCAATCAACTGATTGAAAACTCTTTTACTTTATATTTTTAACATAACAAAGCTTAGTTTTGACCTTTGTTTCAACAAATCCCATCTTTTTAAGATACTTAATATGACTTAAATTCTTAGTAAATACAACAAACCTATTATAACCTTTTCCAAGGAAATACAATTTCTGTCCTCCAAAGATAAATTGTCCGAGTTTAAAGTCTCTAAACATCGGTATTACGTAATCTAATGTAATCTCTAATGTCTTCTTATCAAACTCGTTACAAATAAAGATTCCTGCTGGATTCATATTCCTTAACAAATACAGCTTAACTGTGGCCTTTTCAAAGTCTATTTTAGAAATATCTAATCGAGTCCCAATATCTTTTTTATAGAAATCTAAGAAATAATTTAAGTACTCGGTATCACTTTCGATTGGTAAAACTCTAAAAAACTCTTTTGATTTATACATTCTAACTAAAAAGTAAATATCAATAATTACTATTCCTAAATTCATAAAACCAGTAGGTAAAGATCCTATTAAGAATCCGTAAATACCAAACAACAAGGCTCCTCCTAAGTTAATCCATCTTAATTTCTTTATAGAACTCATAAGTAAAGAAATAAGAACAATTAACGAAGCAATATACCCAATCCAATCTAAAACCATCGGATCCATAATAACACCTCCATTTTTTTATCTAATTTATTATATTATATTGTTACAAAAAAACAAGTAATATGTTGGTAAA
>JRFF01000041.1:3703-6349 GCA_000753575.1 Candidatus Izimoplasma sp. HR2 | reverse complement strand
TAAATAACATTACAACCAATTATTTAAATGGTCCTGTTGCTGAATATATATCTAATAACGGGTTACCTGGTATGTTAACTATGCAAACACATGGTGGTAGAGCAAGAGCTACTATTGAAGGGATTAACAAAATAGATATTACTTTTATCGCAGCTCCATACGCAAATATTTATGGAGATGCTATTGGATATTTAGGTAAAAATAAATGTGGTAGTTTAGGTTATATTATTCCTGATTCAAAACATGCAAAACTGAAAGTCTTAGTAACTGATAATCTAGTAAGAAATCAAATAGAAAATCCTGAAATAAACGGTGAAAATATTGATTATATTTTAGAAGTAGATTCTATAGGTGACAAAAGTGGAATCGTATCAGGAACTACACAAATAACGACTAATCCAATAGGAGTTAAAATTGCTAAAAATACTTCTAGACTGCTTTTTGAACTTGGTCTTATAAAACCTGGATTTAGTTTTCAAAGTGGAGCTGGAGGAGTAAGTCTGCGTGCTACTAAAGATTTAAAAGATATCATGATAAAAGAAAACATAAAAGCTAGTTTCTTTAGTGGTGGTATAACTAAGTACCATGTAGAAATGTTAGAGATGGGCTTAGTAGAAAAACTATATGACGTTCAGTGCTTTGATTTAGAAGCAGTAGATTCACTTTCAAAGAATATTAATCATATTCCAATAAGTGCTTCAGACTACGCAAACCCTAATAATCCAAATCAAGTAATTAAAGACTTAGATATGGTGATTTTAGGAGCTACTGAAATTGATTATAACTTTAACGTTAATGTAACCACAGATTCACATCAAACATTAATTGGTGGAAGTGGTGGACATAGTGATACAGCAACCGAAGCTAAAGTATCAGTAATTGTATCTCCTTTAATAAAAGGTAGAATACCAGTTATAAAAGAAAGAGTTACTACAATTACTACTTTAGGTAAGAATATTGATTGTTTTGTAACTGAAAGAGGGATAGCTATAAACCCTTTAAGGCCAGACCTTTTAGAATTACTAAAAGACTCAAAACTTAAAATTTATACAATCAAAGAATTATCGGAAATAGCACATAAATATACGAAAGTTCCAAAAGAAAGTTTAAAACGTGATAAAATAATAGGTGAAGTAGTAGATAGAACATTTGAAGTAATTGATAATATTTACCAAAAATAAGAGGTGATTTTATGTTTCAAATTAAAGAAGTAGTTTTAGAAGAAGAAAAAGAAATTTTAACTACATTTTTAAATGAATATGATCTCGATTATGAACTAGATATAGACTACTCTATACTAGTGTATTATCAAGAAGATCTAATTGCCACAGCATCACTTGCTAACAATGTGATGAAGTGCTTTTTGGTAACTAGAGACTTTGTTGGTCAAAATATTACTGGACTTATGTTTTCACATTTAGTAAATGTTTTAAGTCAAAAAGGAGTTAATCATTACTTCGTATTTACAACTCCAAATAATAAAGAAGTATTCAAAAGTTTACACATGAAAGTATTGGTTACTACAATGAACACAGTTCTTCTTGAAGGTGGAGACGATATACACAATGTATTAGGTAATTTAAAGAAAGAATATAATATTGGAAACGGTAGAAAATCATGTGTAATAATTAATGCTAATCCAATGACACTAGGACATATGTATTTAATAGAAACAGCTTCTAAAGAATGTGATGAGTTACTTGTATTTGTTGTTAGTGAAGATTTATCTAGTTTTCCATATAAAGATCGTTTTGAAATAATAAAAGAAGCAACTAGTCAATTAGATAATGTTACAGTTTTACCTACATTATCTTATCTAGTATCTAAAATTACATTCCCAAAATACTTTTTAAAAGAAGATCAATTAATTAAAGATGAACAAACATTAGTTGATGTAATAATATATAAAGAGTACTATACAAAGATATTTAATATTAGAAGAAGATATTTAGGTGAAGAACCATTATCTTTTAATACAAATAAATATAATAAAGTTTTAAAAGATCATTTAGGAGATAACCTAAAAATAATCAAAAGAAAAAAAGCAGGTTCTAAAGTAATTAGCGCTTCTCTTGTTAGGAAACTTATTAAAGCCAATAAAATTGAAAAAATTAAAAAATATGTGCCTCTTGCTACTTATAACTATTTATTAAGTGAAAAAGGACAAGAAGTTATTAAAAAAATACAATCACACAAGTTAGGAAGACATTAATGAGCCCTATTTTAGCCGCAAGAGAGAAAAGAGCGATTCACATCAAAGAATTAATGAAAGAACATAAATATAAATCAATAGTAATAATGAAAGCCAATGTTCCTGGGATTGAAAAAAATCCTAAAAACATGGTTTTTATATGTCGTTATTACTCTGAATTAATGAATAAAACATTTAATACAAAAATAATAGAAACTAAACAGATTAAATCTCTTGATGGAGATTATCTGTATTATGTAATTAATGAAGCTGGGAATGTAGTTAAAGAAAAAACAATTTTAATTGAAGAAAAGAATATATTAGGTAGACTAGTTGATATTGATGTTTATAATCAGTATGCGATTACGAGAGAAGACTTAAAATGTGAAATGAGAAAGTGTTTAATATGTAATAACAACGCTCATATATGTTCTAGAAGTAAAGCTCATAGTGAT
>JRFF01000041.1:0-3691 GCA_000753575.1 Candidatus Izimoplasma sp. HR2 | reverse complement strand
TAGATTTATATCCTAAATTTGGTCTTGTATCAAGACATGATTCAGGATGTCATACTGATATGGATTCAAATACATTTGTTGAAAGTATATTCGCTTTAAAACCTTATTTAAAAGAGTATATTCAATACGGGATAAATAATCTAGACGAACCTTTAAAACTTCAAGAGATAGGCTTAAGAGCTGAAACAGCGATGTTTAGAGCTACTATGAACGTGAATACTCATAAAGGTTTAATATTTGCCCTAGGAGCATTTCTACCAGCTTTAACTAAAGCTATCCTTAATCAAGGAGATATTAAATATATTGAATCTGAGATTAAATATGTATCAGAAGTTGTAATTAAGGATTATTATAAAAATTTAGAAATGAAAGAAAATAAAACTCATGGAGATAAGATTTATTTATCACATAAGTTAAAAGGTATAAGAGGAGAAGCATTAAAAGGATTTGAGATAATCTTTAATACTCCAACATATCTTGATAAATCTAGTATTAATAGATTTCATGAATACTTAATTCATTTTATGAGTATTTTGGATGATACAACCATTTTACATAAGACTAGTTTTGAAACTCTTAATGAAGTTAAATCAACATTTAAAGATATAGTTGCTAATGGAGGATATACTAAGAATAAAGAAGAAATACAAAATATTAGTAATGAATATATTAAAAGATCAATTTCCCCTGGGGGAAGTGCGGATTTATTAGTACTTAAAATACTATTTGAAGAATTAAAGTATTTATTAAAAAAAGACATACTATAAAAACAGTAAATATCAATTGATATTTACTGTTTTATTTTTTGAATTTATTACCTTGATATACATCTCTTTTTCTTAATTCTTTATCAATTTCATTCATTACTACAAGCTTCTTTAAACTCCATAGTGGAGCTATTAATAGTTCTCTAGGAGAATCACCTGTGAGTCTATGAACTATAATGTTTGGATCTAGTATTTCTAATTGATCACATACTATATCTTTGTATTCATCTAGTGTCAACATTTTAAAGGGATTTTCTAAAAACATTTTACCAAGTTTAGTTTTTTTCATTATGTGAAGTAAATGTATTTTAATACCTTGAATATCTAATTTATTTAAATGTCTTACTGTTTCTAACATATCTTCTTTAGTTTCCATGTGGAATCCATTAATTATATGAACAACAACATCGATATTTCTTTTTCTTAATTCTTTAACTGCGTCATCAAAACATTTAAGTGAATGAGCTCTATTAATAAATTTACTAGTTTCATCATGAATTGATTGAAGACCTAGTTCTATTTGAAGATATGTTTTATTATTTAACTCTTCAAGTAAATCGTAAATATCATTATCTAAAGCGTCACAACGTGTCGCTATACTAAGCCCTACAATGTCTTTATCTAAAGATATAGCTTCATAGTATAAAGATCTTAATCTATCAACTGTATCATAAGTATTAGTGTTTGCTTGAAAGTAAGAAATGTATAACCCATCACTCCATTTCTCATGCATCATATCTTTAACAATTTTGAATTGTGATTGTAAGGAATCATCTTTGTTTCCTGCGAAGTCTCCACTACCACTTTCTGTGCAGTAAACACAACCACCATATGCACTTTTCCCATCTTTATTAGGACAAGTAAAGTTTCCGTTTAAAGACACTTTAAAAACCTTTTTACCAAACTTATATCGGTAAAAAGCATTTAAGGTATTATATCTTTTTTCTTTTGTCATTAAATTCATTAAAATCACCTAGATTTATTTTAACACATTATAGGAAATATTTAATAAAATATGTTATAATATCAAAAGGTGATAATTATGTTTAATCGATTTAGAGACGGACTCGTATATCCGAAATTATTATTACAATATCGTAAGGACGCAATGTGGAAAGTAGTTTTATACATTGTCTTTTTTGCGATACTTTTTAGTAGTGCGAGTATAGTTGATGTGATTAAGTATGATGGTCTTAGTGAGAGCTATAAAGAATATGTTAGACAAAATGCAGTAGTAGTTACTGAGGATTGTGCTATAACTAACGCAGTGCTTGTATGTGATTCAGAGTATAAAATTGAACTTTATGAAGATACAATAATTACTTTCTATTTAGATTCACATGCTGAACTTGATTTAGATCGATATGAAGAATCGGGATATACAATAATTATTCATGGAGAGTATATTTACTTTAATTTTAGAGGTCTTAATGCATATACATATTTAATTAGTGACTTAGGTTCTTCAATTCATAATGTTAATTTCAGTGATCAAACAGATGATCCTACATTATTTTATGATTCAATATTTGACGCAGTAGATGAATTGTTAATTAATAATAAAACAGTATGGGGAGCATCAATTATCCTTGTAGAAGTAATGATTAGTTTTACTATATATATGATGTTTATTATGCTTAGTGCATATTTCTTAAGAAAAAGATTTCTTGTTGTTCCATTTAAACAGTTATTTGCGATGACAACTTATTCATCAACAGGATTATTTGTTATCTTAATTTTCGATAGTATTTTTGAACTTGATTTATTCTTAATAATATTATTAATTATACTAGCGTTTAGACAAAATAATGCCTTATCTAGTGAGATAGAAAGACGCTTAAAAAATAAATCTTGATTAAAATAAATCGCTATGTTATTATACATTTAAGATATAAAACTGGGAACTAGAAGTAGTAGTAAAATGTTTATTTTAAGAGACTTAGTGGTGGTGAGAACTAAGAATAAACATTTACGAATTAGTCTAGGGAGTTGCTTACTCGCAACACGTGAGAGTAAGACGTTAACTTGCGTTAAAAGTTTAAGTGCTAGGGATGTCCTAGAACAAAGGTGGTACCGCGGAAATTATTTCGTCCTTATTTTTAAGGACGATTTTTTTATTATAAAGGAGTGAATACGATGGAATATAATCATCTAGAGATTGAAAAGAAATGGCAAAAACATTGGTATGAAAATAAGAGATTTGCAGCTGTAGATTTTGGTGAAAAACCTAAATACTATAACTTAGTTGAATTTCCTTATCCTTCAGGAGCAGGAATGCATGTTGGACATATTAGAGCTTTTTCTAGTTTAGAGATAGTTAGTAGAAAAAGAAGAATGGAAGGATATAATGTATTATTCCCTATTGGGTTTGATGCTTTTGGTCTTCCTACTGAGAATTATGCTATAAAAACAGGGATTCATCCTAGAATTGTAACTGATACTAATATTAAAACTTATACAAATCAATTAAAAATGGCTGGGTATAGTTTTGATTTTGATAGAGTAGTTGATACTACTGATAGTGAATATTACAAATGGACACAGTGGATCTTTGTACAATTATTTAAAAAAGGTATGGCATTTAGAGATAGAACATTTGTGAATTATTGTCCTAGTTGTAAGGTTGTACTATCTAACGAAGATAGTCAAGGTGGTAAATGTGATCGTTGTGATACACATGTAATTCAAAAAGAAAAAGATGTTTGGTTTTTAAGAATTACAGATCACTGTGAAAGATTATTAAGTGGGCTTAAAAAGTTAGATACTTTACCACGTATTAAAATAGAGACAGAAAACTGGATTGGAAAATCAACTGGAGCACATGTTGATTTTAAAATCAAAAATACAGATGAAGTAATGAAAGTTTATACAACAAGACCTGATACTTTATTTGGATCAACATTTATGGTTATAGCTCCTGAGCA
>JRFF01000040.1 GCA_000753575.1 Candidatus Izimoplasma sp. HR2 | reverse complement strand
GATACTGCGAAACAGTTAGTAATCTTAGGAGCTGGATTTGATACTAGATGTTATGGTAAGTTAAGTGGAGGGTGTCCAAATCTTTATGAGATTGATTTACCTAATACTCAAGAAATAAAGATTAAGACATTAGAAAAAGCAAAAATCGATTCATCTAATGTAAATTTTGTTACTGCTGATCTTAGAAAAAGCGATTGGAGTACTAAATTAAAAGAAAAAGGATTTAATCCAAACCTAAAATCAGTATTTCTTTTAGAAGGAATAACTGTATATCTAAATGAGGAAAATGTTTTAGAAATACTTACAAAGATTTCTGAAATTGCTAGTAAAGATAGTGTTGTCTTAGTAGATTTCTATTCTACAAAATTTGTAAACTTTAGTAGACTTCCTAAAAAAAGTGAAGGATATAAATTTGGGTTAGATTTAAGAGATAGTAATAACTTTGAAGAGTTTATTAAGAAAACTAATTTAAAACTTAAAACTCATAATTATTTAGGACAACATAATAACAATGGTCCTTTCATGGTAACCGCAGAATTAGTAGTTGAATAGACTAAAAGGAATCCTTCAGGATTCCTTTTAAATTTTAAAAACAATTATTAGTTTTGAATGCAAATACTCTTACAATGATGTAAAATATATAAGTAATGTAAAAAGAAGATGAATGGAGATAGTTATGATATATGATGTAATCGTAATTGGTGGTGGACCTGCAGGTTTAATGACGTGTGGTGTTCTAAACAAAAAAGGTATAAACTATCTTTTACTTGAAAAAAACGAGAAACTAGGTAAGAAACTCCTAATTACTGGTGGTAAAAGATGTAATGTAACTAATAACTTAAATGTAGATGATTTCATCTCTTCTTTAACTATGAAACATAAAAGATATTTATATGGTGCATTAAATGATTATGGTCCTAAAGATGTATTAGAATATTTTAAAGATAATGGATTAAATTTAGTACTTGAAAATAATTTAAAGTATTTTCCAGAAACTAATAAAAGTTCAAGTGTTCTTGAAGTACTTAAAAGAAATATTGATCTTAAAAAAGTAAGACTTAATAGTTATGTAAAACGTATTGTTAAAGAGGAAGATATGTTTATTATTAGTACTATTGATAATATTTATAAATCTAAAAAACTTGTTGTAGCTACGGGTTCAAATAGTTATCCAGCAACTGGTAGTAGTGGTGATGGATTACTGTTTGCTAAACAATTAGGTATTGATTATAAAAAGTTTACTCCAGCTGAAACTCATGTATATTCAGAGTATGTTACTAATAATTTACCTGATTTACAAGGAGTGTCATTAGTTAATACAAAAGTAAGAATTTTAGGAACTAAAATTGAGAATACTGGTGGACTTGTTTTTACTCATTTTGGAGTTAGTGGTCCTACTATTTTACATTCTGCGGAATTTATATATGAAGAGTTACAAAATAGAAATGTAATAATTGCTTTTGGATTAACTGAAAAAAGTAAAGAAGAAGTAATTAATATGATTGAACAAGGAAAACAAGATAATAGACTAATACTAAAGATATTAGAAAGACTTACGACTAAGAGATTATCAAGAAAAGTTCTAGAGTTATCTAATATTGAGAATAAAAATATAAAAGAAATATCCAAAAAAGATATTAATAAAATAGTAGAGTTATTAACTAATTTTACAATTCCAATTGATCGAGTTCAGTCTAAAGAAAAAGCATTTGTTAATGCTGGTGGAATTATTACTAAGGGATTAAATCCTAAGACAATGGAATCTAAGAAAGTACCTGGTCTATATTTTATTGGAGAAACAGTTGATATTCATGGTCCTATTGGAGGATTTAATGTAACTATAGCTTTATCAACAGGATATAAATGCGGTAATAACATATAGGAGGAAACTATGGCAAAAGCAAAAGTATTATTAAAAGATGAACTATTTAATATTGAAACAATCTCTGTATTATCTAGAGCTATTAAAAGAGAATATAAACCTTTAGATGAGATAGCTTTTATTGATGAAATAGTAACTCCTTTTTATAAATATGAGTTAAAAGAAAGAATATATTGGATTAGTGAAGTGATAAAAAGACATTTACCAGATTCATATGTTGAATCAGTAAATATCTTGTTAGATTCATTAAAAGAAACTGACGGAGAAGGAATGTTCGCATTTTCTTCTTATCCAGATTTTGTGGCTAAAAATGGGTGTAATCAAGAACACTTAGATTTTTCACTAGATATGTTAGGTGAATTTACAAAGATGTTTTCTGCTGAATTTGCAATAAGATTTTTCATTAATAATTTCCCAGAAGTTACTTATAAAAAAATGATAGAATGGTCTTTAAGTAATAATGTTCACCAAAGAAGACTAGCAAGTGAAGGGCTAAGACCAAAACTTCCTTGGGCAAAAGGTATTTCATTTGATATAAAAAAAGGTTTAAAACCTCTTGATAATTTATATTATGATAATGAAAGATATGTGACAAGATCTGTAGCTAATCATTTAAATGATATATCAAAGATTGATCCAGAATTAGTACTGTCTATTTTACACAAATGGAAAAAATCAAATAAGCAAAATACTAAGGAAATGGAATATATCATTTCACATAGTTTAAGAACTTTAGTAAAAAAAGGTCATAAAGAAACACTAGAATTTTTAGGATATAGCTATTCTCCAAATATAGTTATTAGTAATATATTTATTGAAAATCCTAATATAAGTATTGGAGATTCAATTCAGTTCTCTTTTGATGTTAATGCTTTAAAAGAAGAACAATTAGTAATAGATTTTATGATTATTTATCCTACGATAAAAAATAGAAAATCTAGTAAAGTATTTAAAATAAAGAAAATTATACTTAAAAAAGATAATAGTGTTAAAATATCTAAGAGACATGCATTTAAAGTAATAACAACTAAAAAACTATATTCAGGTGAACATAGTTTAGTTATACAAATAAATGGAAAAGAATATGGAAGAGAAGTATTTAATCTTTCAGTTGAATAAAGAGGTGCTTAAATGAAAAAAGATTATTTGATATCATTTGGAGTTTTATTTATTACAGGAGTATTAGTCTTTATTGTAACTAGAGATTTCTTTTTAGAATTTGCTAGTGAGTATAAATTATTAGGTGGATTTATTAAGTTTTTCTTTTTAGCTTCTATTGGTGATTTTATAGCAATAAGAATAAAAGCTAAAGAGTGGAAGATTCCTAGTTATATCTTAATAAAAGCTGTTGTTTGGGGATTAATAGGTATAGTAATAGTGTTAATGTTTACTATTTACCCACTTGGTATTGAAGCCCTTCAAGATAAAGATATACTACCATTTCAAGGAAACACATTCTTCTTCGCACTATTCACTTCAGTTATTATGAACTTTACATTTGCTCCTACTATGATGGCGTTTCATAGAGTATCTGATACTTATTTAAACTTAAAATTTGAGAATAAAAAAGTATCTATTGGTAAAGCAATAGATACAGTTAATTGGAGACAGTTTATTAATTTTACAGTGTTTAAGACAATCCCATTATTCTGGATTCCAGCACATACAATTACATTCTTATTAACTGAAGAGTACCGAATAATATTTGCTGCAGTATTAGGAATATTCCTTGGATTACTTCTGGGAATATTTAATAATAACAAAAAGACACCTTAAATGGTGTCTTTATTTTTTAGTAAATTCTTTTTCTATTATATACCTTGTTATCTATGAAACTCCAAATAATTAATACTTGAGTAATTATCATTACTAATTGTAGAAACAGATATAATAAATCATAGAACATAAAGGTATTTCTTAAGAAATGAGGATACGGTCCTACAAATAATTCTATAAACCATTTTAGAAATGGTGTATAGAATGAGAAGAACCCATAATTAATTGTTGCAAATATAAGGAATGAGTTATTTATGTATACTTCATATTTTTCTTGTAAAATTATTTTAAAGGCAATAAACACATTGGTTACTGCTGAAAGAATTAGAATTAATTTAAATATTGTTAGTATTGTAGCTCCAGGTTCAACAGAGAACATTAATATGTTATATAAAATAAATGATAAACTTGCTACCATTGCTAAACTTGAAAATATTGTTAAATCCCTATATTGTCTAAAGAATATAATTAAAATTATGTAAAACGGAGCCGACAATACAAATGCAATTGAATAGTCTAAGGAAATATATGTTTGATAAACATCAAATACTGAATTAGGATCAGCATTTAAATACATTTGTTCTGCTATCATTGAAATAATAATACTTAAAATATAAGCAGATATAATAATAGCTGCAAATGCAATTTTTTTAGCTTTGTTGTTCTTCAACATATTACCAACTCCCACATTACATTATAACATAGTAGAAAAAGACTTTACACAATAATAACAACAATTTTCATATTGTTGTAAAACGGCTTAACTAAGGCGTTTATTATCGTACAAATTAAATAAATTTTATCAATTTTTACTAAAATAGATTATAGTATTATTAACTTGAGAATTTTCTTTAAAATGTATATTACAAATTTAGCACTATATTATAAGGTATAATTATTATACTACAAAATAATTTATGTTAATGTGATTTTACATTTTTGTAATAAATAATTTTTTGGTTATCTAATCATAATTAAAAATAATTAAAATAATTTTATTGCATTATAAATATTTATTTGGTAAAATATAATCATACAAGAGGTGATATTAATGTTAGAACTAAAAAAGATAAGTAAAGATTATCAAGTTGGAACTGGAATATTTAGAGCATTAAATGAAATTGATCTAAAATTTAATAAAGGTGAATTTGTGGCTATCTTAGGACATTCAGGTTGTGGGAAAACTACATCACTAAATATAATTGGTGGACTTGATAGATATACTGAAGGAGACCTAATAATTAATGGTACTTCTACAAAATCATTTACTGAAAAAGATTGGGATTCATATAGAAATAATAGTATTGGTTTTGTTTTTCAAAGTTATAATTTGATTAATCATTTAACTGTACTAGATAATGTAGAACTCGGAATGACATTATCAGGTGTAGGAAAAACTGAAAGACAAGAAAGAGCTATTAGTGTTTTAAAGAGAGTTGGACTTGAGTATCATATGAATAAGAAACCAACATTACTATCAGGTGGAGAGAAACAAAGAGTAGCTATTGCGAGAGCTTTAGTTAATGATCCTGATATTATACTAGCTGATGAACCAACAGGGGCATTAGATAGTAAAACTGCAAGAGAGATTCTTGATTTAATAAAAGAGATATCAAGTGATAAACTTGTAATAATGGTTACTCATGAAGCTAAGTATGCTGAAGAATATGCTTCTAGAACTGTTAAGTTATTAGATGGAGAAGTAATTGAAGATACTGGTGAAATAAAGGGTATGCCTGATTTAGACGGGTATAAGCCTAAGAAAACATCAATGAGTTTTTTTACTGCACTTAAGTTATCTTTTAATAATTTAAAAACTAAGAAGTTTAGAACGACTATTACTGCGTTTGCTTCTAGTATTGGGATTATTGGAGTAGGATTAGTACTATCAATTAGTAATGGATTCTCAGGGATATTAGATGATTTAGAAAGTGATCAATTAGTGGGATTACCTATAATGATTACTGAAGGTGAATTAATGTTTCAAGGTCCTCCTATCTCTGTAGATAATACTGAAGCTCCTGATTCAGAGGAAGATGAAGTAGCAATTTATGATCCTGATGATTATACACATGTTAACAATATAACTCCTAATTTTGTTTCTTACCTTGAAACAATGGATAATAATATATATACTGCACTTCAATATAATTATGGATATACTCCAAGGTTATTAGTTGAAGACGGAGATATTATAAAACTTATAGATAGTAGAAGCATTAATCTATCAAGTTTTATTACTCCTGAAGATGAGTTAGCTGATTACTATGATGTACTTGAAGGAGATTTTCCTACTAATCAATATGAAGTTAGTTTACTTGTTAGGGATGAAAGAGTAGTAGATATAGATGTCTTAGAAGCACTTGGATTTAATACGAATTCCCCGATTAATTTTGATGAAATAATCGGTAAAAAAATATATGTAGTTAATAACAATGATTTATACGCTGAATTAGGTGATTCATTCTTACCTAATATATCATTTGATGATAGTGATTTAGTTAATGCTATTGAATTAACTATTACTGGAATTATCCAAATGATTGATGACACTGTTAGTCTTGGTGGAGATAACGGAATTTATTATTTATATGATTTAGAAAGTACTTTAATAAATTCTTCGATAAACTCAAATATATGTGTTGCTCAAGATGCTAGTAACACTTCAGTATTTAATGATGAATTATTAACTGAAGATGCTAAGTTTAATATGTTATCAACTCTTGGATGTAATAATGAAATTCCTAGAGCTATTAATATATACTCTGATAGTATTGATAATAAGACAGCTATAAAAGATTTTATTAGTTTATACAACGAAGGGTTAGTTGATGAAGATCAAATAGTTGAACTTGATTTAGCTGAAACTATTGGTAATACAATGGGAACTATTATAAGTATGATTTCAATAGTATTATCTGCATTCGCATCTATTTCACTTGTTGTTTCAAGTGTTATGATTGGTATTATAATTTATATTAGTGTATTAGAAAGAACTAAAGAAATTGGTATTATTAGATCCTTAGGTGGACGTAAGAAAGATGTTAGTAGAGTATTTAATGCTGAAAGTATTATTATAGGAGCATTTGCTGGAGTACTTGGAGTAACTATTACATATTTACTTACATTCCCAATTAATTTCTTCGCAGAGAAATTTGATGAGGGATTAGGTGGAGTTGCACAGGCAGACCCATTACATCTAATAGCTTTAATTCTTATCTCAACGTTATTAACATTTATTGGTGGATTCATTCCTGCGACTATCGCAGCTAAGAAAAATCCTGTAGAAGCTTTAAGAGTTGAATAATATTATTAAGGAATCCATATTTGGATTCCTTTTTTAATACTTAAAAATAATTAAGACATTTAATTATATGGTATAATGATTATAGATATTTTTTTAAAAGGAGTGAGCTTTAATGGAAAAAATAGTAGAGAGATTGATTAAGTTTAGAGATGATAGAAATTGGAAACAATTTCATACTCCTAATAATTTAGCTAAATCAATTGCGATTGAATCTTCAGAGTTGTTAATTAATTATCAGTTTGATAATTATTATTTTGAGCTTGATAATGTTAAAGATGAGCTTGCTGATATAATGGCTTATTGTTTAATGTTAAGTGATCATTATGGATTTGATATTGAAGAAATTATGAATGAAAAGATAAATAAAAACGAAGTTAAATATCCCGTAGATAAGGCATTTGGGAAAGCTAATAAGTATAATAATCTATAATGGAGGAAAATGATATGATTAAAGTAGTATCAGTTAATAGTAGTGAAGTAAGAGGAGTAAGAAAGACTCCTATTGAAGAAGGTACTTTTAAGGCTGGATTTGGATTAGTTGGAGATGGACATGCATCAGGTGATACTCATAAACAAATAAGTTTAGCTGGAATTGAAAGTTACAAAAAACTAGAAAAAGAAGAAGGATTAAAATTAACTCCTGGATCTTTTGCAGAAAATATTACTACTGAGGGAGTAATATTATATGAACTAGTTGTAGGTACTAAATTAGTAATTGGTGAAGTTGTTTTAGAGATAACTCAAATAGGTAAAAAGAAACATAGTGTTCCTTTTAGAACAATGCTTCCTACTGAAGGTATTTTTGCAATAGTTTTAAAAGATGGAGTTATTAAGAAAGATGATGAAATAATCCTGTTATTTAAGTAATCATTTGACGTAAATTATTAGAAAAAGATAAATAATGGAATAAATTTAAGATAGCGTTTTAGGTTTATTCTATTATATGATACTATTGTATTGAAGAATTATTTTCAATAAGGAGATGAATCACATGAAAAAACTTAAAGGAAACCTGTTATACGGGCAATCTGGAGGACCAACAAGTGTAATTAACGCTTCTGCATACGGTATTATTAAAGAAGCTTTAGAACATAATGATTTAATTGAAGAAGTAATAGTTATGAGACATGGAATTAACGGAGCTTTAAATGAAGATTTTTACTTTATGAGTGAACAAGATGAATTTGATATTGAATTATTAAAACATACTCCTGGATCTGCGTTTGGATCTGTTCGTTATAAAATCGCAAATTTTAAAGAAGATGAAACTGATTATGTAAGATTATTATATTTATTCCAAAAATATAATATTAAATATTTCTTCTATAATGGTGGAAATGATTCAATGGATACATGTTTAAAAATATCTCAATATATGAAATATGTTGATTATGAAGTTAGAGTTATTGGAATTCCAAAAACAATTGATAATGATTTACCTTATACAGATCATACTCCTGGGTATGGTAGTGCAGCTAAATTTATTGCTAACACTATGATGGAAATTAGTTGTGATATGTTAGCTTATCCTAAAGGAAAAGTTACGATAGTTGAAATTATGGGACGTCATGCAGGATGGCTTACTGCGGCTTCGCATTTAGCTACAGTAAAAGGATTTGGACCTGATTTAATTTACTTACCAGAGGTACCATTCTCAATAGAACAATTTAAAAGAGACGTTAGAAGAGTGTATGGAGAAAAACATCAATGTTTAATAGCTGTATCTGAAGGATTAAAAAATGAAGAAGGAATGTTTATTAGTTCTTCATCAGCACTTAAAGATGCATTTGGACATTTCCAACTTGGTGGTGTTTGTACTAAGTTATCTCAAATATTAAATAATGAAATGAGAATCACTTCAAGATCTATTGAACTAGGTACTGTTCAAAGAGCAGCAGCTCATCTTCAAAGCTTAACTGATGTTGAAGAAGCGATTGAAGTTGGTAGACAAGGTGTTAGATATGCAGTTGCAGGTATTACTGACATAATGGTTACTATTAATAGAGTAAGTACTGATCCTTATAAAGTAAAATTCGGTAAACACCCTCTTAGTGAAATAGCTAACTTTGAAAGAGTTATGCCACCTGAAATGATTAACAAAGATGGTAATGGGATTACTGCTGAATTTATTACATATGTTAACCCGCTTATTCAAGGTGAAAATACACCATTGTATAAAGATGGAGTTCAGCAATTTAGTATTATGAAACAAAAAAAACGTAAAGACTGAGAAATCAGTCTTTTTTCTTTATAATTATATTAATTTAAAAGGCTTCTTGTTGAATAGTTCTAATATATATGTATACTAATATTAGCTATGTAAGTGTTGACAGAGGTGACAATATGAGTTTTTCAAGATTTTTTGGACATGATATAGACTTCAATTTGGCAATGCAACCATTTACATGGCAACATTATTTGCTGATGTTTTTAGGTGTCTTAAGTGTTGTTGTTACTTTGTATTATGCTAAGAACTTAAAAGTGCATAAATATGAAAGAAGAATAAAGATTGGATTTGCTATTTGGTTATTAGGCTTAGAACTAGCTTATCATCTTCATTACTGGCTTTTTGGATTATTTAGTGTTCCTTTACATGTATGTAGTTTTGGAGTTTTGTTAAGTGTTATTCTATTATTTACTAACAATAAAAAAGTATTTGAAATATTATTTTTTGTAGGTATATTTGGAGGTCTTTTAGCACTATTTATTCCTAATACTTTAGGATATACATATTATAATATGAGATATTATCACTTTATATTCTTACATATGAGTATAGCTATTGTTCCTATTTATTATTATAGAGCTTATGGATTTAGAGTTAATCTATTTTCTATCTATAAAACATTCGGATATTTCATGCTTGTTTTACCACTAGCAGTGTATGTGAATTATGTTCAAGATAAGAACTATATGTTTATAGGAGAGAAACCAGCTATAATTGCTGACTTATTACCAGAGTGGCCATATTATATAATAATATTCGCAATACTAGCTTTATTGATGTTTCATGTATTATATTTTGTTTCAAATATTAATGATAAGAAATTTAAATAATAGGATACTGTATGTATCCTTTTTTTATTACTTAAGTATTAATTCCTTTCTTTTGCATTAAGAAAAAAATAGATTATAATTATACGTATATCATACATTTTGTAAACGGAGGAATATCATGAAAGATAAATTAAAAGTTATAAAAGAATATGTAGAAGAAATCTTAAGTAAAGAAGCGACAGGACATGATTATTTTCATAGTTTAAGAGTAATGAATAATGCAACTGAAATAACAGTTGATTTAGATGTTAATCTTGAAGTTATTAAGTTAGCTTGTTTAACTCATGATCTTATAGATAAGAAAGTAACAAATGATATTGATAAGTCAAAAAAAGAACTAATTAGTAAATTAGAAATTACTGGTTATAGTAGAGAAGTAATAAATAATGTTGTTAATATTATTGAAAATGTGTCTTATTCTAAAGGTAATGTTCCTGAGTCTTTAGAAGGTAAAATAGTTCAAGATGCGGATAGATTAGATGCTCTAGGAGCAATAGGTATTGCTAGAACTTTTGCATATGGTGGAAATAATAACCGTTTAATATATAACCCGGGTAGCGAGGATAATAGTGATTCAATTTATCATTTTTATGATAAATTATTTAAACTAACAGAACTTATGAATACGGCTAATGCACGCGCTATTGCTAAAATAAGAACTGATTTTATGAAAGAGTATCTATCAACATTCTATAAAGAATGGGATGGAAAAGATTTAGAGTAATAATCATCTCTTTTGATAGTTTTAATCAAGAAGATTTAAAGAAACAAAAAAAGTTAGAGACCAAGTCTCTAACTTTTTAAATTCTTATATAAAATATCTTCGTATTCATCATTTCTTGTTAGTTTAGCTACTGCGTATGAACAAATAGGAATTACTTTTAAATTATCTTTTCTAGCCATTTTTACAACTTCAGCTAATAGTTTACCAGCAATTTGTTTTCCTCTTAATTCAGGAGATACAAATGTATGATCAACTGCGATTACATTTTCTTTTTCATATACCCATGTAATATGAGCTATGAAGGTATCATTACTTTCACCTATATAAAATTTATTTGTTCCTTTTTTTACTTGAAATTCATCCATGTTGAATCCTCCTAATTATCTATTGTATATAGTATATTTGATTTACTAGTTAATTCCAAGTAATGTGAAACATTTTAATATTGAAAAGATATTATATTTAATGTAGAATACATATAAGGGTTTAAAGAGGTGCGCGATGAATAGAACCAGAAAAGAAAAAATCCAGGATTTTGTATTAAAACTTATAACTCCACCAGTTTACTTGTGGATGTTTTTAGATGCAAAGATATCTATAAAGAAAACAGATGAGGTAGACTTTAAAAGAAAAGAACCTTATTTAATGCTTTCGAATCATACTTTTATGTTTGATGTAATACATGTTCCAATGCGTTTTAAGATACCAGCATACGTAGTTGCTTCAAGAACATTATTCACAAAACAACCAACTAAATTCTTATTAAATGATGTTGCTCACTGTATCCCTAAATCTAAAGGAGCTAGTGATACAAGAACTGCTAGAGGCTTAATTGGAGCTGTTAAAAGAGGATATCCAGTTTTAATATTCCCTGAAGGAAATACTACATTTCATGGAAATACTAAATATATTGAACATTCAACTATGAAGTTAGTTAAGAAGTTAAAAGTTGACGTTATTACATGTAATGTTAAAGGTGGTTATTTATCTAAACCAAGATGGGCAACAAGTAAAAGAAAAAATAGAAGAGTTGAATTAAATTATGAAATTGCTATTCATAAAGAAGATTTAGCTAAATTAAGTATTGATGAAATTTCAGAAATAATAAATGCAAAACTATATAATAATGACTATGAATATCAAAAGAAAGCAATGATAAAAAGACCTGGTAAAAAACTTGCTGAAGGGTTAGAAAATGTTTTATATATTTGTACAGAATGTAAGAGTGTTAATACTTTAGTAACTAAAGGTAACTCTATTACTTGTACTCACTGTAATACTGAGGGTACTATGGATGAATATGGTTTAATAAACGGATTTAAATTTAATAACCCAATTGATTGGGATGAGTGGCAAAAAGAGTTAAAAGAAGAACTGTATAATTCAGTTGTTGATTCAACTGGGCTTCTATTCACTATTAGATTCAAAGATGATTCTGAAGAGTTATTTGGTAAAGTAACTCTCCATTATGAAAAAGGATATTTAAAGATAGAGGGAGCTAAGAATTTCACAGTTAATATTAAAGATATGATCAATCCAATAATTACATTGAGAAGAGATTTTTCTTTTACTTATCAAGATATTTATTACTACATTAAACTAGATAAGTTTGGAGCTAGTTTATTAAGGATTGCTCAAGATAAATATTAAATAACTAAATAATCAAATAATATAGTAAAAAGGCTTAATATTTAAGCCTTTTTTTGATATAATTAATTATGCTTAAGGAGGCGAAAAATATGACGAAAGAACAATTTGATATTTTTACTACAAAGACGAATTCATTTTTGAAAAAAGCTAAGTTATTTTATGCCTTATTCATATTCATATTTGTAATTCTACTAATAGGTATGTTTTTCTACCATGTAGTTTCTTTATTTATGACATTTATTATGATACTTACAATTATGGCAATGTTATATCAATTTGTATTTAAAGAATATATTTTTTATACAAGAAAACATGTAGAATACACAAGAATCTCTTATCATAAACAATTTAAAATAAGTGATGAGGTAGTAAAATTCTTTAATGAAAATGCTTTTCAAAATTTATTTGATATTGGGTATGAGTTAGTACTTAAGAATGATGTTTATGTTTTAGCTACTAAGCCGATTGATGATACACCATTTAATATAGGATTAGCTGTTTATTTTAATGATAATGAAACTGATGCAGTTTCTGCATCACCTAAAGTACTTAGTAATGAACTTACAGGGTATATAATAAAAGCTTCTATTATTAAAGTTGTAATGTTAGTGTCAGATGATTTTTCTGAAGAAGAAAAAGATTATTTAAAATATAGTGCAGCATTTCATAAAAATACTGTAGTAATTGGACTTGAAAAGAATAAGAATACTTTATACTATAATTATTTCTTAAACGGTATGGGATTAAATGACTTCTTAGGTGAATTATTTAAAGTAGATTTAACGTTAGTACCATTTACTGATTATGAAGATGTAGAATAATATGAGTGTATTTGAGATTGGAATGTTGGTGTGTTTTGGTTTTGCTTGGCCTATATCAATAGCCAAAAGTTTAAAAACAAAAAGTATTAAAGGTAAGAGCCAACTATTTATGTATGTAATTATGTTAGGATATTTATTTGGAATGGCTCATAAGATTTCAAATGATTTAGATTTTGTTGTATTTTTGTACGGAATTAACTTCTTAATGGTTTTTATCGATTTAATGTTATATTATAGAAATAAGAAGTTAGTTACATTATAGGGAGTGAATTTATGGACACAGTTATAAGATTATCACTAATGATAGTTATTGGAGGATTTATTGGTTGGATAACTAATAAAGTAGCAATTAAATTATTATTCAGACCTGTTAATCCTGTTAAGATATTGTTTTTCAGATTTCAAGGTGTATTTCCAAAAAGAAAAGATCAAATGGCAATTTCTTTAGCAGATACTATTGAAAATGAATTATTATCAAAAGAAGTTATTTTTAACAAGATTTTAAACGAAGAAAATTTAGAAAATATTAAAGCAAATTTAAAAGAAACACTTAAAAAGAAAATTACAGAAATTATTCCATCTATGGTAAGAATGTTTATGGGGGACGTTGATAAAATGGTCTCTAGTTTCATTGATAAAGATGGAGATAAATTATTTGATGAGATGATTGATGAGTTCCAAAAAACAGGACTTGAAAAGTTAAATATTAGAGAGATTGTTAAAGAGAGAATTGATGAATTAGATTTTATTGAATTTGAAAAAATCATTTTTGGATTAATGTCTAAAGAGTTAAAACACATTGAAATTATCGGTTTATTTCTAGGAGCATTAATTGGTATTTTACAATTTCTTATTGTTACATTTATATAAAATAAAACGGCTAAATTTAGCCGTTTTTTTATTGAAGTGGATTAACTCTCTTCTTGATAATTTGCTCTAGAGCGTACCCTATTTTAATTAAGTTTTCTTCTTTATATTTTGGAGCTAAGAAGTATGTTCCTATTGGAATATTATTTGTTTCTTTACCTGAAGGGATTGTCATTGTAGGATATCCACAATGAGGACCAAGACTTGTATAATTAGCAAAATATATTAAATCTAGATTATTTTTATCAAAGATTTTATCTATTACTTTTATTGTATCTTCTCTTTCCTTAATTCCTTTTAAGTACTCTTCTTCATTCATTCTTCCTGAAGTATTATATTCACATTCTTCTAAAAGTTTTTGTCCATATTTTAGACAAACAATATCGTTATTTCTATTGAATTCTACAATCTCTTTTAACGTCTTAATTTTTGTATTATTTCCAAGTGAACTTAAGTAGTTATTAATATTTCTTTTGAATTCATATTTCATAACATAGAAGATATATTCTGTTTGTTTGATGTTTAAATCCTTAACTATAATGGCACCAGCATCTTCCATAACTTTTACATTATTATTAAAGACTTTCTTTTTAGCTTCTGATAATTTATCATAACGAGCTTTGTCAATTCCTATACGTGCACCTTGTAAGGCATCTTTATCTAAAAATTTTGTATAATCAATAAACTCATCAGTTTTTTCATTGGTAATAGGATCATTAATATCATTAGATCTTATTGCGCTTAGTAAAATTGCAGCGTCAGTTACATTTTTAGCCATAGGTCCTGCGGTATCTAATGTTGAAGATATTGGAACAATACCTTTTCTACTTACAAACCCGAGAGTAGGCTTAATTCCTACAACTCCATTTTGAGCTGCGGGAGACATAATACTTCCTCCAGTTTCAGTTCCTATTGAAACTGGCGTTAAGTTAAGTGATACACTTACAGCACTTCCTGCGCTTGAACCAGATGGATCTATATCTAAGTTAAATGGACATAAGACTTCTTTACCAAGAGAACTATAACCATTTCTCATATTATAAGACATAAAATTAGCGAATTCAGTTAGATTAGCTTTACCTAATATAATTGCTCCGTTATCTCTTAATTTAGAAGCTATTGTAGCATCGTAATTAGCATAGTTATCTTTAAGTGCAAGACTACCTGCGGTAGTATGCATTTTATCCATTGTATTAATATTATCTTTTAGTATAACTGGGATACCATGCATTAATCCTCTTACTTTTCCTATCAATCTTTCTTTATCTAAAACAGATGCTATATTTAAAGCATCTGGGTTTACTTCTAGTACAGAGTTATAATTTATCTTTCCGTTATCAATATTAACTATTCTATCCATATATATTAAAACTAAATCTCTTGAAGTAATAATTCCTGAATTTAAGGCTTCTTGGAGTTCTAAAATATTCTTCTCAACAACATCAAACATATTAACTCCTCCTTTGCATATCTATTATATCATATTTAAGTAATTAATAAGTTGAATTATTTGTCTTAAGCCCTATAATATGTTATTTTAGTAACTATAAAAGAGGTGTTATTATGAAGGCAGATTTACATATGCATAGTACTTTATCAGATGGTCGTTTATCCCCTTTTGATGTTATTAAAAGAGCTAAAAAAAATGGTGCTGATATTATTGCTTTAACAGACCATGATATTTGTGGGAATGTTGAAGAGAATATAGCTTTAGCTATGGAACAAGGAATTGCTTTTATTCCTGGTATTGAGTTATCAACTGTTCATGAAAATAAATCAGTTCATGTTTTAGGTTATTTTAGAGATGATTCATATAAAAGTAAAGATATGATATCTTATTATAAAGAGATAAAAGAAGCTAGAGAAAATAGAGCTATGAAATTCTTAACGAACTTAAAAGAAATTTTTAATATTGAAATTTCTTATGAAGAAGTTTTATCTTATTCAGATGGTATCGTTGCTAGACCTCATATCGCAAAGGCAGTAGTAAACAATTATCCTGAATATAGTTTTGATGATGTGTTCAGTAAACTAATTGGCGATGATTCTAAGGCTTATGTTCCAACATGCAAGTTAAGTGTAGAAGAAGGTATAGACTTATTAAGAAGAAATAATTGTGTTGTAGTTTTAGCACATCCTACCTTACTTAAACCACATATAAAGGATTATGTTTTATCAAGAAATTTTGATGGATTTGAAGCAGTATATTTAAGAAATAAAGATGGTGAAGAACAACAGTTTAGAACTTTAGCTGTTACTAGAGATTTGATAATAACTGGTGGTAGTGATTTTCATGGTATAATTAATGACAGTAATCATGGAGATATTGGAGATGTATTTATAAAAGACGAAGATTTAACAAAATTTTTAAATAAATATAACAATTAATTAATTTTAAGTAGTATAATATAGATAGAGGTTAAAGGAGTTGATTTTATGGGAAACAAGAAAATTTCTGGAGAATTAAGATACAAAGATAAAGGTCATGTAACATACAATATTATAGAAGAAAAAAATAAGGATTTAAGAGATTGCCTTGAAATGATTTATGAAGATGATGAGAAAAGATATGATTGGCATTACTATTGGCAAGAAGATGGTAAAAATGCATTAGATCACATTAGAGAAATATCATATGAAAATATGAAGGCAGGATTTGTAAAACATATTAATAAACATGGATATATCCTTCACAAGGGTGAGTATCAACTATTGAAAGAATGTATCGTTATTTTCATTAGCCATAAAGACTATGTATTAGAACGTTGTGAAAGATTTGGACTTGAATAGAATAAATTAAACAAACATTTAAAACAGCCTGTTTTAAATGTTTTTAATATAAGGAGAACATTATGAGAAAAGGGAAGATAATTAAAAACTTAAAAGAAAAATATGAGGTTAAAACTAAATATTTTAAAGACTATGATTTAGAAGTATCTAATAAATCAAAAACCTATTATATTAAAGTATTAAACGTTTCTAATAACCATCAAATTACTGTGAATTCTAAGTTGATATGGAATATAAAAAAAGGGAAATTAGACGGCATAAAATTTAATACTTTAGATTCAATTCTTCTTAGTTTAAAAGAATTTAATAAGTTAGATAACAAGATTATTATGTTTACTAATAAGCCATATAAGTTACTTAAAGCACTTAATGAATCTGACTTAATTGATATAAGTGAAGAAACAGAAATTAATGATATATTTGTTACTTATAATATCTCAAAATTAGTAGAATATATGAAATAACTTAATGATATTTTATGAAATTAATATACAAAAAAATCACTCATATTTTATGAGTATTTTTTTTTGACATAAATAATGATATAATAAAGTTGAGGTGATACTATGACTATTATTGTAACTGGGTTCGAACCATTTTTGAACAATGAAGTTAATCCTACTTCAGAAGTATTAGGACTACTCCCAAGTAGCATTAGAGGTAATGACATTATTACTGTTAGACTTCCAGTAGAATATGATCGATGTTTTGATGTTTTAAAACCATACATTGAAAAATATAATCCTGGAATGATCGTTCTTTTGGGTCTTGCTCCTACAAGAAAAAATATTTGTATTGAAAGAGTTGCACTTAACGTAAGTAACTCCAAATATGAAGATAACTCACAAATAATTAAGACCGAAGAAAAGATAATTGAAGATGGTAAAAATGCATATTTTTCTACATTACCAATGACAAAGATATATAATATTTTAAAGAAAAAGGGAATTCCAGTAGAAATTTCTAATACAGCAGGTTTGTATATTTGTAATAACATAGCATATCATGTTTTACATCATATTGAAGTAAACAACATGGATATAAAAGCGGGATTAATACATGTTCCATTTATGACAAAGCAAGTCAAAGATGATTCAGTTAATTCTTTACCGCTTGTAATAATTTTAGAGGGAATAATAGACACTATAAAGGCGACTTTATAGTCAGAAAAGAGGACATTATGGGAATTGAGGAATTTGTAGTTAAAGGTAAAAATGATTTAGATTTAAGTTGTTTTAAGATTCTTCCTGAAGGTGAAATCAAAGGGGTAGTTCAACTTTTTCATGGAATGGGAGATCACAAAAAGAGATATCATCCTTTTGCTAAGTTTTTAGCGAAAAATGGTATTGCTGTTTACGCACATGATCATAGAAAACATGGGAAAAGTGTTAATAATCCTGAAGAAATTGGTATCTTTACAAAAGAAGATACATGGAAAGATGTTTTACTTGATTGTAATTTCGTGAATAGAAGAATTCAAAAAGACTTACCTGATGTACCTATTATTATAATAGGACAATCAATGGGAAGTATTATTGCTAGAAAATACATCTCAAATTATGAATCAGTTCCTAAGATGGCAATTCTTATGGGAACATTACCTCCTATTGGTATGGGAAGAGCATGGGTTCCGTTATTTCTTAATGCAGTAGTAGGAATATTTAAGAAAGATAAGAGATTACCATTTATTGCTAAAATATTAAATGATCCATTAAACAAAAGTTTCACAATTAAAAGAACTAAGTTTGATTGGCTTTGTAATGATATAAGAATTGTAGATAAATATATTGATGATCCACTTTGTGGGTTTGCTTATTCAAAAAGATTTTATAAAGAATTTATTAATGCAATGATGGATGTTAATAAATCAGATGTAATTTTAGAAACAAATGATATTCCATTACTATTTATTTCAGGAAAAGATGATCCAGTTGGAGATTTTGGTGATGGAGTTAAAAAAGTTAGAGAATTATATAGTGGACATGGGTATACTCAATTAACTCATAAATTGATTGAAGATACACGTCATGAAATTCTTTGTGAAAAAGGTAAAAATGATACTTTTAGATATATATTAGAGTGGATAAATTCTAATTTATAACGTAAATTTTAAATAAATAAATAAAGTTAATATTATAATTAAGCCGTCATCGGCTTTTTTATTTAGAAAAAAATCAATAGGTCATATATGGTCTATCTTTTAATTTTTGGCTATGTTAAACTTTAGTGGTATAAAATAAATATTCAAAAGGCAATAACGTGGAAATACGTTTACGCAAAGTCTCAGAGCTAACGAAGAAATTCTATGCTGGCTGGTCCGCAATATTTGTTATGAAATATCAACTTTTTTGAAAATTTCACTCAAAAATATTCTTTTTGGTATCTTCTATATTGTGATAAAATGCGCGCCTTAGATTTATTTGGGGCGTTTTTTGTTTATTTTTATACAATAAAATATTAGGAGGAAATTATGAGTGACAAGCAAAAAGGAAAATTCAATGTAGGTGTTGATCTTGGTACTTCTAATCTTCTAATTTATGTGGAAGGTCGAGGAACTGTATTCAATGAACCTTCAATTATCGCTATTGACAAAGCTACAAAAAAGGTTGTCAAAGTTGGTAAAGAAGCCGCAGAATTAGTTGGTAAAGTACATGATAAGATTGAAGTAATTAAGCCTTTAAATGGTGGAGTTATTGCTGATATGGACATGATTCGAGAACTATTAATTTTCACATTTGAAAAGTTATTTGTTTCAAATTTAAGTAAAATTAATAGATTATTGATATGCATCCCTTCAGACATAACTGACACAGAAAAAACTGCAATAATGCTTCTGGGTCAAGAGTTAGGAATTGAAGAGACTTATATCGATGAAGAAATTAAAGCAGCAGCAATAGGTGGTGGAATTGATATCTATACTCCTTCGGGACATTTAGTTGTAGATATAGGGGGAGGAACTACTGACTTTGGTGTGTTATCACTTGGTGATGTAGTTTTATCTAAATCAATTAAAATTGCAGGAGATTATTTTGATAAACAAATTATCTCTTATGTGAAAGAAAATCATAAATTAGAAATTGGTTTACAAACTGCCGAAAGAATTAAGATTACTTTAGCATCATTAACTGGAGATTTACCTATTAATGAAGAAGGGAATCCTTTAACTTATAGTGCAATGGGTAGAGATGTAGATTCAGGATTACCTCAACAAGTTATAATTCAAGCAGAAGAAATAAGAGAAGTTCTACTTAGTTGTTTTGATACTATTAGATCTACTTTAATTTCAACACTTGAAGCAACACCTCCAGAATTAGCTGGAGATTTAGTGGATAACGGAATATTAATTACTGGTGGAGGAGCACAAATTCTTGGAATTAGAAAATTCTTTGAAGATATAACTGGAACAGATGTACATATTTCAAATGGGCCTTTAATCGCTGTGGTTGAAGGTACAAAGAAACTCCTGAAGATGGATCGTAAACACTTCTTCGGAGATTATTAGGAGGATATTATGGCAGATAAAATTGGATTAGGAATAGACTTAGGTACTGCTAACTTACTAGTATATCTTGAAAGAAAAGGAATTATCTTTAATGAACCTTCAGTTATAGCTTTTGACCGCGAAAGCGGTAGAATAGTTGCTGCTGGGACAGATGCTCATCAAATGCTTGGGAAAGTACACAGTAAAATATCTGTAGTTAAACCACTAAAAAACGGAGTAATAAGTGATATGAAAGCTGCTAAAGCTTTAATAGCATATGTATTAAATAAAGTAGAAAATTTAACATCAAAAGAATTATCAAAAACTTCATGTGTTATTTGTTGTCCATCAGAAGTAACAAAGATTGAAAGAGACATTATGGTGGATTTAGCATTAAACACTGGAATTAGTGATGTATTTATAGAAGAAGAAATCAAATCAGGTGCTCTTGGAGCAAATGTTGATATCTTTAAATCAAAAGGAGTAATGATTGTTGATATCGGAGGCGGAACCACTGACGTTGGTGTGCTCTCATTTGGAGACATTGTATTATCTCGTACTATTAGAATGGCTGGGAATTACGTAGATACTCAAATAACAAAATATGTTAAAAAAGATTTTAAAGTAGAAATTGGAGAACTTACTGCTGAAAGAAGTAAAATAGAACTTTCAGATTTAAGAAAAGATTCTTCAGAAATTATAAATAGATATGCAGGTAGAGATATTGTTAAAGGAATACCTAAATGGGTTGACATTAGCAGTAAAGATGTTAGAGAAGTTTTAGTTCCTGTATATGAAGAAGTAGTAAAATTAATAAGCGCAGTATTAAAAGATACTCCTCCAGAATTAAGTGCAGATATATTCCAAAACGGAATATTATTAACTGGTGGTGGAGCTCTAATTAAAGGCGTTGAAGAGTTCATAAGTGATAGAATAAAAGTACCAGTAAAAGTTGTTAGTAATCCTTTAACATGCGTTGCTGAAGGATCTAAATACTTACTTAAAAATCGTGGGGATTATTTAGTTAATCCACTACAATTATAGAGGAGTGAATAATATGGAAAATAATAAACTTATGAAATCAAAACAAAAACTTATAAAAATTGGAATAGATTTAGGAACTGCAAATTTATTAGTCTATGTAGATGGAGAAGGAATCATCTTTAATGAACCTTCAGTAATTGCAATGGACTATGATACTTCAGATGTTATAGCAGTTGGATATAATGCAGCAAAAATGATTGGTAGAGGACACCATGGGATTAAAATAGTTAGTCCATTAAATCAAGGTGTAATCTCTGACATGGAAGCTGCTAAAAAATTAATTGAAATAGCTATTAGAAAAGCTGAAAATTCAGATATTAAATTAAAAGCTTCGACAGTATTAATTTGTTGTCCAAGTGAAGTTACTCAAATAGAAAGAGATGCTATGATTGATTTAGCTCATAAACTTGGTGTACCTGATGTCTTCATAGAAGAAGAAGTTAAAGCAGGTGGAATCGGTGCAGGACTAGATATTTATAGCTCAAACGGATCTATGGTTATTGATATTGGTGGAGGTTCTACTGATATTGGTGTTTTATCACTTGGTGATATCGTAGTAAGTGAATCTATAAGAGTTGCCGGAAATCATTTTGATCAAGAAATAATTAATTACTTACAATATGAACATGGTTTATTAATCGGTAAAAAAACAGCACAAAGAATCAAGGAAGAAATTGGGACGTTACGAGAAGAACTTACAGAAAATAAAACAACACTTGCAAAAGGTAGAGACATTGTTTCTGGTTTACCTAGAAAAATTGAAGTTAGTCAAGAAGAAGTAAGAGCAGTTCTAATTGAACCTTTTAATAATATTTCAACAGCAATCCTTAAGGTGTTACAAAACACTCCTGCTGAATTATCTGCAGACATAATCGTTAATGGTATGTTAATAAACGGAGGTTGTGCATTAATCGAAGGTGTAGACGAGTTTCTTGAAAAGAAAATCGGATTAGACGTTCATATTGCTAAAAATCCTCTAACAGCAATTGTTGAAGGAACAAAAGTGTTACTTCAAAATCGCGGAAACTATTATGTAAAGCCTGTAGACTAAAATGTATATGAAGAAGAGAAACATCCTTTTAGGAATATTGTTGTTTCTTCTATTATCACTAATTTTTAAAACCTTTCAAGAAAATGAAATAATAACAATAGTGATAAGCGTTCTGAGTACAGTGGTTTTACTACTGTACTTAAGAACAACTTCAGAAGTAAAATTTGTAATTGAAAAGAACAGAATTACAAATAGGTCAAGTAGAAATAATCTAAAAAATAGCTTCGTAGTCTTTTTAGAAATATCAAATCTCGCTACATATAGCCAATTTTATGATATTAATCTAAGCGATAAAATATTTGATCAAATTTATCAAGAAGCTATTAAGCAAGTTGGGAAAAGTTGCGTATTTTTGTACAGAACAGATCAATTAGTGTTTATATTAGATTTTCAAAATCAAACTGTAATTAATCAAGTATTGCGCTACGAAGAACAATACAGAAGTGCAAAACAGATTATAAATCATTTATCTAAAATGATGTTTAAGATTGACAAAAAAGA
>JRFF01000039.1 GCA_000753575.1 Candidatus Izimoplasma sp. HR2 | reverse complement strand
AGATGTGGTAAATGTGATAGTATAAAAAAGACATCTAAATTAGAAAAAGAAGTGTGTGAATATGTTAGAATAATTTATCAACAAAATATTATAGAAAACGATAGAACAACAATCATAAATCCCGATACTGGATATTATTTAGAATTGGATATTTTTATCCCAGAGTTAAGAAAAGCTATCGAATTTAATGGTACATATTGGCATTCTTTAAGTAATACAAAAGAACGAGATATAATAAAAAGAAATCAATGTAAAAACGAAAATATCAGATTGCTTGTTGTTGACGAATCTGATTGGTTAGATGACAAAAAACAGATAAAAGAAAATATTTTAAAATTTTTATATAAAGAGGTTTAATGACTATGTATTTAAAAGTAAGCTATGAACAAGATTTTTATGATCTTTTTATGTGGTTAAAATCAAAATATCCAAAAAAACTATTTGATATAGATGGTATTGGTAGACAAACTGATATGTCTGAATTTTCTAAAGACTTTTTTTCTAATAAATCTACTACCAGTGATGTATCCATTGATGCTAATGCTAACGTTGATGATATGTCCGTTATTGCATATGATAAAGAACTTCCTAAACCTTTCTTCCGTTTAAACAGTTATTATGTTCTTTGGAAGAAAATGCGTCAACTTTACGGGAAAGAAAAAGCAAATAATATCATTGAAAAACAGTTGAGTGGTGATATTTATATCAATGATTTTCATGGTATCGGTGCTGGAAAAAATTATTGTTTTAATTATAGCACCTATGATATTATGCTTTTGGGTCTTCCTATGGTTCAAAAAATTAAATCTGTACCACCTAAGTATTTATATTCTTTTAAATCCCAACTTGAGCAGTTTATCACGGTAGCATCTAATTCTATTCTTGGAGCTACAGGTCTTGCGGATATGCTAATAGTCATGTCAATGTATACTCAGCGTATTCTCCATACTAATAATGATGTACATTTTTCTTTTGCAGCTGAAGATGATATTTGGAGTTATGTTGAAGCTACTATTGAATCATTCATTTATACTATTAATCAACCAATGAGGGGTGCTGAATCGCCCTTCACTAATATTTCAATTTATGATTATAGTTTTCTTAAATCTCTTTGTTCTGAATATACATGGATATATGAATGGGAAGGTGAAGAATATCAGATTCAGCCAGATATTAAAGTTGTTCAGAAACTTCAAGTGATATTTTTGGATATTATGAATAAAGAACTTAACAGAACTCCAGTTACATTCCCAATAACAACTGCATGTTTCTCTATTGATAAAAATAATGATATTCAGGATGAAGAATTCTTGAATATGATTGCAGAAAAAAATAAGGATTTTGGATTTATTAATATTTATTCTGGTAAAACTTCAACACTTTCTTCTTGTTGTTTTGATGGAAGACAGAAAATATTAACAAAATCTAGTAATGGAGTGAAATTGTCATCATTTAGTGAGTTATCAAATGATGCATATGATAATAGTAAGAAAAATTTAACAGTTTATCATAATGGTTCGTGGTGTTCAACAAAAACAATAAAAATTCCTATTGGTAATAAAAAAATGTTCAAAGTAATAACTGCTAATAATAAAGAATTATTAGTTACTGATGATCATATTCATTTGACGGATTATGGAAATAAGGAGACTGTTGGATTAACGACTAATGATTATTTGGCATTTAATGTAAGAAAACTTGATTCATTTCCAGAAAAATGCCAAAAGTTGACATATGAACAAGGATATTTATTAGGATTGTATCTAGGAGATGGAAGTAAATACAAAAGAAAAGATTCGGAAAGTTACGAAATAACCTTTTCATTAAATGAAAATAATACTCCTGATTTAGATATAATTAAAAAAGCATTGATAGATTGGGGAATAGAAAAAGAATTACATGTACATTTTCAAAATAATACAATGTTGACAAAAATATATTCAAAAGATCTATTTTATATTATAAATGAATATGTTTTTGGAAATTATGCACATGAAAAAGAATTAAATATGAACATACTTTTACAAAGTATTGATTTCAGAAAAGGTGTGTGTGATGGATGGTATGCGTCCGATGGGGGAAATAGTAATAGAATTTATACAATATCAGAGAAATTGATATCACAAGCAGAAGTATTATTCAACTCTATTGGTATCAATACTATAGTTAATGTTTCTGATAGAACAGGCGAAAATAAAGTTATTATACGGGGGGAAACATATAATAGAAATTATCCATTGTATTGTGTCAGATGGTATGATATGAAAAATAAACGAAGTATGGGAGATATATATAAAGTAATAAACAATACTGAATATTTTAAGATAATTTCAATTGAAGAATATTCCACTGATGATGAATATGTTTATTGTTTTGAAATGAAGAATCAGGATGAACCATATTTCACGCTTCCAAATGGTGTGATAACACATAATTGTAGACTTAGATCAGATAAAGAGAATGAATATTTTAATTCTTTTGGTTCTGGTTCTTCCAAGATTGGTTCTCTTGGTGTTTCCACGATCAATTTCCCTAGATTGGCATGGAAAAGTCAAAATGAAGAAGAATTTCTATCTGAATTAGAGAAACTCGTTATTGATTGTCAAGATGTTAATAACGCAAAACGTCATATCGTACAGAAGAGAATAGATAATGGTAATCATCCTCTCTATACTTTGGGTTATATGGAGATAACAAAACAGTATTCGACCGTTGGGGTTAATGGTTTATATGAAGCTGTGGAAATCATGGGTTATGATATCCTCACCAAAGAAGGGCAGGATTTCACTATACGTGTTCTTGATACAATAAATGATACAAACAACACAATCCAGAAAAAATACGATGCTCCACATAATGTTGAGCAAATTCCCGCAGAAAATGTTGCCGTTAAGCTTGCAGAAAAGGATAAATTATTGAAATATAATAATGGAGAATATGATTTATATTCTAATCAATTCATCCCTTTGATAAATCGTGCAGATATTCTTGATCGTATTGAGCTACAAGGATTGTTTGATAGTCATTTTTCTGGCGGTGCAATTGCTCATCTTAATATTGAGCAACGTATTGAAGATACGACTGTTATTGCAAATCTCATTCGCACTGCTGCTAAGAAAGGCGTGGTTTATTTTGCAATTAATTTTATCCTTGTTGAATGTGAAGAAGGTCATATGAGTGTAGGTCACAACCTTATTGCCTGTCCTATATGTGGTGGTGAGATTGTGGGAGAATATCAAAGGGTTGTTGGATTTCTTACGCCTATTCGCACTTGGAATAAGGTTAGGAGAGAAGTGGATGCGCCCAATAGAGTATTTTATGGTAAAGATAGTCTTGGAGAAAAATACTTGAAAATCCAGTAGTTGCGGCATAAATAAAAAATGGGGAAGCAAAACTTCCCCGTTTTTGATATATTACATGAAATGTGAAATATGTGAGTATGTGTTTGAAATATTAGACAATCACCATATACAGTCCAAACGATATGGTGGTTCTAATAAAAAGTTCATACTTCGTAAATTATTTACAAAAAGTTTCCTAAAAGTTTTCTTTTTATATAAATACTTATAACAAAAACAAAGGAGATTTTTATGCAAACAAAATTAGTATTCAAGGAAAGCCGTTCCAGAACAGAGACATATTCCATTAAAATTGACGAAGATGAAAAGGCAAACCTTGCTGAGTTGAAAGATAAGCAAGTTGATTTTCCAGAGATGGTGAGAAACCTTATTCATGAAACATGGAATGAACTCAATGGATAAGAAGAATGATAAGTATCCAAGATTTCCGTATCCGAATGGTAGAAGATACAATTTAACTGGATTTAAGTTTGGTATGCTTACTGCCAGAGAGGTTGACGAGATTAGAAGCAAAGGCAGACCATACTGGATATGTGATTGTGATTGTGGTAATACAACCACTGTCGATAGCCGGGATCTTCTGCTAGAAAAGACTAAATCGTGTGGCTGTAATAGATATTTATCACAGACAGGCTCGGCTGGTAGTAGCTGGTCGGGAACTGGTGAGTTGAGCGGATCATTTATAAGCCATATAATAAAAAATGCAAAAAAGAGGAATATAAAATATTCCATCACAAAGGAGTATCTATGGGAGCTGTTTCTGGAACAGGATCGTAAATGTGCCTTGACAGGCGTTGATATATCAATTGCTGGATATGGCAAGAAAGATTGTAATAGGACAGGATCATTGGACAGGATTGATAGCTCTAAAGGTTATATTGAAGGAAATGTCTGGTGGGTACACAAAGATATAAACTTTATGAAAAATGAATTTTCTCTTGTCAAATTTAAAAATTGGTGTAAAATGGTTGTTGAATATAGAAAGGAATTCTAATGAATATTTTGAGCGTAGATTATAGTCTGAGAACGGGTTCGTTGGACATTTACGTAGCGGGTTGCAGTCCACCGCATTGCCATCAGTGTCATAATCCTGACTCTTGGGATTTTAATGAGGGTGTCAATATTGAAAGAGTAAAACCATTAATTGAGACTAAAGTAAGAGCTTTTGAATGCATGATAGCAAATTTCATGATTTTCGGGGGCGAGCCGCTTGATCAGCCAGCCGAAGAATTCGCTGATTTTTTGGAATTTTTAACAAAATTTTCATTGCCAATTTGGATATTCACAAGATATGATATTTCTGAAATTCCTGATAATGTGAAAGGAGTTGTTGATTACATTAAAACGGGTAGATATATACCAGACCTAACGTGTGAGGGACATGTGCAGTACGGTATAGAATTGGCAACTTCTAACCAAAAAATTTATAAAAAAGATGTGGATTTTTGATTGTAAAATGAATTGATATATGATATAGTTTTCAAAATAATTGAAAGGACTATGGACTATGGAATAGCAATAAAAAACATTAAAAATTTATTATTTTAAAGTAAAGATGAAAAAGGAAACATAAATATGGTAGAGAATATTGAGTACATCCAGGCAAAAACAAGTTCACATATTGCTAGAGAATTAAATATTTCTAGGCAAGCAGTATCACAGACATTAAAACGTACAATTATAAAAGTTTATAAAGGTTTACAAGAGAACAAAATAACTACAAATCCAACGGAAACTATTATGTTTATGCGAGATTGGTTTGGTATTGAAGATGACGACGATATTCAACAATTTTATGATTTGTTTCCACAGGACATACGGGATGATATAAAAGCACATGCAAGAAATTACCCAACTGGAGAATTCTAAATCATTTGACACATTTTTATGTAGAAATTGTTCATATTGTATTATGAATGATGATATGAGAGAATGTGAATGGGATTGTTTCCCACCTTCTAATATAAAAAAATCTTTGTTATATACACCTATTGAATTTGATTGTGTATATTTCATGGAAAGATAACGAAATAAGTTGAGCCGTGAGCGAGGAGGATAAACAAATGGCATTTGAGACCCCAGAACAATGGGAAGCAGAGGCAAGAGTTAAAGGACGGCAGCGTAGCGAATCCGCTCGAACGCCTGGTTCTATGCCGGTACTTTCGGCCCGCTCGCTTGTAAAGACTTACCCTGACTGCCCACTTTCGGTGCCGATGAGTGTGCTTAATGAAACCCCGGCCAAGGCAAACCACAGCCAAACCCTAAAAAGACTGGCCGAACGGGGCGGGCTGGAACCGACTGAAATACTGGCCAACATTGAGTGCCGCGATTGGCGGAGAATGGATATGGCTCAGGCGATTGACCGGCTTAACAAATTGATAGCATAGAACAGTGAGCTAACCTGAGGACAAGTGGGCGGATGTAGACCCATTCCGGTTGATCGATTTGTTAGGACGGATTGGAGGAAAAATGGACAAAGAACAGCACCTACTTATCAAGCTTGCCGAAGAATGCACCGCAGTAAGCAAGGCCGTGCACAAGGCTGCATTATTTGGGATGGAAGATGGATACCCAGGAACCAACAGGACAAACCTTGAAGACGTATACATGTCAAAGCTGTATTACTCATCTACATTGTGCAAAATTGGACAATGCGACAAAGCATTAGATATTATCTACGACAATATTGAAGAACTTATAAGCAACAGAAATTATTCTATTGTTGATCATATTTTTCTTAATTTCCCAATTATGGATCTAGACTCACATCTTATCGTTGGTCTCTTGGCTACAACAAAATATGCAAAAGATCGTTTGAAATACCGAAGCTATTTTGTGAAAAACTCTAAATCAGCCTTGATCTTGAGAAATGAGTTCAACAAAAAGACTTTTTCGCACCTTGTTTAATTTTTTTCGCAAATTAAAGCTAAAGAGGCACTTAATAAAGCCTTATCCTAAATGACTTATAACATGAATTAGATGATAGATTATAAAAAAGGGAAGTGATTTTTATGGGCGGAGATGCACGAGAATGGCCGGATATGTAAATTCATTTAAACAGGATAATACATAACATGAAGGTATATGAATTTAGAAATAAAATTAAGAATACTCAGATATGGCCACGTTGTTTCGTGGCCATATCTTTATGTGAAGCAATAAAAATGGCCCAAGAATTTGAAGATTGTATGAATGAAGCTAATGGATATGCAGAACATCTTTTATTTACATTTGATTATCAGAATGGTAAAATGATTGAAACTAATAGATGTTTTTATAAAAAAGGATATGTGGAATTATGACAGAAGTTATACATATACGATTCGCTCCTAAAGATTGGATAAACAACCCAAATTATATATATATATATTGGACGTTCTGGCAAAGGGTTGGATGGATATTTTGGCAATCCATTTAGACTTTCAAGAGGTAAGAAACATGGTAGTACATTAGACCTTTTTCGTGGATATGTTGTAGACAGGCTTGATACTGATGAAGAATATTATCGTAGAGTTAAAGGTCTAAGAGGTAAAATTTTAGTATGTTTTTGTAAACCAAATCCTTGTCATGGTGATATACTTGCAGAATACGTAGAGAGATTATGATTGAACAATATTTAGTTGAAAATTTTTTATATTCAAATTGCGAAAAAGTTAAACGTAATGGTGGTGGATACGTAATGCGATGTCCTGTTTGTGGTGACAGTAAACGTAATCCAAATAAAAGGCGTTGCCATATAGATTATTATGCTAAATATGATGAATGGGTATATACATGTTATAATGGTGGGTGTCCGGTACCTTCTGGTAATATTCAGTCACTTTATGCACATGTTATGGGTGTTAGTTGGAAGGAAGCTAATGATGAACTAACAGAGAAGAAATATGATAGTGAGAAGATAAAGGCGAAACTAGATAAGAAACCAGTTTTTATAGACGAAATTGATCAACAAGGGACATTAGACCTTGATTTAAATGATTGTCTTTGCTTGAACCAAAAACCTGATGGTAGAATACAGGAAAGATATTATGCTCACCTGAAAAAATTTTATATTTCACGTTGGATACCGACTAGACATAATATTATGGTAGCTCATTCAGGGAAATATAAAAATAGATTTATTATCCCTGTATATGAAGATGGTGAAATGATATATTTTCAGGGAAGAGCGATGAATAATGATATTGAACCAAAATATTTCAATCCAGATGTTATTAAAGAAAATATTGTTTTAAATAGAGAATTATTTGATCCTGAAAAATATATAATTGTAACTGAAGGGTTGATAGATGCTTATATGGTAGAATATAATCAAGGTACTTCATGTATAGGTGCATCTGTATCTGATGAATTTATAGAAAAATTATTATCTTTATCAAAAAAAGGTATCATAATAGCTCTTGATAATCCCGAAACCGACGAATCAGGATACAATAATTATAGAAAAATTATTGAACAATCCAAACATGCTAGAAGACTTGACTATTTTTACATGCCATACATTGAGTATAAAGATTTAAATGATCTTAGAATAAACAACAAAGATATTCATATATATAATTTTATAGTAGAAAAATCAATTTCTCACTTTAAAGCCTCTATAATGTTAAAAAATATTATATAATTGACATAAATAGTATTAAATGTAAATTAAATTTACAGTTAATTCGGAGGCAATTGTATGAAAATTACAAAAATGGGCAGTGATTATGTCTGTATTTCAGAAAATAATATGACAGATGAAAAATTATTGTCAATCCCAAGAATTCATTTGATAGAGATGGGATTTAAAGAACCGACATATGAAAAGGTTGAATATGTATTAAAAACATACAAATCTGTAAACAGATTTGTGATAAATGACAACATTAAGTTCTACAATGATATATTAAGAAATACTAATAAAAAGTATTATGTGGTTAATACATCAAATGATATGTTGATAACGTTTTTTAAGCGCAACAACAAAGTTCTTTTGAACACTATTAATCTTAATCCATTAGAAAGAGCATTTGTTTTTAGTGTTGCATTAGAAGATGTATTAAATAATGTTGAAGTTATTATAATTAATGAAAAATATTATAAAGACAATCCAGAACCATTCAATACATGGAGCGGAAATTTAATATTAATATAAAGGAATTTATTTGTGAATAAAACAGTTCTAGCACAAGGTCCATTTATAGGATCGTTTGAACAAGAAATTTTAACGTTTAGACCTCATATGAGATGGATTGAAAAAAACACTAATGCTCGTTATATATATTATTCATCTCATTTTAATAGGAAATTTTTGTATCCACAGGTCACTATGAAACGTTATATTCCTGTATACAGACAACTCACTAGGCAAGAGATTCATCAGACTGGATATAATCATAAAGATGTGAATCAACGTGATTTTACGTCCTTGATTCGTGTATACAAAGATAATATTGTTTCTAAACTTGGTTGTACAAAAAAAGATATTAATCAACAATCATTGCCTTATGTAAAATATATCCCACCAGTCTCGATTTATCATAAAATATTTGAACCTATCAAAGTTCCTGTCTCAAAAAGGAAAGGTTATGTTGTTTTTATTCCTGATGACTCTATGAATATAAAGGATGCTTTGATTATATTTAATTATCTTAAAAAAACTTGTAAATTTGCTGTGATAGGGGATATGAAGTGTTATTTGTCAGAAGATAATGAGATTTTACAGGGGGTTGATTATTTAAATACAGGATATCAGAAAATTGTGACTGCTATAACAAATTCAACGGCAGTAATTACTCCTTGTTCTCATTGGACTGCTATTGCTAATTTACAGGGAGTGCCTATTGTTTCTTGGGGTGAAAATGTTGGTCAATATAAAAAACAAGGAATATATAATTTTAATAATTCACAGGCCAGAGTTGTATACCATGATAAAGATTCTAAAATTAATAATATATTGAAACAGATAGATAATTATTTGCAAGAGATTAATGATAAAATTATATAAAGTTGGGAGATTAGATTAAATGCCAGTGTATGAATTTTGTTGTCCTGTATGTGGGATACTAGAAAAACGGATGAAAATGAAAGATTTTAATGTTAAAAAGATAAAATGTGATTGTGGTAAAATAGCCACAAAAATTCCAAGCGTAACAACTTTTGAACTAAAGGGTGGTGGATGGTATGCGAGTGGATATTCAAAATAATGTGGAGGAAAATATATGAGTAAAAAAGTGATTGTAGATATTATTTGTTTGGATTGTAAAATAATTAAAGAAGATGTGAGATTGGCATATAAGGAAGAACCAACTGAAATGTGCCCTAAATGCGGAAAACAAATGACTAAAAAGGTTGCATTTGGTTCATTTGAGTTGAAATACGATTGCAAGCGTGACTGTTGCGACTGGTTTGGCGAAACATCACAGTATTGGAAGGCATATAAGGAAGCCAAAGCCAGAGGCGAAAACGTTAAACCAGCAGGAGAAGATTGATTGAAATTATTGGATTAATGACGGATTATAAATATGAAAATAAATTATGCAGAAAAATTTAAAGAATTGGTTGAAAGTATAGGATATGAATTATTATCTAAATATAAAAATGCAACAACGAAAGTTAAATTAGAATGTGATAAAGGTCATGAATATGAAGTTAGACCAAGTGATTTTAAAACAGGATATAGATGTCCAATATGTTCAGGTAAGTGCCCAATACAAGCAAAAGAGCAATTTATGGAGTTATTAAAACAAGAAAATTGTGAATTATTAAGTGAATATAAGAATGTTGCAACAAAAGTTAAAATAAGATGTTCAAAGTATCATATATGGAATGTTACACCAAATAATTTTAAAAATGGTAGTAGATGTCCAAAATGTGCTAGTAAATGTCCTATTCAAGCAAAGGAACAATTTTTAGAATTATTGGAAAAAGAAGGATATGAATTGTTAAATGAATATAAAAATGTTACAACAAAAGTTGAATTAAGATGTAAAAACGGGCATGAATATAAAGTTATACCAAATAGTTTTAATATGGGGAGTAGATGTCCAAAATGTTCGGGTAATTGTCCAATACAAGCAAAGAAAGAATTTTTAGAATTGTTAATTAAAGAAAAATATGAATTATTATCTGAATATAAAAGTTCAAAAATAAAAGTTAAATTAAAATGTAATTATGGACATGAATATAGTGTAACACCAAATAGTTTTAAAACAGGTTATAGATGTCCAAAATGTTCTAATAAATGTCCAATACAGGCAAAAGAACAATTTATTGAATTATTAGACCAAGAAGGATATAAATTGTTAAATGAATATAAAAATAATTATACAAAAGTTGAATTAAAATGTAAAAACGGGCATGAATGGGGTGTTAAACCCGGTAATTTTAAAAATAATTATTGTAGATGTCCCCATTGTGAAGGTAGTACAGGACAAAGATTATTACAATCAATGCTAGAAGAATATAATATAGGAAAGGTAATATATAATGATAGGGAAATATTAGATGGTCTTGAATTAGATATATATTATCCTGAATTCAGTATTGGAATAGAATATCAGGGTAATTATTGGCATTCATTATCGGAAAATATAGAAAGAGATGAAAGAAAAAGAAAATTATGTAAAGAAAAAGGTATTAGATTGATAGAGGTATGGGATGATGATTTTTTACGAGACAAAGAAGGAACGTTACAACACACACGATATAAAATTAAATTATTATCGGAATTGACAAACCATTTATGACATGATATATTTATGATATATTTTTAGAGAAAGGAAATTGTTATGGAAAAAGTAGATATAAAAATTTGTGTGAGACCTTATGTACATGATATTATTGATGAAATATCTCGTAAGCCAAAATTTATTTCAGGTAAACATTATATTCAATATAAAAATAAAAGACATTTACTGACAAAAACTTCTGTTGGTTGTGTGGTTTGGGTTGATGATGAATAAATTAATTAAATTGGTTAAAGAATACGAACAGTGTGTCAATGATTGTGATACTTGTGAGGAAATAACAGTATTTTTCACAAGAGAAGATAATGCTGACCATATTATGAATCAATTAATGAATAAACGAAAAGAATTATTTGATTATGTTAACGAAATTATAAAATAGATAAAGTTTTTTGTTGACATTTGATTCATGGTTTGTTAGTGTATATACAAGTTAGGTGAGAGAATTAATTATTAGCGCTGATAATTATTCTTTTTCCTTGTTGGCCGACTAAAAAGACAGAATTAACGAGTGAATGAAGGTGAATGAAGGTGAATGAAGGTGAATGAAGGTGAATGAAGGTGAATGAAGGTGAATGAAGGTGAATAACATAATGAATATTCGAGGTTCGCCCAAATAAGCCCACTATAATAAAATAATAAAATAATAAAATAATAAAATAATAAAATAATAGAAGATAACTAATAGAAGATACATGTCCTTGGTCGAAAGCTATGGGTTAGGAGATAACAAGGACACAAAAATAAAAAATTCTTACCCTACATATTATACTAAATTAAATAATATTATACTAAACTAAAGAATGTTATACTAGTATGAAGGGGTATGGGTGCGCACCCATACCCCTATCCTCTTTTGATAAATATATTATAGTATGAAGAAAATTATAATAATATTGATATTAACTTTGTTTTTAACTGGATGTATCCCAACATTTACTGTATATACGGGGACCAAATGGAAAGTTAATATTATATGATATTGATATATTAACATTGATTAAAACAGGTAAAATATATGATAAACAAAATAATAAATAAAATCAGAAAACCTATGGATTCTGTTCGTAAACCTATTGCACCACCTACTAAACCCCATAAAGATAAAAGTAAATATTCTCGTAAAGAAAAACATAAATGTAAAATATTAACAGAATAGGTTTACATATTGGTTAATTCTTGATATAAAGAAAACAAATAAAAATAAATTGTGAAGGAGAAAATGTATTATGAATAAAGATGATTTGGTGAGTTATGTAGCAGAGGAAACAGGAACATTTAAAAAAGATATTAAAGGGATTGTTGATGCTGTATTAGCCGGTATTGAACGGGGTCTTGTTGTCGACGGAAAAGTTACTTTGCGTCGTTTTGGTAATTTTGTGATTAAACAACGTGCCTCACGCAAAGCTCGTAACCCACAAACAGGTGAAACTGTGTATGTACCAGCAAAATCTGTTCCGATTTTCAAACCATCAGAAAATCTCAAAGAAGTTGTGAAATAAATTTATTGTGAGATTAAAAAGGTAATATCATGACAAAAGAAGCAAAGTATATAGTTGTTAAAATGAGAACTGGTATTGATGGTACATGGGAAAATCATATTATACCATTTTCTTCCAACATTATTCATAGTTGCATAGCAGAAAATTTTGGTTCGAAAAGACATATTGTTAGTGCCGGATTTATTAAATTTGCAGAAGAAGGTCCGTTCTGTTATGGAAGATCTGAATCTCTTGGAAAAGATTCTCGGCCAGAAGTTGATACTCTTTTGGCAAAAATTACATTTGGAGACGATTATTAATGGATTTAAGTGAATTATATGAATTTAAATATACACCAAACACATTTGATGAAATGATTTTGAATGCTGATGCTAAAGTAAAGTTACGTAAAGCATTAGATGAATTACCAAATCTTATTTTATATGGCCCGTCTGGTACAGGTAAAGGAACATATGTTGATGTATTAAAAAAAACTAAAGGTCTTGATATACTGAAATTGAATTGCTCAGATGAAACTGGGATTGATCCTATACGTGACAAGGTAAAATCTTTTGCTACTTGTGCGGGATTTGGTGGTATTAAAATCGTATATTTGAATGAATCTGATTTCTTGTCTATAAATGCTCAGGCAATGTTACGTGATCTTATGGAATCAGTTCAAAGCGTTACACGTTTTATTTTTTGTTGTAACTACATACATAAAATGAGTCCAGAATTGATGTCTCGTTGTCGTGAAGTAGAATTAACAAATCCCCCTGCTATTGATGTGGTAAAACGTTGTTGGTCTATCCTTGATAAAGAGGGCGTAACTTATGATAAAAAAGTGGTCATTGAATTAGTAAAAACTATCTGGAAACGTAAACCAGACATTCGTAAGGCATTGGTTATATTAAAGGATAATGTTGTTGATGGGGTTCTTCAAAATAACATTATAATGTCTGTAAGTGATGGGGTTTATAAGGAAATTCTTGATGGAATGAAATTAGGTGATCCTGAAGTTGTACGACAAGTATTAAAATCTCATCAAATTGATTATACCGGACTTTATAAATATCTCTATGATGTTTTAATGAATGAGGATAGTGTATTTAAAAAAGATGGCGAAGCAATATTATTAGTAGGTCAACATGATTATCGTGACAACCTTGTGGCTAATCGTGAAATTAACTTCATGACTATGTATTTTGACATGATTATGAGAGGTGTGGTATGAATGAATTTCGTAAAAAGAAGAAACGACTAGTACGCCAACATTTGACATTAACTTTCATGTGTTTATTTTCTTTAATGGGATGTTTGTTTTCACAATCATTAAATGCTTTGTGGTTGTTACCTATTGTCTTTTCATATTCTGGTATGTTAATTAGCACAGAAGAAATTCTTTGTATTGAAAATCGTTTGTGTCATTTGGCGAAAACAAAATGGGAGTTATCATGGAAAATGTTTATAAATACGGATTAAATCTCACAGATTTTCAAGAAATAGAATTACCAGAGGGGGCTGAAATTCTTTGTGTGGATACATTAAAAAATAATAATTGTACTATCAAAGAACAATTATATTTATGGGCAAAGGTTAATCCTGATGCAATCTTGGTTCCTCGTAGAATCTGTATTTTTGGTACTGGACAAACAATGAAATATGAACATAAATTAAAATATATTGGAACTGTTAAGATGTTTAATGAAAAGCTCATCTGGCATGTATTTGAGAACTATATTTAAGGAGAAGTTATGCGAACATCAACATCAAAGAAAAGAAATAAAAAGGTAAATTTAACACCAGATATAATTAAAAATCTACAACAGGCATTGAATGACAATATTAAGCCTGGACGTAAGGAGAACAAAAAAGATGGCCAAAAAAACACCAAAAATAAAAAACAAAAAAAACCATCTAATTGAAGTTCTTAACGCCGTAACATTAAAAACTCCTTGCAAGTATAACAAAAAAGATTTATCTGCCTATGTATTATCACTTTTTCTTAGTGAAGACCGTAAATTATCTAAAATTGTTAATGAAATAAATAAATATCAATTTGTCTTGACAGATGAATTAATATTCAAGTATTATGTTCATACTGTACCAAAAGGCCGTAGATATATTAAGTTCACCAAAAAGACCAAAGAATCGAAAGACAAAGATCAACAAATTAAATTGTTGATGGAACGATACAATATATCTAAACGTGAAGCATCTTTATCATTAATTGAAAGGAAAAGAAAATGACCAAAGAAAATACTTTTCAGGACAAAATTAAAATGGAAATGAAAAATGTAAAAAGGGAGTTGTTTCATGAAGAAATCCGAAGTGTCTTTTTTGCCCTTGGTTTTGCCTCAAACGTTGCTTGTATGATAACACAACCATTATCTATTTTAATCCTACTTAATTGTTTTTTTGTGGTGTTTTTTCTGAAATTATTCAAACCTACGGTAAAAAAACAGTTTGTTCTCGCCAAACACATGGATTTTCTTAGAAGTTCTATGAAAGAAAAAGTTTGGACACCTAAAGATTGATTTACATTATTGATAAAATATGATATGATTGTCTATCAGTAATAAATCACATAAGGAGCAAATTATTTAATGAATATTAATGTAGAAAATTTACAAAAAATTATTAAAAAAGCAACACTGAATTATGTTGTACCTTCGGTACAACTTAAGGTTGATGGTAGAAATATTATATCTCGGATGAGAAGTCAAAATAACACGGTCGTTATTTGTTTAAATATACCAAATGATATTATATCTGAGGTTCCTGATGAAATTGAATTTAATTTTGATGAACCAAATGTTAAAGTAAAACCTTATCTTACATTAATTGACAGTGAAGTTGTTGATGCAATTATAACTGATGATAAATTGACACTTAAGAATGGTCGACATAAAACGAATCTTCATTTCTGTATGTCAAGTTTCGTCACAACTTTCACTGGTGCTGAACCAAATTCACCAAGTTTTTATGAACTTGATTTGACTACAGAAGTCAGTGAATGTTTTGAAAAAATCCGTAAGGTAGCTGGTAAATTTGAAAAAGTTTACTTTACAGTTAGGGATGGAAAGTTTATACTTGAAACTACTGACAGGACAAATAGATTTGCCAATGGTATCAGTTTTGAGTTAGATTCAATAGATCATAATAATATTGATATTTGTTTTGAATTCAAAAATTTCAATGCTGTTCTACAATGTTTGGGTGGTAGTATGTCGGATTTTACTGCTAAATTTACATGGATTGAATCACAAAATGCTGGTATGGTTCTGTTTGAAAAAAATGATAGTAGTGAGAAATATTATCTATTATCAAAATTGGAAGAGTAATGAAACATCGATATGAAATGATTGATAAAGATGGTAGATATATGATAAGTGAATATAATAGTGAATGTAATCTCTTGAAAGTCACTACATATTTATATCCAAAAGAAGATGTCTCTATTGAAGAAATATTGAATGATTGTGGATTCACCATTACATCGAAAACTAATATAGAAAAACCAAAAATTATCACTCTAACGAAAGGAACAGAAAAATGAAAAATCCGTTGAAAGGACTTGGTGAAAAGGTTGAACGATGGTTGTTCAAAGAAGAAATAGCTCAATCTCAATCTCAATCTCAATCTCAAGATGGTCAACAAATGAATGAAGATGAATTGATAAAAATTTTATCTGAACTATCGGATAAAATTAAAGAACAGAATTCTGCATTCAAAGAACAATATGACCTTTGTGTTGCAGAAGATCATTCTCGACCACCTTCTGGTGAAGATATTGGTCGTTATTACAATTACCATTCAAATTATATTAACAATATTAATGAAGCTAAACGTAATAGTGGATTGTGGGTGACTGATGAAAAAACGCTTGTATCAAAAGAAGAATATCAGGCCAATGTAAATGAAGGTGGTTGGACATTCTTACGTTCTAGTTGTGGTTTGCCTCAAGGAAAAATTAACAAAACGCCATGGAATTCAAAAAATACAGGTTGGAATTCAAACTAACATAATTTTGATTGAAACTGAATAATAAAAAAATAACAAAAATCAAAAACTGATTGACAATAACAATTCATTCTGATAGTATCACTTACAGAAACGAGGAATAATCCTCAAATTAAACCCATTTAAAAGGAATAAAAATTATGTCTGAAAACACTACTTTGACTATTAACGGTTCTACTTCCACTATTGAAGCAGGTTCTTCTTTCCGAGATACCGTTGTTAATGCCGCTCGTGATGCCGGACTTGGCAAGTTTCGTGTTATCTTGGATGGCACCGAAATTGATCCGGCAGCCGCCCCTGCAACTCTGGATGCCGGTATGAGTCTGGAAATTAAGCCGTATGAAGTGGCCGGGAATGTAAACCCTTGATACGAAAGGGTTTAGAGAGTTGGGTTATTCAAGGCCCAACTCTTTTTTCTTTTGTAGGGAATGTTCAAGCCGTTTACATAAATATCCTTTGTATGATTTTGGCGTGATATGAGTAAAATTACACATATCATAAAAAGGTCCGTGGCTCAAATCATTTTCTCTACACCATTTTCTTAGATTTGTTATTTCTTCTTGGTGGCCATCAGGAAATGTAATAAGATAACGACCAGCATGTTTTGCCGCTGGATTTTTATCACCAGCAAATTGACCTTTACGAGTATCCCGTATTTTTTTGAGAGTTTCTTCGGTGTGCTTTTTTCCATACATACCATTAATTTCACCATGTAAACCACCATTACCATCACCACCAAAAGAGAGATTGTAACCATTTTCCGTCCAATAACTATTGTATTCTTGGATGAACATTTTTTCTTTTTCATTAAGTTCTTCTTGTGACTTGCAGTATTCTAAGATTTCCCAAATAAAATCTTCCCTATCATATTTTCTTAGGGCATTATGAAAATAAAGTTGACTTCCATTGCGAACACGACTATAATGTTTTAACTGTCTTCCCCCAAGAGAATAAACGGTTTGTCCAATATAACTTTTTCCATTGACTTTATTGGTCGCTTTGTATATAATCATTTTTATACCTCCTTGTAGTTACCCGCTACTTCTATTTATATGAAAAGTAGCGGGTATTGGTAAAATAATTGAAAATATTTCTTGACAATTCTCTGTTGATACGATAAGATTCAAGAAAAACGAAAGGAACAAAAATTATGACAACGTGGGATACTCAACAAGCAGAAGAATTAAAAACTTCAATGGAAAATATTCTTGATACCTCAACAATTGATATTGAATCTATTCAGTCTGAAGGTATGACAATTCGCATTGGTGGCAAGGTCGTTAAACTTGAAATTACCGAAGAGGTTAGTTTACCCGAGGATGAAATCAGGGCTGAATATTCAGCTAAATTAACAGAGAAACTTCAACGAATTAAAGAAGCTCTGAACGAAAAAATGTCTGAAATGACCTATATGGTTGAACAGAATCGGCAGGACTTTGAAGAAAAAGAAAAAGAACTTCAAGAACGTTTGGCTTCAGCAAATATTATGCCTGAAATTTCTTATGATCACGCCAAAGCTGGGTTGTCTCTTGTCAAACAACATTCGCATCATGATGGTGCTGATGTTTTGACTTGGCTATTTCAAGGTGTCTATTGGCCAAAATATGTTGATGGTAATCCTATCAATCCGAAATATGCCAAACGTATGATTTCCCCTGTTACAATGGAAATCGTTACAAAAAAAGATCGTATTGTTCGTGTAGTTGTTCGAAAAACCATTGGACTTTCTAAGTTTGAACATTATCATTCTATGGATAGTTCTAGTGATTGTTGGGGACAATGGGAGTTCCCGAAACGTTGGAACTCACCAGATGATATTCTTTCTTGTGCTCGTGATGCTTTGGCGGTTTTGGAGAATGTCAATACAACTTCACCAGGAAACAGAAACCCATCTGGTTTGCCTAGATTAAGTACTTTGGAACAACATATTCTTAGTGGTGAAGAAGCCCGTAATGTTAGATACGCAACTTCACGCGGCGATGAACGTGCTGGAATCGTTGAACAATCAGATCGTGGTGAAGGTCATGCTGTATGGTCAACTTAATAAAAAGGGTGGCATGAAGGTCACCCTTTTACTTTCTTATTTAGGTGTTGACAGATAATAATATTTTATGTATACTAATTTTACCTCTTATAGAAAAGGAACAAAATTATGTCTTTTTATGATCGACAAGAATTGATTGAAGGTATCAATACAAACATTAAAGTTTGTTGTGTAGGGTGTGGTGGAATCGGTTACCATGTCGCAAAACTGTTGGCCATGTCTGGTATTGAAGATTTGTTTGTCTTTGATCCTGATACATTAGAAGAATCCAATCTTAATCGAATTGATATCACAATTGATTATATTGGTCGTAATAAAGCCGATATCGTTAAGGAAATTGTACGTTCTATTCGTCCAGAAATCCGGTGTAAAGCTTTTCCGTTTCCATTAAAAGATCATACTTATCCAAAGGGCGTAGATTGGGTTATTGATTGTACCGATAACCATGCCTCTCAGATTGAAAATCAACGTATGGCTGATGAGAATGGTGCCAAATATTGCAAAATTGGATATGATTCAGAAAGGATTTCAATATCAGATCGTGTTGCTCAATGGGACACTGGTGATACACAAGACGGATATAGTGTTACGCCATCTTGGGTCGTCCCTGCTATTGTTGTAGCAGCACTTGGTGTTGGTAAAATCCTTAAATATAATAAAAAAGAAATTGGATGCCAAATTCAAGATTTATACGTATAGTATATGAGAGAAAGCCCCTTATGGGGCTTTCCATTTTTCTTTTTTGCCCAAGATTTTACACCACCGAATGAATAATATGGATTATCTCTGCACCATTGTTTTAAATTTTTTATAATATGTATTTTGTTTGATGTATCTTTAACCACCAAAAAATATTTACATCGTTTTTGTTTTTCTTCATCTGTATGTCTATAGTTTTCTTTCATCCATTGGCTATGTTTTTTTCTGCGCGTTGGATCATTAACTGCTTTTTTTCTGCGCGTTGGATCATTAACTGCTTTTCTATGCGCTTCAATAACTTCTGGTCTTTTCATAGGATTGTTATCACCAGTCATTTTCTTTCCGCATTCAATCATAGCTATCTTATGTTTTTCTCTTAATTCATCCGAGGGATTTATCATTGGACTTGTAAACCCACCACCTGTCATATTATACCCATTTGGTAATAATGAATTATTTTCTTTAATATAATATATTTCTTTTTCATTTAAATCATCTAAAGAATCACATTCACATATTATTTTCCATTTGAACTCATTTTTGTCATATTTCATTAATGATTTAGCAAATACATTATCACTACCACAACGGGCACTACAATAATGAACAGTCTTCCTTCGTTGTAGTGTTTTAGTAGTTTGTCCGATATAAATTTTCCCATTGACAACGTTGGTTACTTTGTATATAATCATATTGTCCTCCAAAAAAACAATCATACATATTTATATATAAAAGGGTATGACGGTGAATTTTTTGTTGACAATCAAATTGGTCGGTGATATAATATCTCTATCTTATTATGAAATTTGAAATATTTATACAAATAACACTGGAAACTATTCGCCATTCGAGAATAGAGAATAAAGGAAATATTTATTGTGGATAACAACACACTTATTAAACCATTAACTGATGAAGAACTTGACCGTATGACAAAAGAACATAACAAAGGTGCCGCATTTGTCAAACAAATTGCCGCTGACCAACAATGTTGGGATGCTGGTATTGTTGTACGAAAAGGTTGTTTATATATGGACAAACCTTCTTATCATATATATCTGGAACAATTGGCCGACGAAAAAATCAAGAAACTTCAAAGTTATTACCCAACTCTTGAATGGTTGGCATATCTTGTCGGTGAAGTTGATCATGAAAAACAAGAGGTTATTGTTACCGATCTTATTATTCCAGATTTTCAACAGGTAACAAGTGTAAATGTTCATAATGTAGAATATAGTTGGAATGAGGGCAAAATTATTTGTGGTGTTATTCATTCTCATCACGGAATGGGAGCTTTCTTTTCTGGTACTGATGATGCTTATATCAACCAGAATCATGATGTATCTATTGTGGTTTCAACCAGTCCACATTCTCCAATTCAGGGTCAGGTGCGGGTAAAAGCTCCTTGTGGTGATTATGTTTTAGCAGAAAAAGAGAGTATTACTTTTTCTGTTCGCAATGTTTCGGTTTTGGATGAAAGTGAATTTGAAAAAGAATTCACTAGTAAAATTAACAAATTTTCACCACTCATCATTAAATATGTTGATAAATTTTTTGGTAATAACAGACAACAACTTCCAATTTATTTGGGTGATGATGATCCATATGAAATGAGTAAAGAAGAACTTACCACTGAATTATTGAAATATTATTCTGATGGTGAAGTTGATATATTTTTCTCCAATGAAGAAGCTGAAGAAGAACTTATTACCATTAGACAATTAAATTTTGATAAAACATCACATGATCTGCCATTGAATATTAACCAACAAACTGAACTTGATTTAAACTTAGTAGATTCACCCAATCAAGAAGATAATGTGGATCAATGGGATCTGATTGAAGTTGAACCCAGAAACTAACGTTTTATATACGGGGATTGACTATTATGGCAAAAGTTGAATACCACATTCAAAGTTTAATTGATGGAAGATGGCATCCAGTGTTGATTAATAAAAATAAACAATATGTTCTCAACGAGTGGAATAACCATTTTATTCACTGTCGAGGAATAAAACGAATGGTTACGGTTGAAATTTCCGAAAAAGTAACCGCGCTGAAACTTAAATAGCCACATAACACTGACACATAGGATTATCATTGTGAAGATGAATAGAATTTGGGCAATGCCGAACAAGAACACTTTTACGATTAAGCCAATAAACGAGTTGGTGCGAAGGGTTATAACATTGGAAAAGGCCAAGAAGTGTTTAGTTGGTTGTGTGGTGATAGATCCGTTTGCGAGAAACAGTTGCGTTGCCGATTTATGTGATTGGACGAATGACCTTGATGAAACATGCGATACCACCCACCATCTAGAATCGTTAACTTTTCTAAAGTCGTTTGAAGATGAGTCTGTTGATGTTATTTTGTTCGATCCTCCGTATAGTCCAAGACAAATTTCAGAGTGCTACAAGCAAGTAGGTCGAGAAGTACATATGAAAGATACACAGTCTTCTTTTTATGGGGACAGAAAGAAAGAGATTGCTCGCGTATTAAAGCCCGGCGGAAAAGCCGTGTGCTTCGGGTGGAATAGTGGCGGCATTGGGAAAACATCAGGTATGGAGTTGATAGAAGTATTGTTAGTACCTCATGGTGGAGCACACAATGACACGATATGCACCGTGGAAGTGAAAAGGTAGGACACTTCATTAAAAATATAAAGTTCCTCTTATAAAAAGGACGATAATCTTTTGATTGTCGTCCTTTTTTTATAAATACTTTTATAATTAATTGGGGGCTTTATATGAAAAGAGATTTTTTTATTTCATTGATAGCAGAACAGAACAAAGAAGGTAAGTATACACATGCTTCTGTAGGACGTATTTCATTTATAGTGGTTCTTGGTATTGCTATTTATATCTGGACAATGGGAACAGGTGATATTCAGGCATCACACCTACAAATGTTATATATTACAGCTACTTATAATCTTATGAAGAAGGCACAAGTATTTGGTAATGTCAAAAGTAAGGATATAGACATAAGATTTACTAAAGAAGATGAGAGACCCCCAAAAATATAAGGAGATTTTAATATGTGGACAATAGCATTAACATTGTTAAAAAAACCCACAGTTATAGCAATTGTATTATTAACTATAGCATGTGGTGGACTTTATATTAATAATACAATTCAGGATGGTAAAATAGCCAAACTTGAAGCAAATGTTATAAAAATAGAAACAAATTTCAATACCTGCAAATCAAATGAACAGGACTTATTAACTGCAATTACTGAATGTAATGGTGCTGCTGATTCTTGGATAACCAGTAATGAGGCGATAAGGGTTCAACTTAAAGAATCACAGGCACAGGTAAAATATTGGCAAGATCTATATGATAACAAAATATGTTTCAATAATGAAGATGAAACCCCTGTAGTACCTTCACAGGGTAAGGTGGTAAAAGATGAAAAGAGTGCTGATGCTGTTAATCGTCTTAATGATATTTTTGGTAATTAGTGGATGTTCTAAATCGATACCAATTGAGCCGATAATCAAAATTAAGACAATATATGTATATAATGTATGTCCTAAACCAGATATACCGAATTATATAGAACTTGATTCAGAGAGTCATTTAGGTAGTGCCTATAATATAAATATACTTATAGGGAATGCCTTAAAAATGAAGAGTTATAACAATAGTTTATTGGGTTCTATTGAATGTTATGAAAAACAATCTAAGGAGTATAATAATGAGTAAAATTGATAAAGTTATAGAAAAATATATTACCGAAAAGAAATCACTCAAAGATTTGCCTGATGATGTGAGAAAAGGTATTTTAAGTTGGGTTGAAGATTACAAAATCATGAGGAAAAGTGGTAATGTTAAAGGCGCAAAACAAGGGAAAATTAATATAGATAAAGAGATTAAAAAACTCGGCCTTGATTCTAAAGAGGTTTATGGCGAAAGATAATGAGATTTAAAATATTTTTAGAAAAAACCAAGTCACCAACAGATAATTCTATTGTATATATAAAAGAAGGTGTTTTGGATAATATATTGAATATGAGTAGCAAATTTCTATATTTCTGGAAAAACAAATGGATTATTAATACTCATCATGGACTTGAACGAATCACACAAAGAAATAAATTATCAGCTAATGACTTAAAAAATTTATTTAAAAAAGCTATTGAAAAGGCTATACAATTAGGAGTTCACACTGGTGAAGAAATTTTATTCTGGTCAAAGAGCTTGAAACAAGGATTTGTTAGTGCAATAGACCCTCAAGGTAATATTAAATTAATAACATTTTTACCTAAAGGGAAACATCAACCAAAAACTGGCACAGAACATATTGTGCTTGAAAGTAAACAATACAGGATAATAGAGATTGACTAATGGCAATTAATCAGACCGCACAGACAATTATAGAAATACTGGATGCTGTATCACCTGAATTATATTTCTTGTTATTTAAAGGTATTATAGGTTTAATAATTTTAAATATTATTATTAGTTCAACAAAAAATGTAGCTATATATGTTCGTTTGCGGTTTTCTGATTTATTTTCAAGACGAAATGTAATAATATATGATGGGTTTGAAGGTGTTATAGAAGAAGTATCATTTAATGGTATTTTTATAAAAAATTTAAATGGCGTAACCAAATTTATACCTTTAAATAGGTGGTATATGGGTGATATAAGATATCCCAACACATTAAATAAGGATGATAAATAATGAGATTTGAAGATTATATTTTAAATGAAGGTATTAATGATAAAGGTATTTGGAAGGCTATTGTTCTTGCGGGTGTTCCAGGAGCGGGTAAGAGCACAGTTAGGAAAAAACTTGGTGGTGGTGTTGAGCCAAGAGTAGTAAACTCGGATACTTGGGTTGAATTTCTTAAGGTTGATGCTAAAGGTGGTTGGTCATTTTTTGAGGATGATATCAAACGAATAAGTGGCAATCAATTAGCTGGATATATTAATAGTATGTTGCCTTTGTGGATTGATGGAACTTCTTCAAAACCAGGCGATACAATTTCAAGAAAAGGTATATTAGAGGGATTTGGTTATGATACTGGCATGTTATGGATTAATACTGACCTTGATATATCTATGAAAAGAGCGAAAGAAAGAGAAGAAGAAATAGGGCGTCATGTTGATCCTGATTTTATTATGAAAACATGGAATATGATAAATAAATTAAAACCATTTTATAAACAAAAATTCAAATGGTTCAAAGAAGTTGATAATAATGATGGAGAACTAACCGACAAAATATTAGTAAAATTATATAAAGAGACGGATAGTTTTTTCACATCCCCGTTGAATAATGAATTAGGTAAATTTTACAGGGATGAACTTATAGAAAATGGTGGTAAATATCTTATAGATAGTAATGAGGTAGATATGACTATGATTAAACAAAAACTAAAAGGATGGTTTTCATATTAAAGATTACACACAAATATTTAAAGATCTGGTTGAAAGTGTTGGTTATGAATTGTTGGGAGAATATAAAGGTTCTAAAATAAAAGTTAAATTGAGATGTAACAAAGACCATGAATATAATGTGATACCAAGTAATTTTAAAACTGGTAAAAGATGTCCTAAATGTTCCAATAGATGTCCAATACAAGCAAAAGAAATGTTTATTAAATTATTAAATCAAGAAGGATATGAATTAATAGGTGAATATAAAAATGCAATGACAAAAGTTAAGATAAAATGTAATAAAGGTCATGAATATAAAGTTAAACCTAATAATTTTAAAAGTGGTCAAAGGTGTTCAGTATGTTCTAATAAATGTCCAATACAAGCCAAAGAGCAATTTATTCACCTATTAAATCAAGAAGGATATGAATTAATAGGTGAATATAAAGGTGTAATGATTAAAGTAAAAATAAGATGTTCTGAAGGTCATGAATATAAAGTTAAACCTAATAGTTTTAAAAATGACCAAAGGTGTCCTAAATGTTCAGGTAATTGTCCAATACAAGCAAAAGAACAATTTATGGGGTTATTAAAAAAAGAAAAATATAAATTAATAGGTGAATATAAAGGTGTAATGACAAAAGTTAAAATAAGATGTCCTGAAGGTCATTTATGGGAAGTTACACCTAACAATTTTAAAATTAATTATCGTAGATGTCCTCATTGTGCTGGTTCAACTGGACAGCGTTTATTACAAGAAATGTTATTAGAATATAATTTTGGAAAAGTAATATATAATGATAGGGAAATATTAGATGGTTTAGAATTAGATATATATTATCCTGAATTAAATATAGCAATAGAATATCAAGGTAATTATTGGCATACCCTCCCAGAAAATATAGTACGTGATAAGAGAAAGAAGAAATTATGTAAAGAGAAAGGTATAGAATTAATTGAAGTATGGGATGATGATTTTTTAAATAATCCAGATAAAATAACAAAAAAATTATGGTATAAAATTACATATTAAGGGTAGTATGAATATGAATTGGGAAAAATATTTAAAAGAAACAACAATTACTGGTGGTTATCCTAACGATGGTTCTACAGGTCCGGCGAGCGACGATGATTTGTCGGTAGGAACAACGGTATTTGGCGATAAAATGGTTCCTGTTGAAGTTCCTAATAGACTCACAGGGATGACTATAAAATATGTACCTGCTGATGAACTTGATCAAGATTGGAATTATGATGAATTTGATCACTCAACAGGTATGGGTTCTCATAAATCTTATTCAAAAACACTTAATTCATTAGATAAAATATTAAATGATAGATTATGGAAAAGAACTGATAATAGAAAATTCAAATTACAGAAAGATAAACATGATGCCAGAAAAAGTAATGATATTGACCAAACAAATAAATTATCCGATGATGAGGAAGAAACAATGGAAATCACTGAAAAAATTAGTATATATTTGAACTTGGAAGAGACTATGATGAATGAGGCGGAAATTTCTACTAATGATAGAAAATCTCTTGCAAAAGTCTTATTGTCTGGGAAAAATTCAAAAGTCAAGATCAAGAGTCTAAATGTTGATGCTGTAGTAACAAATTATGATAATGAAATTATTATTACATATCCAAAGAACGATGATCTTACAATGTCTTTAGTAGATGTATCTGATTCATTGGGTATGGAATTTAAAACAACAAAAGATGGAAATAAAATTGCTTTTCGTATGATAAAATAAGGAGAAATTATGAAATTTGAGAAATACTTAAATGAAGGTTTACGTGGAGAAAATTATTATTATGAATGGAATCTAATGAATAAATCCGAAGATTCTGCTAAAAAATCTTTAGAAGACCATGATTTTAAATTTGGTGGGCCTATTGGTTGGAAAAATCATACTACCAAAGAAATGGCTAATATTGAAAAAACAAATAAGGGTTGGAAGATTAATATTTATGANNACTACGTAAAATGGATCTATCCCTATTCAATCGTAAATAGGGATAGATCATTACTAAATACATCACCTTCTAACAAATGATGTTCTTCTATTTCAAATCCTTCTATAGTATAATGTTTCAAACGTATATCTGAATGTTTATCTAAATGTTTTACATTGTCACATATATCCCAAATCATAGCACCATTCTTTTTATCAGCATGGAGTCTTAAAGTACGACCGATTGATTGAAGTACTCTAATTTTACTTTTGAATGGTGATGCCAATATTAAATTAGATAAAGATTTAATATTTATTCCTGTTGACATGATACCATAAGTGGAAATTAGTATAGTATTTTTACTTGTATCCATATATTTTCGCCATTTCTCCCGTTCAACAGCAGAATCCCTACCAGACAAAAATTCAATTTCATATTCAGAAAAAGACGAATCTTGTTCAAGAACGTATTTTAATACTTCACCTTCATCCTCTACCTTACCAACCAATAAAAGTATATTACCATCAATTTTCCTAATAATATTCTTAATGACACCTTGGCGGAATCGGTTATTAAAACACCAATCTTTTATTTCATTATAATTACCTTTTGGTTTATTCTGATAATCAATATGTATCATGTTAATATTACATTTAGCAACATAACCAAGTTTGGCCAATTCAACAGAACCATAATCTTTTAAAACAGGACCAAGATAAGACATGACTTGAAGCTGATCTAATTTTTGATAAGGCATTGTACCAGTAAAGCCATATCTATATTTAGCTTTTGGTGCTTGTTGGAGTAGTCCATTTAATACATTAGCTTTGCAACAATGTGATTCATCAATAATAATTAAATCCATTCGTGACATTTGAGAAGGAACATTCTTTAGTGATTGCCAAGTGCTTATAACTATTGGTTTATTCCATTCTCTCCACACAGCCCCAACCCGACCAACAAGAGATATATCAATTCCATATTCATTCATATCATCATAAAATTGTGTTACCAGACCAACAGTAGGGACCACGATAATGCCATTTTTAATAAGACCTTTTTCCCATAAAGCCTTTGTGATATATGAAATCATTAAACTTTTACCACTAGCTACAGAACTTCTAATAATACCTTTAGATGTTCTCAGACATGCAGTAATACAATCATCTTGGTAATCATATGGTTCGTATAGAAGATTTTT
>JRFF01000038.1 GCA_000753575.1 Candidatus Izimoplasma sp. HR2 | reverse complement strand
CCCCACTTACCACATTATTAATATACTTGAAGTGGGAGTTTTCTTGAACGTTAAGATAAAAAGGCTTTCATCAAATTGATGAAAGCCTAAAATCTAATTAATATTATTCTTAATGATTAACTACACTAGATATATTTTTTTCCCTTAGGAAGATAAAGAAAATTAATGCTGCTGTATAAGAAATAGTTGACACAGTTGCTTCTACATACTTAAGTATTTGATTAGATCCATCATCTACTCCTAATCCAAAAACAGAAAATATACTTATAGTTTCGTCTGACAGATAAATCAAACCATAAATCCCACCAAGCAGAGTCGGTAGTAATAAACAACTAAGTCCCATTAGAAGATAAGAATTAAACTTCTTATTTTCTAGTAAATATATTTGAATCCATATGTACAATAATGAAACAAATATTAATAAGCCTTTTAAATGTGTGATAAAAAATGCAATATTTAGTAAATTTACATTAAGAGGGTTATCTAATAAAAATGCAAAATATATAATATGAAATATTTGTATCGCTAATGAAATTCCTAAAGAAATCAGTAATGGGAGTATATTAATTTTACTATTCTTATATTTACTATACTGAAAAACATAAATAATCAGTACAGCAGAAAAAACATGTAAATAATTAAACAATTCCAATATCTTAGTTACTTTGTAATTTATTATTGCATAAGCAAAAGTATTTTCATACCCAGCAATTGTATTTGAATATTGAAAAAGTAATATCTCTGCAATGACTCCTATAATCATAATTGAAATTAATGTAATTATAAAATACTTGCTTATCTTCTTTAGTGATTCATCCATAACTTCTTCCAGCTCCTTATTCAAGTAAAAAAGTCCTTAAAAGGACTATTCCCTTACCAACCTATTATATCATATATATTTTTATTAATTCCAATTATTATTAGTTATACAAAAAGAGACAATCACCAAACAGGTAATAGTCTCTTAGATAATATTACTTTTCTTCAGTATCGTTTTTACGTCTTTCTTTATAATATGCGAGTCTTTTTTTTCTTTTTTCTTCCATTATAGGTTGAACTTTTTTATAAGTAATTCTAGCTGGGAAGAATAAAATAACTCCCGTAACTGCGAATGGTGATATAGCTACAATTGATAATCCTAGGAATTCAAATATTGCTACTAATACAGTGAATGAAGTTACAAATACATTTGTTACATCATTAATAAATGTTTTATCAGTTTCAATATCTTTTGAAATTTCATATGAAACTCTATGATCACTTGATATAGATGTTACTTTGAAAGTATATTCTTTATTAGAATCTAATTCTCCAATTTTAAATATTGCTTTACTGTCTCCCCAAGCATCTTGTTCATACTGTCTAACAAATTCACCATTTTGTAATAAATCCACATATATAGTAGCTGGGAAATTACCTGTATTAAACACTTCTATTTCAGCTGAGTTTTTATTTACTTCAATAATAAAAATAGCTGGGTTTTCAGTTCTTGGTAAGATAACTTCTGTTTCAACAGTTTTATTAATTTGTAAATCAATTGTTGAATAGTCTACAAGAGAATCAAAATTAGCTAATGTATCTCCTATCTCATTTAGTTCAGTTTCAATTTCAAATCTAGCATCTTCTAAAGTTAAGATATCATCAAGATCTACTGCTACTGCAATGAGCTCTAATATTCTAGCATGTTGTGTTTCTAAAGCAAGTTTTCTTGCTTCAAAAGTAGAATATGCATTTGTTACATCCTCAGATGATTTAGTATATGAAAGTAAATCACCACTTGTTTTAATTTCTTCTACAAAATCAGTAAAGTTAACTGACAACACTCTAATTTTAATTGTGTATCTAGTTGAAGTTATATTAGCTGATTCAACATATGCATCATATAAATCTAAATTATCTATAACATTATTATAGATTGTTTCAGGTGTTGGTGATTCCATCGTGAGTGCTGCAGTATAGATTATTTTTCTATTTAATAATGCAGGTATATCAGCATCTAGAATAACGTCTCCTCCTGATAAATTAGGATCTACAACTTCTGCGGGTGGTGCTACTGGATCAGTGTTAGTATTTTCATAGTCATTATAATCTCCTTTTATATAACTATCCTCAGCTTGACATCCAGCTAAGGCAAATACAAAAGATAATGTAAATATAAATATTAAAATTTTCTTTTTCATAATTTCTCTCCTCCTTAAAAATAAAAAAACCATCAATATAGACTGATAGCTATTTTTTTCCCTTACAGTCTTATGCATATTATATCTTAGAATTAAAAAAAATGAAAGATAAATTAGATTTTGAATATCCTTTATTTCATTTAAAGAAATTTGATTAACTTTACTTAATTATGATATAATGTAAGAGTTAAAAAGGAGGGATTCGATGTTTAATTTATTTGCTATAGTACCATTTTTTATATTACTAGCTTTAGCTTATTACATGAATAGTAAAAAAATAAAGGATGAAAAAATTCGGATATTCTTACTCTCATTAATTGAGACTACGTTTGCATATCTGATTTTATTATTGCTTTTTTTACAAAACTTTTATCCGAAAACATGGTATTTTATGCTTACTGTACTACTTATTCTAATAATTTCACTTGTTCTATATTTCTTTTTACAAGGAAGTTATGAAGATTCCGATTTACAAATCGAAACTATTAAGAATATTATTGTAATCTTTATGTTAACAATATTACCATTTTATATTTTCTTAACTATCTTTAGATTTATACCTTTCTATTTTCAAATACCACTTTCCATATCTTTATCTGTATTATTGTTTTATCTAGCTTTAAAAACTCGAATATCTGATAGATTATTTTATAAGAAAACTATGTCTAATATTTCATTTATAGATGACGGAGGGAAGTTTCTTATAGTTTGGGGTTTATTTGGGTTTATCGCAGTTATAGTAGTTTTATTTCAATTCCCATCAAACACTATAGGTGAAACATTAAACTTATCTAATAACGTTGGTTATTTTTCTTTTAATGATTTACCAACCGATATAGATAATAATTTTTATCAAACAGAAATAATAAAATTAGAGATTGATACTGAATTTAGAAAAGATGAGACTATCACTGATTATTATTATAATGACTTATATTTATACTTTTATACTTCAGATAACAGATTCTTTGTTTATGATTTAGAAACAAAAGAAAAAGTTTTTGATAAACAGCTTGATTCAGCTTTATTTGTAGTTGATGAGGATGATATCTTAAGAAGTTCTGATAATTATAATAGATTCATGTATTATGAAAATAATATTATATTATTCGCAAGATATCATACATATATAGTAACCGAGGATAGCACTACTAATATTTCTGAAATCTCTGATTACTACGCAATGTTCTACTATGAAGATAATGTATTATATTTTGTAAATAATGAATTGTCTGGAATATATGAAATATTCAAATTTGAAAATGATAGTATCTTATTGTCCGAGACAATTGATTTAAGTACTACATCATATGATAGTATAAATGTTATATCAGGAAATCTCTTTTATAGAACTTCAGATGAATTAATATTATATTCAGACAATTCTATTTCATTTGAGATTCTTAGTGGAAGTCCTACTTATGACAGTGTAAATCAAGTTATGTATTACACATCTTCTACTAACCACAGCTCTTCATATAATAAAGTAGATTCTAACGGAACAGTATTAACATTTACATTAGATAAAGTTCATAATGATAGAGGAATAATTATAGGAGACTATATCTATTTCACCAATAAATACAGTGACGAGATTAATAATATTGAAATATTTAATAATGACTTCAATGTAGACTCTATCTTTAATCATTTAGAGACAGATAGTTTCTGGGTATTTAATAAATATCATTCTAATTATATTGGAAATTATAGGATAAATGATAATCTACTTGAATATATCCAATTAGAAAAAGCACAAGATTTTATTACTATAAGTGTTTATCAATTAAATCAAAAAGATGTTGATATAGATTTCCCATTTTACTCACATTATGGTGTAAGTATATTTATTCCAATTATGATAGCTTTCTTCATTCCTATTACTAACTGGAGAGAATCTATTGTTGTATTAGATCAAAGTAAATCATATTATGATCGACAAATAAAATAAAAAGAAGTATTTCCTTTATAGGAAATACTTCTTTTCTTATTATCAATCATTAATTCGTATAAACGGCTTTAATAGATAGTAAAGAGCTAACTGAATAACAATAAAAATCATAATAAACTCAAATGAAAATCTATTTAAACTATCAAATAATTGTTCTAACACATTAAAAGGATTTAATACATCCCATGAATTTAATCTTAAGAATCTTCCAATATATATTCCAATACTAGAAAGAAACATAATTAATATAATAATTAATGTGGAATACATATTCCCAAATTTATTTATTAAATATATGTCAATCATTCTTAGTGAGTATATTGCCATGAATACACCAATAAAAGCACCTAAGAAGATATGAGCTAACGTTAAGTATCCTAAATAGTTTTCTGTATAAGTAATAGGAGAGTATAATTGTCCCCAATAATAAAATTCTTCTCCTCCTAGATGAATAAAATCAGTTATTAAGTAAAAGGCATTAGGGAAAAAGAATAACCATGATAAAAATAATAATATCAATATCACTTTATCTTGTTGTTTATCATTATCTTCTAGAGATTTATTATAGAATATGAAAGCTAAAACAACAGGAACAAATGCGAGTATAACATTCCAACCTAACATTATATTTAAGAAAGCTAATGTTTCAAAAGCAATTACAATTGATAACGGTACATAGATTACTACAGCAAAAAATAAATGTCTTAATATTCGATCTTCAAAAGCTTGTTTTATAATATTCATATTTATCTCCTTTAAGTATAACTATTTTATATTTAATTATAACATTTTATATTAATATATCGTAGTTTCCTTTAAAATTTTTAATAAATAATATATAATAAAAAAAACGATGTTTAAGGAGTTATTATATATGGAATATTTAATAGTCATAATTGTTCTCTATTTAATAGGAGCTATAAGCCCCGCTGTACTTATTACACAAAAAGTACTAGGTATTGATATTAGAGATGTAAATTCAAAAAGTGCAGGAACATCAAATGCCGTAATTACACTAGGATTGAAGTACGGTACACTTGTAGGAGTACTAGATATTCTTAAAGGAGCTATTCCAGTTCTTATATTAAGACTAATATTCCCTGATAATGATATTATCTGGTTTGTAGGTGGATTAAGTGCTGTTGTAGGACATATTTATCCTATCCATCTGGGATTCCATGGTGGAAAAGGAACTGCGACTTTTGGTGGATTACTATTCGCAGTTGCACCTGTATATGCTTTAGGACTACTAATTATTTTTGCAATCCTAACAGTCGCTTTAGATTATATAGCTGTCTCAACTCTTCTAGTAATAATAGTTGTGCCAATAGCAATGTACTTCCAACATTATAGTTATATATCTATTGTATTAGTTTCACTATATGTAATTCTATCCTTTTATAAACACTTTAATAATTATGTTAGAATCTATAAAAAACAAGAAGTTGGACTTAGAGCAACCTTTAGTAAAGACTAAAAAAACTACACTTTAAAAGTGTAGTTTTATTTTGGAAAATTATTCTATTTCTTATCAAACTTGATAACACATAAGGTATCATATCCATCAAAGAAATAAGCGTTATTAATTTCATGCATGTAATTATATACTTTACCTACATATTCTTTATCTGTGACCACAGTTACAGTAACTTCATCAAATGTATCGGAATCAACATTAAATGAAACATTTAATTTACCATGTTCATTAATATAATCAACTTTTTTAGTTTTTAGTTCTGATAATACTACAACATCTCTTTCAAATATTACGTAATGCATTAATCCTTTTTCATTATCATGATAAAATTTAATTAGACTTTTCTTATTCATTATGTCATCTCCTTTTAAAAATATATTCCTTATAATTATATTATATCTATAATTTTTCTAAATTACTTATTATATACAATCTTTTTTATTTAAAATGATATATTTAATCTAGATATCACGTGTTATAATAATTTGAAGGAGTGATATATTATGGCTAAATTAGAAATATTAGAAAAATATGCAAAATTAATTGTTGAGGTTGGAGCTAATGTACAAAAAGATCAATATGTTGCAATTAACTCATCAACTGAAACTAAAGAATTAGCAAGATTACTTGTTAAAGCAGCTTATAAAGCTGGTGCAAAAAGAGTGGATGTTCAGTGGAGTGATAACTATGTTACAAGAACTAATTACGACTTTATGAGTGTTGAAACTTTAGAAGATATTCCAGAATGGTCTATTGATAAAGTTAAATGGTTTATGGATAATAATGGATGTGTTATAAGTATTACATCTCCAATACCTGGATTAAACGCAGGTGTTGATCAAATGAAAATGCAAAAAGCTGGGATTGCTAGAATGAAAGCATTTAAGTTTTATCAAGATCATATGATGGGTAACCATGCACAATGGTGTGTAGTTGCTGCACCTAATAAAGTATGGGCTAAAAAAGTATTCCCTAATCTTAAAGAAGATGAAGCAGTTGAAGCATTATGGGATGCAATCTTACAAGCATCACGTGTTACTGAAACAAATGATCCTATAGAGGAATGGGCAAATCACAATAAATCAATGTTAGCTCATAATAAAATATTAAATGATTATAACTTTGATACTTTACATTTCACAAATAGCTTAGGTACAGACTTACATGTAAAAATAGTTGAAAACCATATATGGGCTGGTGGTGGAGAAAATTCTTCTAAAGGAGTATATTTTAATCCAAATATTCCTACTGAAGAAAACTTTACAATGCCTGAAAAATTAGGAGTAAACGGTAAAGTAGTATCTACTAAACCATTAAACTATCAAGGTAATTTAATTGAAGACTTCTGGCTAGAATTTAAAGATGGTAAAGTTATAAACTTTGATGCTAAAAAGAATAGAGATACATTAAATAGTTTATTAGAAACAGATGAAGGTAGTAAATATTTAGGAGAAGTTGCACTTATTAGTTATGATTCTCCAATATCTAATTCTAATATCTTATTCTTAAATACATTATTTGATGAAAATGCATCATGTCATTTAGCACTAGGACGTGCTTATCCTATGAACGTTAAAGGTGGAACAAAAATGACTGATAAAGAATTAGCTAAAGCTGGTTCTAATCAATCAATGGTTCATGTAGACTTTATGTTTGGTAGTAAAGATTTACAAGTTGAAGGAACTCTAAAAGATGGTTCTAAAGTAACAATCTTTACAGATGGAGACTTTGTAATATAGTAATTAAAAAGACCTTTAAAATTAAAGGTCTTTTTTTTATATTTTCTTAATACACATGTCCCTCTTCAGGAACAATACAAATAAACTTAAATACACCTTTACCAGCATTTCTAAATTGATGAAGAGAACCAGGTGGTACAAAAGCAAAAGATCCAGCTTCTACTTTATTAATCTTACCTTCAATCATTAATTCTCCTTCACCTTCAAGCATATAGTTAATGTGTTGCCAAGGATGTCTATGTTTTGGTGTGTGTCCTCCTTCAAAAACTTCTACTTCCCTCATTACATAGCCTTCAAAACCTTCTTTAGATGATACTAAAGCTTTCATTGATGTGAATTTTGCAGCTTCACTATTTACTTCAATAATAGGTACGTTTTTTACATTACTAACTATCATTGGTATCCTCCTGTAAAATATATTTGATTAGACTTCAATTACATTATATCATAGACGATTACTTAAAGAGAATAATACTTAACTTTACTTAAATCTATTTCAAATCTACAAATAATATCACCATCAATCGGAGTTTTTATTAGTTTAACTTCTAACTCTTGATCAAAGATAACTTCAAAAGGATGTTTAGCAAATCCAGCACTACAGTAACACCATTCTTTAGGTATATCAACTTCACCAGATAAGATATTTTCTCTCACAAAACTACAGTGACATGCATAATATCTTTTTAAAGTTTCATCTTTTTCAGATAAGAAATTATTTATATCATATGGAATCTTTGTAATATATAGTTTATCTTCCTCTAATTTACCACTTAGTATCTCTTGATTACTAGCTACATATTCAATGGCTTCTTTAGTAATTACTTGTTCAAACCATACTAAATTATTTTCATAATAATATAGTAATTCATCCAGCTTTCTTTTATGTCTTTCTTTTAAATATAATTCCAGTGATTTTGATTGTTCATATAATTCCTTTTCTTTTAGGAAGCTCTCTTTAGGAATTCTGTGATTATTACCAGCAAGTATCTTATTACAACTATTTTTAGGTAAATACTTATTTAACTTATCCATAAAATCTTTTGTATATTTCGGTAAATCTTTAGAATCTATTCCAAAAGGAGGCAAATAGATTTCTTTCATAATTTCACTCTGTTTCTCTCTTGATTCATAAATAGCAATTCTATCAATGATATTCTCTAAAACTCCTCTAGAGTTAAAATACTTACTCATATGAATATATTCAGCCTTCTTATCAATATAGTAATAGTATCTTGCGATATGAATAACATTATTATAAGTATTTTGAGTAGTTTCTATTAAGTAAGTTAAGTATTTCTTTATATCCTCTATATTAGAATCAACAATATCTTTGTCTATAAAGTTTTCAAAAATAATAATAGTTTCTATATATTCATTAATTTTACTATCTTCTAAATCAAAGTGTTTATACTTCTCCTTAAATAACTTTCTTAACATACTTTACCTCCTCAAATTTACTATTCTTCTCTTTCAAATACTAAATCAAGTTCTTTAATTCTACCTTCAGTAGTTGAATATAAAGGTATCACAGTAATGAATTTCCATCCTTCTTTAGAGTATTTATCAATCAACTCTTGATGATTCGAAGTAGCCCAAAAACTACCTGATATAGCTTTTACATATTTATATATATACATAATTATCCCTCCCTTTTTTAAATTTTAAAAGCAACTCAAATAAGAGTTGCCTTATTTCCTTACACCTCTTACTTCAATTATATACTACTTTAGAAACATATTCATCATAATAAAATCGTAATATTTATTTTCTACCTTTAATGCTAAAGGTACTTCAGCAAATCTCATAAATCCTGATTTTCTATATAATTTTATCGCAGATTCATTTTCCTTTTCAACGCTCAAAGTTATCTGTTCAATAGTTTTTAAGCCTTTTGAATATTCTATTAAAGAGTTAATCAATTTAGATCCAATTCCTTTTCTTTGATGCGTTTCACTTACATACATAGCGTGTATTTCTGCAGTATGTTTTGTTTTAAGTCTAGTATTCAAAGTTAGTGTAACTACACCCACAAGTTTTGATTCAATTAAAGCACCAAATGTTATAGCGTTATTATTTGATAATCTACTTATCCATTTCTTATTATTAAATAAGGATTCTTCCTCAAAGCTAGATCCAAAATTTAATGGTGAATTCTTTAATCCTTCTAATCTTATTCTTTTATATTCTTCCATATTTGTTTTATTTAATATCTGAAATGATATTTTGTTATTCATACAATCACCTCGTTATATATAGTTATTTATCAGTTAGTCTTCTTTTTTTATTTTTATGTTGTGCTTTTTCATCATACATTAAATCATCTGCTACTTCTAATAAATCATCAATACTTTCTATTGAATCAATTTCTCTAAATGAGGATCCAAAACTAAAATTAATTTTCTCAATAAACCTATATCCTTTATAAAGAGTGATATTACTTTTAAATAAATTATGATATGCAATAACTTCTTCCTCAGAGCCATCTTTAATTACAATAATAAATTCATCTCCACCAAATCTTGAAACCAATGCATTCTTTCCAAATGTTAATGATAATATTTTTGAAAAATGAAATAATACTTCATCTCCAACTTTATGTCCAAAAGAATCATTAATGTTTTTAAAATCATCAATGTCTATACTAATAATTATGAAAGATTGATTTTTTTCAATCATACTATCCATATAAGAATATGTGATTTCTCTAGTGAATAATTTTGTTAGATAATCTCTAGAGTTACTTGTAGTTTCATTAAAGATATATGCTATTAAAACACCAAGTCCAGAAAACGCCCACATAATTAAAAGTCCATAGAAAAACAATTGTAATACTCCTCCAATGAATGGTAATAATATAAATACATACATACTTAGAGACTGATTATCATCTAATTTTTTTCTGTTTCTAAAAGTTTGTACCAACATAAATACTAATAACAAATATACAGAAATAAATCCTACTGCAATGAGAGGTTCTCTACTATATACATTCTCAGCACTAATACTAAAGATTATTGGTGTAAAGAAATTTATAGTAGCTAATATTAAAGCTAAAATAGCCATGTGCATATAATAAAATCTTTTTTTCAACCTACTTTTTGATCTAAAGTTCATATAATCTATATACGATGTGAATAACCCTGCTGCAGCTACTCCAACTACAAAAAATATTGTATTAAAAATGTAATTTAGAGTGTATGCATATTCTTTATCAATTCCATCAAACATCCAAGAAAATATTTCTATAATTAAAAGAGTAATTACTGTCAACATTATAAGTCTAAGCATTCTAGTAGATACTTTATATGTTTCTCGTTTTGTAAACATTGATACTAATAAAATAAATAATATAATAATTGTATAAATATTTAATTGAAACCCACTATTAATACTCATATATACCAACTCCTCAAATTAATTATGTTCTTATACATTATAGCACATCTATATTTGTAAACAATTTTATTATAGTGATTAGTAAGTAAATCAAGCAAAAAGGAGATGATAGTTATCTCCTTTTTTATCGCCGTTTTATTATTGGTGCAATTATTCAAGATAGTATTAATACTCATTTTCCTACTAATCAGCATTCATCAAAATCGTGTAACAATCCTCATTGCTTATTAAGTTCAATTGTACAAACCTATAATTGCAATAACAGTAAAGTTGATTTTCTTGTATATAATTTTGAACCATTATATTCCCAAGTACTATTATAAAACTATTGGTGTTAATTTTTTCTTTTGTATAATCTTCGTTAAATAATTCATCATCATCAATATTTGATTCAACATTAATTTCATTGTTATAATCTTCTACAAATCTTCTAGCACTAACATTTGCATTATTATTCATATATAATGCAAATATTAAAAGTATTACAATAACAAGTTTGATTAAATTAGTATGAAAATATTTTATAAATTCATATATTTTAATCATCCTTTATCTCCTATCTAATATTATTTAATTCTTTTATTCTATTTGTCTATTTGTTTTACCATATGTTTTTTCAAGATATGCATAAAGTAAAGCAATTCCTAGTAAGACAAATCCTAAAATAAAGTATGTAATCATTTTAGTAAACGTACTAAAATCTCTACTATATAAATCATATATAAAGAATTTAGCTAGTGAAAAATATATTGCCGCAAGTCCAAGTTTTCTAGTATTACTCCAATTTTGTTTAAACCCTAATAAAACAGCTATTGCTGATGCAATTAAAAAATAACTAGATAATATTACTCTATCAAACTCTAGATTAATATAGTTGTGAATAAAGATACTATGTACCAATACTCCAGCTAAATATGCAATAATAAATCCTTGTTCTTTGTTAACCTCCCCTTTTATATATTCTACATATATCTCTTTAATAGAAAGTACTACATATCCATTAATTACGAATAAAATCCAAAACTTAAATACATCTTCAAGCACCTTATAGTTATGATCAAAATAGAATGAGTTAAGGAATAAGGTTGTTCCTATAATACCTAAGTTAATACCATTAAAAATATAATTCTTATATTGTAAATTAAATATTTTCATTCCTACAAACCATCTATACCCAATTAATAAAACTACTACAGTAGTAAAGATATAAGCTAAATCATCACTAATAAGGTCATTAGTAAGTGTTACAACTACTGGGATTAGTAATAATAAGTTAGTACTATGAGCTATTACGTTATCAAGTTGATTATCATCAAGTTTAAGACGTTTAAATAATTCATGTATTCCTACTAAGATTAATCCTAAAGACATACTTACAAATATCACACCTGAATCTTCAAAGAGAAATGATCCTGTATAACTATAAAAATTAATATTTCTTAAAATGAATATTAAAATAAATATTATTCCTATTGCTCTATGGGTTTTATCTTTTGTGAATTTAGCTAAAATATAGAATAGTAAAACCTCAAGACCCATAATAATGTTTAATACTGTAAATTCTGAAGGACTTTCTTTTCCTAATGCTCCCGCAGTAAAACTATAAATTAATAATGCAATCGCAATAATCATTAAATATGTTTCAGAGAAATTATCTTCTCCTTCTTTATTTTCAATATACAAGTATGTATAAAGAGGTGCAGTAATAATAACAAACAACAAGACACTAAATGATCCATTTGATATCCCAAATGCTATATCAACAAAATATAATAATGAAAGAGAAGAAACACTTAATATTGCTATTGTATAAAATGGCATTAATGCTCTAAATCTATTACTTTCATCTATTTTAATAAAATAGTTTATCATATATACAAAGTAGATTGCTAATGCTGAATAAAGGAATAGATTATATCCCATTAGCGCTGTCTTCATTTGATTTATTAAATATTCTTCTTCATAAACCAAGCTTAATGAAACACCTAGTAAATAGATTATTATTGATAAAAAGAATATACTCATAAAGATTAACTGCATATTATTTTTATCTTTATAGAATACTACTAAATATATATATGATATAACTCCTATTAATCCTACAAATAAGATGATTTCAAAATACTGACTAAATCCACCTAAAGGTTCAAAATGAGCTAACATCGTTAATCCTAATACAATATAAAATGTATATAATACTGAATCTAAAAACTCATATCTTCTATTCTTAAAGAAGTAAAATACACCTACCATAAGAACAGCTAATAAATAAGATAATATAGATCCACTAATTAAATCAAATCCAAACTTAGCTAGAATTAAACTATAGTAAATAATAAAGATACCAAGTCCATAAAATACATTACTAAATATAATCAATTCTTTTTTTTCTGTATAGTAAGCTATACCACCAAAAACAAATCCACCAAACATAATTAATAATACTCTACCTAAGTCAGGCATCCATTCATAAGCGATTTGTCCAAATGATAATATTCCTAGGAATATTAATACAGAAGCTATTTTCGCAATAATGTTTTGACCCAAGAAGAATTCTAGTAATATAGCATTTCTTTTTGAAGGTTCTTTCTTAGCTATTTCTATTTCTTGTATAACTATTTCTTTTTGTTGTTCTACCTCTGTTTCTATAGGTTGTTTAATTATTTCTTCAGGTATATCTGGTGTAGAAGGACTTTCAACTTTAACATATTCTTCTTCAAATTCTTCACTCACTCCTAAAAACTCTACTTTTGATTTTAACAATTCATTTTCTTTTGTCAGTTTTTCATTTTCATAATATACTTTCTTCACTTCAGTCTTTAATTCATTTATTAATTCGGATAATTCATTTTGTGTTTTCATAACTTGTCTTGTTTTCTCAACAAGTTTATTTTCACTCATAAAATCACTCCTTCTGTATTTTTCATCACAAAAATAAAAAAACAAAGACTAAAAAGGTTTAGTCTTTATGTAATTCTTAGTAATAAATATTCTTTAAATAGTACTCTCCTCTTATTGTCTTCCTTCTAATTTAATTGTAAAGGAATATCTAGTAAATATCAAGAAGTTTGATAGTCAAACTAAAACTAAATGTTTAAAAATCATTATTGTTAATTACTATAATTTATCTAAAGTCATTTCTTCAAATTCAATATTAAACACCTTGGTAAAGCTATTAATAATTACTTCTTTTTCTTTCTCTATATCAATATTATCTAAAAAATCTTCTAGTGAACTAACTTTAAAATCAGTAATACCACAGGGATTAATTAAATTAAAATATGATTTATCAGTTGTTACGTTATATGCAAGTCCATGATAAGTAATATACTTTCTAGCTCTAACTCCTATTGCGCATATCTTTGTATTATCAACCCAAACTCCAGGAAATTCTTTTCTTTGATAAGCTTCTAATCCATGGGTACTTAATGTATCAATAACTACTTTTTCAAGATTATGCATATAGTCGCTTAATCTTAAATTAAAACTTTTCAATTTAAAAATAGGATAAGCAATTATTTGTCCTGGGCCATGATAAGTAATATCTCCACCACGGTCTGTCTCAAAAAACTCAACATCTTTATCTTCTAACATTTGTTTAGTAACAAGTAAATTATCATAGTTACTTCTAATTCCCATTGATAGTACATGTTTATGTTCTAGGATTAATAAAACTCCGTCATATTTACCCTCTTCTACTAAATCAAATACTTTATGTTGTAAATTAAGTGCATCGCCATAAGATATTTTCTCATTAATTCTAACTACTTTATAATTCATATTTACCATCCTTAGTAATAATATTTAATATGGTTCACAAATATACCAAGCTGCTTGTTTTTTAACATTAATAACTTTAACTGTTTTGAATTGTTCATTGAGTTCAGACTGAACAACTTTAATAAAGTTAAAGTAGTCTCCACGTTCTAGCCACTCTATGATATTAGTAAAGAAACCTCTTTTATTATTATAATCATGAATAATAACATAATGTTTAGTTAAGCGTCCCATTTCTAAAAATAACTGTTTTCTTTCTTCTGGCTTTAATCCATGTGCTACATAAGAAGCAATAGATAAGTCATAACTCTTATCTTCAAAAGGTAACTTAGAACAAGTACCACATTGTACAAAGTTTACTTCCTTATTTCCAGGTTTTTTCATTCCGATTTTTAACATTCTCATTGCTGGTTCAATACCTGTGACTTGTAATCCTTCTTGATTTAACACAGAACAAAGAGCTCCAGTTCCACATCCAACATCGATTATATTTTCATATTCTTTTAGATTTAATTCTTTATGCATATTATCTATTGTTATTTTATAGTTCTTCTTTTGAGAATTATAAAATAACCCATAAATGGGAGCTATAAAATTAAATAAGAAATTATCATTTTTCTTTTTTTTCATAAGTATAATCTCCATTCTATCCTTATTCCAGCTTTTACTATTAATAGTATATCATATTTTATTAAGATTAATATATCTTTAGCCTTCTAATAAAGATAAAACAAAAGCCCTAAATAGGGCTTTATTAATATATTTACTCATAGTTACATATATTTCTATATCTTATTGATATCTTTCTTCTATTTGATTATCCTTTTTTGTTAACCTCTTAACTCCTAATCTAATTAGGGTTGCAGTAACAGTTGCATTAAACAAATAGATATATAAAAGATAAATTGCATTAGAGTCTTCTTCCTCTAAATCAAATGCTTCTTTAGCTGAATCAGCTGTTTTATATAAGTCATATTCTTCTGATTCAAAAACAGTCATTGCTGTATTAGGATTTCTTAAAACTAGAGTGAATGAATCTGCTGAAGCACAGTCTTCATATCTCCATATTTCAATTTGTCTATAATATATATCAGTGTGTTCTCCATATATTGCGCCAGAATCAGAGAATGATCTTCCGAAATATTCTCCATCACATAAAAAACTTCCTACTAATAATTCATCAGGAGCCTTATCATAAACTACTGTATAAACAACAGTATCTAATCCATAATCTGAATCACTAGCTAGCGACTCAGATATTCCAATATAAAGTGATATATCAAAGTCATCATTTACTTCATTAAAATATAATTCTGAATAATCCAGAAATTCAGATGAACTTTCATCATATACAAATGTTCCTATAATTATAATTATTCCATAAGTTACAACTAATGAAATTAACATATTAATACCAATATACTTTAGAATTCTTAAAGGCTTAGTTAGTTCCTTTTTCTCTTTAGGTTCTATTTTTTTTGTTTTCTTTTCTTTTAATTTTTGTCTCATCTCAGCATACGATTCTAAGTCAGGATCTTCTTTTTTCTTTCTAATAGCTGCAATAATATAGACTAACCCAAGAAGTGCTCCACCAAAAAGAAAATACTGAATTATACTTTTAAGAAGATTGTTTTCAAGTAGTTCATGTGTATCAACAATATTAGTTAAATTTATATCATCATAATTTTCATGATTATAACTAAGATTATTCGCTTCTTCATAATCTTCTAGATACATAAACTCTAATGTATTAATAAGATTTGAATCTTCAAACACTTTTAAAGTAAGTACTTTTCTATTGTAGTCTTCTATAGTAAATAGATAGAAATCATCTTCTACTAATTCATCACTATCAATTTCAATTACTACTTCAGAATTTTCGTTATAAAATATATATGAAGTATTAATATCTGAGCTATGAATAGCATAAGCTACTTCATTATCTTCATAACTAAGAACTCTTAAAAACTGATAATCAATATCTTCTTTGTAGTCTTCTACAAAGGTAAATTCACTATATTTTTCTAAATTACCTATGAAGCTAGATATTTCCATTCCTGAAAATGAAAAATATAATGTTATTATGAAAAATAATGGAAATATTACTAGACTAAGAAGCCTATTATTTTTCTTCTTCTTACCAAACATAATTATTCCGCTATTACAACCGCAGTTCCATAAGCAATAACTTCACTAGCTCCTGCCATAACTGTCGATGTCTGTAATCTCATTCCAATAACTGCGTTAGCTCCTAACGCTTCTGCTTCATATTTCATTCTATCGATAGCAACTTTTCTTGCTTCTTCCATCATTTCTGTGTATCCTCTTATCTCTCCACCTATAACAGATTTAAAGCCAGCCATTATATCTCTTCCTATATGTTTTGTTGTTACAATACTACCGTGTACTTCTCCAATAAATTTAGTACACTCATGTCCATGGACACTATGAGTTGTTGAAATTTTCATTTTTTATCCCCTTTTCCTTAATATTTATGTATCATAAAATCTTGAAACACTAATAATATTATATCATAAATTACTGTTAAATATATAATCTTCTAAAACAAAAACAAAGGCCTTAAGACCTTTGTTTTACTATTTATTAAATCATAAAGATTATTCCCACTCTATTGTTCCTGGTGGTTTAGAAGTAATGTCATAAACTATTCTGTTTATTCCTCTTACTTCATTAATTATTCTTGAAGCAACTATATCTAAAAAGTCATAAGATAATCTACTAAATGTCGCAGTCATAAAGTCAACTGTATCTACACTTCTAATTGCTGCGACATATTCATAAGTTCTTTTATCTCCCATTACACCTACAGATTTAACAGGAAGTAATACGACAAATGCCTGAGAGACATTTTCATATAGATTATTCTTAATTAGTTCTTCTATAAATATATCATCAGCATCTTGAAGTATTTTAACTTTTTCTATCAATACTTCTTCTATTATTCTTATACCAAGTCCAGGTCCTGGGAATGGGTGTCTCATAATCATATTCTTAGGTATTCCTAAGTTAAGTCCTACTTCCCTTACCTCATCTTTAAATAATTCTCTAAGAGGTTCTAATAATTCAAAGTCTAAATCATCAGGTAATCCCCCAACATTGTGATGAGATTTTATTGTTTCACTAGGTCCATTTACTGAAACACTTTCTATAACATCAGGATAAATAGTTCCTTGTGCTAAGAACTTAGCATCTTTATAATCCCTTTTAGCATTTTCAAATACTTTGATGAATTCATTACCAATAACTTTTCTTTTTTCTTCAGGATCAATAACTCCTTTTAGTTTATTAAGAAATTGATCCCCTGCGTTAACTCTTACAACATTCATATTAAAGTTATCTTTATAAAGGCTCATAACCTTATCACCTTCGTCTTTTCTAAGTAAACCAGTATCTACAAAGATACAAGTTAATTTATCTCCTATGGCTTTATGAATGAGTGTTGCTGCAACACTAGAATCAACACCACCAGATAAACCTAAAATAACTTGGTTATTTTGAACTTTATCTTTAATACTTTTTATTGTAGTAGTTATATAATCATCTAAATTCCAATTAGGAACAGCGTTACAAATATTTAAAGTGAAATTCTTAATAATTTCTTTACCAAACGTTGTGTGTGTAACTTCTGGATGAAATTGAAGATTATAGATTTCTAAATCTTTATGTTTAGCAATAGCTATACATGAATCTGTATTACCTAACTCTATAAAGTCATTAGAAAGTTCATCAACATGGTCTCCGTGACTCATCCAGACAGTTGATGTAATTTCAATTCCCTTAGTTAGTTTTGATTCTTTTATAATATTTAGTATGCTTTTCCCATACTCCCTTTTATTTGAAGGACTTATTTTTCCACCAAATAAATATTGAGTAATTTGCATTCCATAACAAATTCCTAAAATAGGAATTCCTAATTTATAAATCTCTTTACTAATACGCGGAGCACCTGTATCATATACACTGTTTGGTCCACCTGAAAGGATAATTCCTTTAATAGAATCATCTTTAAAATACTCAAGTGGTTTATCATATGGTAATATTTCTGAATATACTCCTAACTCTCTAACTCTTCTCGCAATCAACTGATTGTACTGAGAACCGAAATCTAATACTATTATTTTATCCATCAAATTTTCCTCCTAATTAAAATAAAAAATGGGTTTCTTTACAAACGTAAAGGAACCCATTTTAAGATATATGGAATCACTTCACGTAGTCCTGAGTTTACGGCACAGGGTAGAAACTTGCTTACCATATTAAAGCGGTTATACGTGTTTAATTTTTAATTTTTATTTAATTAGATAGATTATCTGAAGATTGGTATATTGTTTTCAATACCAATGATGTTTGCAAGTGAGTGAATTTCAAATCCTCTACCAGAGATTTTATCTCTACCTTTTTGGAATCCTTTTTCAATTACTACACCAACACCAATTACTTCTGAACCAGCTTGATCAGCGATACTTATTAAACCTTCAAGTGCGTTTCCCATCGCTAAGAAATCATCAATGATAAGTATTTTATCATCTTTAGTTAAGAACTCCTTAGAAACAATTACATTTGATTCTGTTTGCTTAGTAAAGGAAAATACTTTACTTGAATAGACATTATTATTAGTAATTAATGATGCATTCTTTCTAGCAAATACAATCGGAATATGATTTAAATGAAATGCAGTTGCAACTGCAAATGCAATACCACTAGCCTCGATTGTTAATATCTTTGTAGTGTTTGGGAACTTCTCACTAAACTCTTTTCCTATGGCAAATACAAGATCTGTATCTAACATATGATTAATAAAGTGATCAACCTTTACAATTCTGTTATCGATAACATACGCTTCTTCTCTTATCTTATTAATTAATCTTTCCATATCTCTCCAATCTATCTTTTTATTTTTGTTAATTTCAACTATAAAATCATTGTATCATTGAGTAATATAAAAAACATTATAAATTAAATGAAACCGTTTTTATTATATATAAAAAGCCGAAAAATCGGCTTTTTTTAATTAATCTTTTTATAATAATACGTTTTTTTATCTTTGTAATCAAAAGTCATATTATCGTAACTATCAAATATCTTTTTATATTTACTATCACTTGTAAGTAACCTTTTATTATTACGTATTAACAATTTACCATTCTTTTTTAGGACTCTATCTATTTCATTATGTAATTTATTCTTATCTCGAATCATATCATATGTATTTAATACAAATATTACATCTACAGAATTATCTAATAATTCTGTATCTAAAGTCCTTGTTAATACAGTTCGAATATTCTTAATATCATTTATAGTCATTAACTCTTCGACACTCTTAATAGCAAGTGGATGAATATCTAAGGCAGTTACAACACCAAATCTTCCAGTTTCTATAGCCATAATTAATGATAGATGTCCAGGTCCACATCCAATATCTAGTACATTATCTCCTTTTGAAACTAATCCTGATTTTATTAAATTGATTTCTTTTTTGAGTCTTTTAGGAGAATGTCTCTTATACATGAATTTTGCAATAAAATTAGGAACAGGTCTGTCTTTAATCATTTTAAATCACTGCCTTTCAAATTCATCAAAATATTTTAATAGTTAGTTACATTTATAATTGTATACTCATTTACTATATTTGTCTAAAACATATGAATTAAATTCTAATTAAAACCTGAAAATCCTGTACTTAAATAACTAAAAAAATGTAAACGGATTCATTATAAAATTAAAATCATTAGTTACAATTATTCATGATATACTATATTTAATGAATTTTTAAGAGGTGATTAAATGATAACAAAAATAATTGGGGAAAACACTGATATAAAGAAAGAATTACTAGCTGGAATAACAGTATCACTTGCCTTAGTTCCAGAAGCAATAGCATTTGCTTTTGTAGCAGGGGTTTCTCCACTAGTAGGGCTATATGCAGCATTTATAGTTGGATTACTTTCTTCTATTTTTGGAGGAAGACCAGGAATGATAAGTGGAGCTACTGGTGCACTTGCTGTTGTAATGGTAGAACTTGTATTTGAACATGGAGTTGAGTACTTATTCGCAGCTGTAATAATTATGGGATTAATTCAAATTTTAGTTGGATTATTAAAACTAGGTAAGTTTTCAAGAATTATCCCTGAAACTGTAATGCTTGGATTTGTAAATGGATTAGCTATCGTAATCTTTTTAGCTCAGTTGAATAATTTCAAGATTGATGGTGAATGGATTTTTGATTACAGACTTATATTAACTATTTCTATAGTTATAATAACAATGCTTGTAATGCATTATTTACCGAAATTTAAAAAAGGTATTCCAGGAGCTTTAGTAGCTATTGTTTCTATCTCTATTATAGTTGCAATATTTAATATCAATGTGGTTACTGTAGGGGATTTAGCAAGTGTAAAAGGTGGTTTTCCATTATTTAAGATTCCAAATGTTCCTTTTGAATTTGAAACTTTAAAAATTGTTTTTCCTTATGCATTTATCTTCGCATCTATAGGTCTTATTGAATCATTAATGACATTAAGACTTGTTGATGATTTAACTGATACACGTGGTAGCACTGATAAAGAATGTATTGGACAAGGAATTGCTAATACTGTAACTGGATTATTTGGTGGTATGGGTGGTTGTGCAATGATCGGACAAAGTATAATAAATGTTGAAAGTGGTGGCAAAAGTAGACTTTCAGGAATTGCAGCAGCATTATTCTTATTATCATTTATTCTATTTGGTTCATCTTTAATAGAAGCTATTCCAATTGCTGTTTTAACAGGTGTAATGTTTATGGTTGTAATATCAACATTTGAATGGTTAAGCTTCCACATAATTAGTAAAATACCTAAAAGTGATGCTTTCGTTATTGTTTTAGTAACTGTAGTAACTATCTTTGCAGATTTAGCTGTAGCTGTTGGACTTGGTATTGTTGCATCTAGTTTAGTATTTGCTTGGAAAAAAGGTAATAATATCTTAATTGAATATACGGAAATAAAAAATGGTTGTAAAGAGTATCATGTTAAAGGAGTATTATTCTTTGGAAGTGTAGCAAACTTTAATGAAAGATTTGATCCTACAAATGATCCAGAACAAGTAATAATAAATTTTGGACATGCTAGAATCTTTGATTACTCTGGTGTAGAAGCATTAAGTCTTTTAACTGAAAAGTATGAAAAACTTAATAAGAAACTCCTTATTAAAAATATAAATAAAGAATGTAAAATAATGGTTGATAAAGCAGAAAACCTTGGTAAAGTAAATTTCCTTGAAAAATATAACAAATAGAAAAAAGACACATAAGATTATTAAATCTATGTGTCTTTTAATTTATTTATACTATAAAGTGGTTTAGCCTTTCTTTACCTTTGAAATAAGGGTTCTCCACCATCCTTTTTTATTACTAGATCCTTCTAATTTATCATCAGAAGGATTTTTACTAAAGTCTACGTCTGAGTTTTTAGGCTTATATCCCGAATCTAATTTAAAATTATAAAAGTTCCAATTTGGAGGAATTCCATAAAGAGGTTGAACATTATTCTTTCCTCCAGAAAGTTTACTATCTTTTGTTAATCTACTAGGCATATGATTACTTATCCTTTTTCATAATGATATTATGATGATATTTATTATATAAGTCTATTTTCTCAGAAATAATTTCTATTAATTCTAAAGCACTACTAACACTATAGATATGATCATCAAAATCATAACGAATTCTAGTATCTAAATTTGTTCCAGCAACCTTCTTACTCCAACCTTCTACATTATTGAATGCAGCGATTGGTCTCATTAACATCCATGCACTTGCTATCTCTGCTAAAGTACCTGATCCACCACCAATAGCTACAACAAAGTCTGCATTTGCAACAATGCTAGCTCTATTAATATCAAACCCTGTTGGAATAATGATATCAGCAAGTCCATTACTTTCATTTTTATCAAATGAAGGTATCAAAGCAATGATATCTCCTTCTTGATAGTTAGAAGAACTTCTTGCTCCCAGAAAAGAAGCTTTCATAATTCCACCCATTCCACCTGACTGAATCCGATATCCATTATCAATTAATGCCTTTCCAACTGAAAAAGCTATTTTTTCTTTTAGGCTATTTGATTCAATACTATTATCTCCAATTATTGCTATAATCTTTTTCACATAATCACCTCTTCATTCAAATAACTATATTAAGTTAATATTTTTTCTATGATGCCTTTTGTAAATTCTTTGGCAGATATTAATTCTGACTCAGTAGGGTGTAATCGTAATTCCTTTTTATATGTTTTCCATTCTTTTCTATTATTTATTACTTTATACTTAATAAATTTTTCAATAAGAAAACTGGCCTTCCCTTGACAATGGTAAGCTCCTATATATTGAATTCCATTATCTATTGAAGTCTTTTTAAAAACTTCTTCACAATGACCTGCCCAATCACTAAACAACTGTTTATTTCTAGCTGTACCATCTGACAAAGTAGTTGAATGTGTGTAGAAACCAGCAAATATAAATGTATTTTCATTTGGCATAGATTTCAAAAACTCTCTCATTGGTTTTGCTAGAGTTGCATCATGACATGCAGATCCAATGAACAAAAGATCATAATTATTTAAATTATCGATAGAACATTTATCTACAGGTAATAAGGTAGATTCATGATTAATAGATGCAGTTTCATGAATCACATTAGCAATTAGTTTTGTATTACCTGTTTTGGAATAATATACTACTAATATTTTCATTTTATCACCTCTATATTTAGATAAAATCTAATTTTAATATTAAAAATCTAAATCTTTTAAAATTTTGATTTCTCTTTCTAAGCCAACACCATATACTGATATATAACCAGAATTTTTTAAGTCCTTAATAAATCCTCTAATATTGTTTTCTTGATTTCTATTTCCATAAACAGCTTTACTGATATCTGCGTTTTTGGGGTTACGAAAACTTGATCCAGATTTCTTAATCTGCTTTTGTATGTATTGATATGTCTTTACAACTAAATCACGATAACCACCAACTACATTATCGTCTCTTTGTTTTCTTAATTTTTCGATATTATCTTCAATATACTTTTTACCCATATTATCCTCTTTCTTTTTTGACTTTCATTCTTAATTTTTTTGATTTAATTAGAACAAATTATAAATCATTACTTATTTTCAATATAGTTATACAATAACATAATAACCTAATATTGTACTAATAATTATGTAAGGCTCAGCATAAATTACTTAATTGTAACTATTTATTATATTTAGGTGATGATTAACCTACTAATTTTTCGAATTCTGTTATTCCGTTTTTTGGATGATTTTCGCATATAATACATGAATCTTTTTTATTGAGGGGATATTCGCTTAATCCAAGTTTGCTTATTTTCATATTAACTCTATTAGCAAAACATCCTATTTTAGGCCCATCTAGTGCTTGATTCATTTCTGTCCATAATTTCTTAACATTATTTTCTCTTACATTACCAAATTTCATTGGAACAAAATCACAAGGCATTAGATCACCATAAGCATTAATATAACTGTGCTGATTCCCTGCTCCACACCCATATTTTTCCTGACTTTCTGTATAAGCAAACGTTGTAATTTTAGGATACTTTCTAGATTTATTAGCTTTATGCTGGTACCCAATTAATTTAGAACGTGATGCTTTATCATAGAAGATTTTTTTTCCTTCATCAGATACCATATATCTACCACTACGAATAGGCTCTAATATTTTAACTTCATCTACATTAAGTTCAGCACATTTTCTAAAGAAATCAAAAATGTTATCTTCATTAAGTTCATCCTTTAATATTACAGTTTGAATCATTGTATATAATCCTGCTTTATTAGCATATTCAATCGCTTCAATTGCTTTTTGATAAGCAAAGTTATCTTTTCGTCTTTCATTGTGAACACTTTCTATATGTGAATCTAATGATATTCCTATAGCGTAAAGACCAGCTTCTTTTAATTGTTTTGCTATCTCTTCGGTTAAATAGTACCCATTAGTAAAAAGTATTATACGACTTTTATTAGAAATTGATTTAACTAAATCAATATACCCTTTTTTCAATAATGGTTCCCCACCAGTGATTCCAATATCTGATACACCCATATCTTGAATTTCTTTAACGACTTTTTTCCAATCTTCAATTGTCATTTCAACTTTATCACATTTATAGTGACTCGAACAATGTTCACACTTCAAATTACATGCTTTTGTAATTTCTAAATACATTGAAATTGGAGCACTTCTTTTTGAAAGTATTTGACTTTTAAATGGCTCATCTACATTCTTTACAGCCTTTAAATTTGTGATAAATGCTTCAGTTCCAAATGCTGGCATAAATGTTGAAATTATATATGTTCCATCATGCCTCACAATTCTTTCATTTTTTAAAATAAATAGTGCTGTTTTAATTCCTCTAAATATATTATAAGATTTATCCTTCCTAAAATATTTATGAATTTTAAAGATATCCTTCCATACATTAATATCAAATCCCATTCTTAAAATCATTCTTTTGTCATACATAACTTATTCCCCTTTTCTTGAAGTAATTTGAAGAAATTTATG
>JRFF01000037.1 GCA_000753575.1 Candidatus Izimoplasma sp. HR2 | reverse complement strand
TAGTAACATTTACTCCTTTAAACTGTTTAGATTGGAAAAAAGAATCTAATTGAGGTAATTCAATTAGATTGTATGACTCACTATGTAGTATCTCGTGTATTTCTTTAGAGAAACTATGTGATAATTTCTTTCCAATTAATCCAAACATAATAAACACTACCTTCTTTGAATATTTTTACTTTCACCCATAATTGTTCTATAAACTAGTTCAAGTTGTGGGGAATGGCTATGTTTCTTGGTTTTATTCAATACATACTCTTCCCTCTTTTGGTCTAATATTTGTACTTTTGATGTAGATTTAATATTACCTATTTGGTCTGATATTTCGTATCTTTCACTTAATAATTTCATTATTTCATTATCTATTTCATCTATTCTGCCTCTTAATGCAATTATTTTATCCATGAAAGACCCTCGTTTCTACATATTATTTCTAGTGTTGCGTATACTGTAACTGCGTTTATGACGTGAACTACGCGATGTACAATAGCTGGATCATGTCTGCCAACTAATGATAGAGTTGTATTACTCATTGTTTTAATATTTACTGTTTCTTGTGGTAATCCAATTGAAGCAGTTGGCTTAATAGCAGTCTTAAAGGTTATTGGCATACCATTTGAGATACCACCTTGAATTCCGCCTGAATTATTAGTTTTTGTTTTAATTATACCTTTTTCAACATAAAACTTATCATTTGCTTCTGAACCAAATAGCTTAGTTATGCCAAATCCTTTACCAAATTCAACACCTTTAACTGCAGGAACACTAAATAGTAAATGAGCTAGTGTACTCTCTATTGAATCAAAGAATGGATTTCCATAACCAGCATCTAATCCTAGGATCATTGTTTCAATTACACCACCTACACTATTATGACTATCTTTAGCGTTAATTATTAATTTTTTATAATCATCAATTATAGCGTTATTAATCACAGGAAAATCGCTAGAATTGAGGGTTTTTAAGATAGATTTATATTTGTCTAAATTGCTAAATTCTTCATCTTTTATATCTTTTATACTAGCTATATGAGAACCTATAATAATTCCTTTTTGTTTTAATATCTGACTTGATATTGCACCAAGGATAACTAGTGGGGCTGTAATGCGTCCACTAAAGTGTCCTGAGCCTCTAAAATCCTCAAATCCTCTATGTTTAATGTGTGAAGTATAGTCAGCATGAGACGGTCTTAGTATCTCAGGATTATAATCTTTAGAACGTTTATCCATATTAGGAATAACAATGGTTAACGGCGTACCTGTGGTGTAGCCATTATAGTATCCACTGATAATTTTGTATTTGTCTTTTTCTTGTCTTGGTGTAGATAACTCTGATTTAGGTCTTCTTTTATATAATTCGTTATCTATATTGTTAAGATCTAACTTAATACCAGCTGGTAAGTTGTTTATTACTATACCAATAGAATCTCCATGTGATTCTCCAAAGAGATTAACCTCAATTGCTTTACCAAATGTACTCATATAATCACCTCAAATATCCTTTTATTTCATTAATATTAATTGTCTTAATAAAGCCGTTTCCTATCTCTTTTATTAAGATAATATTAAGCTTGTTATTTATAACCTTTTTATCTGTTTTGATGTAGTTAAATATAGTTTCTTTATCATAGTCATGATTGTATGGAAGACTATATTTGTTTAATATCTGAACTAAATCTTTTTGATAAGAAAATCCGTCTGACATTAGGTACATTCCAATAGAAACAGCTTCACCGTGTAATAATTCATAGTTTGAATCTTGTTCTAATGCATGTCCTATTGTATGTCCGAAGTTTAGTATTTGTCTAATTCCGGTATCTAACTCATCTTTAATTACTATATCTCTTTTAATTTCAACGCATTTACTTATAAAATATTCAATATTTTCATGTATATCTTTTTCTAAAATGTCGTAAAATAGCGATTTATCAGCGATTAATCCATATTTAATCATCTCTGCCATACCATTATTAAATTCCTTTTCAGATAAAGTATTTAATGTTTCAGGATCAATAAGAACTACTTTAGGTTGATAGAAAGCTCCTATTGCGTTTTTCATATTATCAGAATTAATACCTACTTTACCACCAACACTACTATCTATTTGTGATAACAAGGTAGTTGGTATTTGGATAAAATCAATTCCTCTCATATAAATACTTGCTATAAATCCTGTTAAATCACCAATAACTCCACCACCAAGTGCAATTATTAATGCACCTCTTGATATTTTTGATTCAATCATTTCATTTATAATTTGATAAGCTATATCTATTGATTTAGAGGATTCCCCCATAGGAACCTCAAAAATCAACGGATTAGCGATTTTACTTTTTAGCACTTTGAGATACTGTTTCGGAATAAAATCGTCTGTGACAATAACTATTTCACGAAATACGTCAATATACTTATCTATATCAAAAAGAAGTCCATTGTTTATATGAACTTTATATTCTTTATTAGGTATATTAATATTAATTGTCTTCATATTATCATTCCTTTATAGTATTTAGTTGTCCTCCAACACTTGTATAATCTTCAAAAAAGTTGGGATATGACTTACTTACAGCGTTTGCGTTTGTTAAAATAACTTTTTCCTTTGATAGAGAAGCTGCGATACTTATCATCATTGCTATTCTATGATCATTATAAGAATCTACAGTTACTCCGCCTTTTAAAGCCGTTTTCCCACGTATTATAATCTCATCTTTAGTAGAACTTATATTCGCACCAAGTGCTTTTAATGTTTTAACAGTGGATTCTATTCTATCAGATTCCTTAATTCTAAGTCTACTAGCATTTGTTATTCTTGTTTTTCCTTCGCTTAACGAGCCAAGTAAAGCTATTATTGGTCCTAAATCAGGGAAATCAGATAAGTCTATTGATGTTCCTACAGTAGATGAGGACTCAGTAACAAAGCCATTTTCCATATATATAACTTTACCTTTCATTGCCTTTATTACATCTATTATTGCTTTATCTCCTTGGAAAGATTCATGTTCAAGGTCAGAAACCTTAATGTATCCATTTAGAACTCCTCCAACTAAGAAGAATGCAGCTTGTGAGTAATCTCCCTCTATTTTATAGTTTTTGGGGATATAAGATTGGTTTCCTTTAATAAAATAGCCGTTTTCTAGTTCTTTAATCTCAATTCCAAATTCTTCTAATATTTGAATTGTAAGGTTTATATAGCTTCTAGATTCAAGTATTCCGTCTACTAGTATTGTTGAATCTTCTTCCAATAACGGTAATGCAAACATTAAACCAGTAAAGAATTGAGAACTTACATTTCCTTTTATTAAATACTCTCTTCCTACAACTGAGCCATTTACCTTAATTATTTTGTCAGTTACTTTAAAGGTATTTCCATCTTGAGTAAAGATTTCCTTATAGATTGATTGAGGTCTTTTTATTAATGAATGATTTCCAGTAAAAGATATTTCTTTATCCGATAAAGAAAATATCGGTATTAAGAATCTAAGAGTACTTCCACTTTCATTACAGTTTATCGCATTATGTGGCGCTTTTATTCTTTTTGTTCCTTTGACTATAAGTTTATCATCAAATCTTTCAAATTTAGCTCCAAGTAATTCTAAAGCACTAATTGTAGCTAATATATCTTCTGAATAAGCTATATTAGTTATTGTGCTTTGTCCTTTTGCTAAACTCGCACATATTAAAGCTCTATGAGATAAACTCTTTGATGGTGGTGCTTTTATTTTACCATTTAGAATCGAGGGAAACAGCTCTATATCAAGCTTGGTACTCATTGAATTTTCCCCCTTTTATTTGTAGCACTACGCATTAGTTCTTGTACTTTTTCAATATCTTTTGTACGTATTGCTTCTTTTAAGATATCTAATTCATCTTCAAATTTATTTATTTGTTTTAATAAGAAGTCCTTATTCTTTAAAAAAAGTTCTGCCCATAAAGTATCGTTAATCATCGCTATTCTTGTTAGATCTTTATAAGAATCCCCTATAAATAAGCTTGTATCATATTTTTCATCATCACTATTTACTAAGGATAAAGCTATTACATGTGTTAATTGGGATGTAAATGAGATTATTTCATCATGTTGAACATCTGAAATAAGAGATACATTCTTAAATCCCATTTGTTTAGCTAAAGTAGTAATAAGATTTATTGATTCATCTTTATTGTATTTTGTTGGTGTAATAACAAAGTTTGCATTATGGAAAATGGCTTCACTAGAGTTTTTAACTCCAACAGTTTCTCTACCAGCAATAGGGTGAGCAAAGACAAATTCAACATCATCATTAAAATATATATCTAAACTATCAATCATAAATCGTTTAACTCCAACAACATCAGAGATAATTGCATCTCTTTTAAAATAGTTGATATTTGTTTTTATAAACTTTACAGCATCGTTTGGATATAAACACAGAAAAACAACATCTAAATCTTTTAAGATTTCAGATGGATTAGTTGTTCCTACATCAATAATATTGTTTTTTAGTGCAAAATCTAAAGACTCTTGGTTTTTATCAATCCCGTATATTTTATAAGGATATTTTTTTAGAGCTTTTGCATAAGACCCACCAATTAAGCCAATTCCTACTATTCCTATGTTCATTTTATCACCTATTTTTTCTTGTGATATTATTATACTATATTTTTATTTAAACCGTTAGTTATAATTTTGTAAGCGTTTTATAATATTATATTGCAATTTTAGATAGTTTGTGTAAAAATCATATATAAGGACTTTAATAAAAATGGAGGTAAAATTATGGAAAATATGGATTTAAAAATAGCACAAGCTGCTAAGATGGACAAAATTGTTGATATAGCAAAAAGACTTGGATTAGCTGAAGATGATATTGAGCTTTACGGAAATTATAAAGCAAAAATAGATTTAAGTGTTATGAAGAAATTAGAAAATGAAGAAGATGGTAAAGTAATCCTAGTTACAGCGATTAACCCTACTCCAGCAGGAGAAGGAAAATCAACTACTACAGTAGGATTAGGACAAGCTTTCACAAAAATTGGAGAAGATTGTATTATTGCTTTAAGAGAACCATCGTTTGGACCTGTAATGGGTGTTAAAGGAGGAGCTGCTGGTGGAGGATATGCACAAGTAGTACCTATGGAAGATCTTAATTTACACTTTACTGGTGATATTCATGCTATTACTACAGCTAATAACGCTATTAGTGCAATAATCGATAATCATATTCATCAAGGTAATGTATTAAATATTGATCCAAGAAGAATTTCTTGGAAAAGAGCAATAGATATGAATGATCGTGCTTTAAGAGATATCGTTATAGGACTTGGTGGAATAGGAAATTCACTTCCTAGACAAGATGGGTTCAATATTTCAGTTGCATCTGAAATAATGGCTGTATTATGTCTTGCATCAGACTTACAAAATTTAAAAGATAGAGTTAAGAAAATTGTATTTGGATATACATATGACAGAATACCTTTAACAATTGGAGATTTAAAAATTGAAGGATCTATAGCATTAATCTTAAAAGATGCAGTAAAACCTAACTTAGTTCAAACTTTAGAAAATACTCCTGCTTTAATTCATGGTGGACCATTTGCAAATATTGCACATGGTTGTAACAGTATTATTGCTACTAATATGGGTAGAAAATTAGCTAAGTATGTTATTACTGAAGCTGGATTCGGTGCTGATTTAGGTGCTGAGAAATTTATGGATATTAAAGCTAAACAAGCTGGATTCACACCTGCAGCTGTAGTTCTTGTTGCTACAATAAGAGCACTTAAAATGCATGGTGGAGTTAAGAAAAAAGAATTAGGACCTGAAAATGTAGAAGCATTAATTAAAGGTCTTGCTAACTTACAAAAACATATTGAAAATATTCAACAATATAAAGTTCCTTACGTTGTAGCTATTAATAGCTTCGTAACTGACACAGATGCTGAAACTAAAGCATTAGCTGATTACTTAGAAAGTAATGGACATCCTTGGTCATTAAGTGAAGTTTGGGAAAAAGGTGGAGAAGGAGCTGTTGATTTAGCTAAAAAAGTAATTAACGAAATCAATACTAAGCCAAATAACTTTACTAGAATGTATAATGATGAAGATACAATTGCTGAAAAAATTGAAAAAGTATGTAAAAAAGTATATGGTGCTGGTGATGTAGCCTTTACTGGTAAAGCTAAAATCCAACTTAGAAGATTTAAAAAATTAGGCTGGGATAATTTAGATGTATGTATGGCTAAAACTCAATATAGTTTAAGCGATAACCCTAAATTATTAGGTAGACCTGAAGGATTTACTATCACAGTTAAAGAATTAAGACCTTCTGTAGGTGCTGGATTCATAGTTGCATTAACTGGTGACGTTATGACAATGCCTGGATTACCAAAAGTACCTTCAGCGCTAGCTATGGACATCGACAAAGATGGTAACGCACAAGGATTATTCTAATATAAACATTTAAAAAGGACATTTTGTCCTTTTTTTTAATTGGGTATTGTGTAGTATACAGTACTGTGCTATGATTAGTATACGGAGGTGTTTTAAATGAATGCACAATTTAAAAGAGGTATTGTAGAACTTTGTGTTCTATCTGAGTTGGTTATAGAGGATTTATACGGATATAAGGTTATTAATAATATATCTGAACATTTAGACGTAAATGAAAATACTATATATCCTATTCTTAGAAGATTAACAAAAGAAGGATACTTTACAACTTATTTGGTTGAGTCAGATTTAGGTGCACCAAGAAAGTATTACAAAATGACGGAAAACGGCTTTAAACACTTCTTAGAACTTAGAGATTCATGGGACCAATTTATTGGTGGTGTATATGAAATCTTAAATAAAGGAGGAAAAAAGAATGAACAAATTTTTAAAAGATTTGGAAAAAGAATTGAAAAAACATAAAATAAACCCTAAAGAAATTGAGGAAATACTCGCAGATCATAAAGAAATGATAGAAGCAGCTAAACAAGAAGGTTTAAGTGATGATGAGATATCTTTAAAATTTGGAGATCCATTAAAAGTAGCAACAGAAATATATGAAGATTCAAAAACTAAAGATACTGAAATTGATTTTAATTTAGGTGATGTTGATAGCTTAGCTAAGTTTGATACTAATGATTTTAACTTTGTTAAAGCATTTAACCTTGTTTCTGATGGATTAGAATTTAATTTTTCACTAGTTAATGATGATCTTATATTCAGTGATTATGACGGTGAAGGAATAAAGATCTATGAAAAAGGGATAAAAGACCTAGATGATTACGAATTCACTCTTAATGATAATCAATTCACACTTAAGAGAAAAAGTACAAAGAAAGTATTTAAAGTCATTACATTTAGTAGTAATAGTGGAAAATTCCTTGTTTTAGTGCCAAAAGGATTAAAATCAAAGAGTTTCAATTTCCATACAGTTTCAGGAGATGTTGTTATTAATCAATTAGTAGTTAATGATTTTAGATTAAAAAGTACTAATGGAGATATTGAGTTATCAAATATTGACTTAGGAGAAGCTAAATTCAGCTTAGTAAATGGAGATGTAGATATTCAAGGAATGAAAGCAACTTCATTTGATGTATCATTAGTAAATGGAGACATTGAAATTGAAAAAGCTCAAGTAAAAGGTAATATGCAATTTAATTCAGTATCAGGAGATGTTGAATTAGAAGAAGTTGAATGTGATACCGCATCATTTAAAACGGTAAGTGGAGACGTTAAAGGTAAGAACTTCTATGTTAATGAGATATCTCTAAAATCAGTATCAGGAGATGTTGATATTGATAATGATGATAAGAGTAGAGAAATTATAGTGAAAAGCAAAAAAACATTATCAGGAGATGTAAAAATTAATAAATAACACAAACATGATGGTATAATAGACTAAAGGAGTGATAATGTGGAATTAGTTAATAAATTTAATGAATTAGTAGCTAAACAAAAAGCATATATATATGTTCTTACTTTAGCAGGATGGGATTCTGCTACAGAAGCACCAAGAGGTGCATTTCAAAGACGTGCTGAAATGCTTGGAGTTATAAGCGGTGAATTATTTAATCTACAGACAAGTAAAGAGTATCAAGATGTGGTATACGGCTTATTTAAGAGATTAGATGAGTTAGATGATATTACAAAAAGGGAAATTAAAAAAGCTAAAAAAGGATTAGATAAGATTATTAAAATACCAAAAGAAGAGTTTGTTGAATACAATAAATTAATTGGCTTGTCACAACGTAAGTGGGAAGACGCTAAACATAATAATGATTATGAAGGATTTAAAGGTAATTTAGAACAAATCTTTATGTATAATAAAAAGTTTGTTGCTTACTATAATAAAGATGAACACCCTTATAATATTATGTTAGATGGATTTGAAGAAGGAATGTCAATGAAAGAGTATGACGAATTCTTTAATACTTTAAAAAAAGATCTTGTTCCATTTGTTAAAGAAGTATTAAATAGTGGTAAAAAGCTTAATGATGCTTTTATTACAGATTTTTATCCTAAAGAAAAGCAAAAGGAATTTGCTGAATATTTAATAGAAGTATTAAACTTTGATAAAAATTCTGGATTAATGAAAGAAAGTGTACATCCATTTACTTGGAATACACATAGTACAGATGTTAGATTTACTACAAGATACCTAGAAAACTTCATGTTTAGTTCTATTTTTGCTGCTATTCATGAATTAGGACATGCAACATATGAACAACAAATAGATTCTAAATGGGATGATACTACGCTTAGTGGTGGGACTTCAATGGGTATTCATGAATCACAATCAAGATTTTATGAAAACAATATTGGTAGAAGTATAGAATTTTGGGAAGCACATTATCCTAAGTTATTAGAAATATTCCCTGAACAGTTAAAAGATGTTTCATTAGATGATTTTTATAGAGGTGTTAATAAAGTAGAAGCTTCATTTATTAGAGTAGAGGCTGATGAATTAACATATCCTATGCATATTATGGTTAGATATGAAATTGAAAGAATGATTATGAATAATGAAGTTACAGTTGATGAACTTCCTAAATTATGGAATGACAAAATGGTGGAATACCTTGGTATAGAGCCAAAAGATTTTGCTGAAGGTGTACTTCAAGATGTTCACTGGAGTGCTGGATTAATAGGATATTTCCCAACTTATGCACTTGGTAGTGCTTATTCTGCACAGTTTTATTACACTATGATTAAAGAAATTGATGTTGAAGCTTTAGTTAAAGGAAATAACATAAAAGTAATTAATGAATGGCTTAAAGAAAAAATTCATAACTTTGGATCAAGTAGAACTCCTAAAGAGTTATTGTTTGATGTTACGGGTGAAGATTTTAACCCTAAGTATTACATTAAATACTTAAAAGAAAAATATAGTAAACTATACTTATAAAGGCATTAATAAGATAAAAAAGATAATCAAAATATTGATTATCTTTTTAAGTGTTCAAAAGTGATTAAAGAAGTGATATAATAGGGTAGTTGATACTAGAAAAAATATAAAATACATTAGTTAATAGTAAGTAGTTATTATTATCTATGACTCTTGAAAGGAGTTTGAATTATGGGAGAAATTATTAGTGGTAAAGTTTTATCTAAAGAAGTTAGAGAAGAAGTGAGAATAGAAGTAGCAGCTCTAAAAGAGCAATATGGAGCCGTTCCCCATCTTGTAGTTATCTTAGTTGGAGAAGATCCAGCAAGTCAATCTTATGTTAAGGCAAAAGAAAGAGCTTGTGTAAAAGCGGGAATGATTAGTACAGTAATTAGAAGAGATGCAGATATCTCTGAAGAAGAATTACTTGGATTAATTAAGAAGTATAATGATGACGAAGGTGTTCATGGTATTTTAGTACAATTACCTGTGCCTAAACACATTGATGAAGACAAAGTAATTGATGCAATTGATATTTCTAAAGATGTTGATGGGTTCCATCCATTAAATGTTGCTTATATGCATTTAGGAAGAAACGCTATTTTACCTGCAACACCTAAAGGAATCTTAACAATGCTTGAAAGTAAAAAAATTGAATTAAAAGGTAAAGATGCAATAATTATTGGACGTAGTAATATAGTAGGAAAACCTGCAGCAATGCTGTTAATGGGTAAACATGCTACTGTTACTATTGCTCATTCAAGAACTCAAAATCTTAAAGAAAAATGTTTACAAGCTGATATTATAATCGCTGCAGTTGGTAGAGCAAACACAGTAACTGCTGATATGGTTAAAGAAGGCGCAGTTATTATTGATGTTGGTGTTAATAGAACTGCAGAAGGTAAATTAGTTGGAGATGTTGATTTTGAAGGATGTAAAGAAAAAGCATCTTATATCACACCAGTTCCAGGTGGAGTTGGACCTATGACTATTACATCTTTATTACAAAATACTATTGAATGCTTCAAAAGGATTATTGAAGCGTGATTGAAAGATATGCCAGAGAAGTAGTACAAAAGTTATTCACTTCAAAGGCAAAATTTGATGCTTATCTACTAGTTGAATTATATTCTCTAGAAGCATGGAATGAATTAGGAATAATACCATCTAAAGATGTAGATAAAATTAGGGAAAACGCTTCGTTTAGCGTTGATAGAATAAATGAACTTGAACTAGTTACCAAACATGACATCGTGGCATTTACTAGAAATGTTAGTGAATATCTAGGTGATGAGAAGAAGTGGATCCACTACGGATTAACTTCAACAGATGTTGTTGATACGGCTAATGGATATATCTATAAACAAGCAAATGATATTTTATTAAATGATTTAAAAATGTTCCAAGAAGTACTAAAAGAAAAAGCACTCCTTTATAAAGAAACTCCTTGTATAGGAAGAACACATGGTGTTCATGCTGATATTACTTCATTTGGCCTTAAATGGGCTCTTTGGTATGAAGAGTTAAATAGACATTTAGTAAGATTTGAAAATGTTAGAAAAGATATTGAAGTTGGTAAAATTAGTGGAGCTGTTGGCAATTTTGCCAATACACCACCTTTTGTTCAAGATTATGTTTGTAAAAAACTAGAAATTGCTTCATCAAAGATTTCAACACAAGTACTACAAAGAGATAGACATGCAGCATATATGGCAGAAATCGCTTTAATAGGTACTACACTAGAGAAAATTGCACTTGAAATAAGACATCTTCAAAGAACTGAAGTTAGAGAAGTTGAAGAGTTTTTTAGTAAAGGACAAAAAGGATCTAGCGCTATGCCTCATAAGAGAAACCCGATTGCTTCTGAGAATATATCAGGATTATCACGTGTTTTAAGAGGATATATGAATGCATCATATGAAAATGTACCTTTATGGCATGAAAGAGATATCTCTCATTCAAGTGTTGAAAGAATTATTATCCCTGATGGAATTATGTTGTTAGATTATATGTTAAATAGATATACAAAAGTTCTTAAAAACTTAACTGTTTTCGAAGATAGAATGTATAAAAATATCTATACTACAAATGGAGTTATCTTTTCTCAAAGAGTTCTTACTAAGCTTATAGATAAGGGATTATCCAGAGAAAATGCATATGATTTAGTACAACCTATATCGATGGTTAGCTTTAATGAGAATCTACAATTTAAAGATTTATTAATTGATAGTAAAGAAATTACTAAATCACTAACTTTAGAAGAAATTGAAGAATGCTTTAATGTTGATTTCTTTTTAAGAAACGTAGATAATATTTATATAAGAGTAGGAATTAAATAACCAAACTTAATTGTTTGGTTTTTAATTCTAAAGATAAGAGGTGATTATGATGAAAATAGCAAAAATAGTTATTAGTATTACAATTCCATTCTTTTTATTAATTCTTTTTGCATCTTTCTTAACTTCAAAACCATACTTGTTATTATCTAAAGGATTATATGAAAGTCATGAAGATGTTTATTTTGATCATGATTATGCAGTAGATAGAATTGCTGGGTATTTAAATTATAGATATAATGATTTAGAATTTGGATTAGATGAAAATGATGATTCTGTAATTTTAAGAGATATTGAAATAAGTCATATGGTAGATGTTAAGAACTTATATACATATCTAAGAGTAGCCGCTATTATTTCGCTTATTGTAGCCGTTTCCTTATCATATATGTTGTATAAAGTTGATAAGAAAGAATTATATAAGACGTTTAAGAACATGTACTTAGGACCAATGTTCTTTGTTATGTTTATAGGTGGATATTTAATTATAGACTTTGATACTGCATTTACTGCATTTCACCAAATGTTTTTTACAAATGATGATTGGATTTTATACAGTACCGATGTTCTAATTATCTTACTTCCAACAAATTTTTGGATGATTAGTGGATTAATTATATTAACCTTATTCTCTAGTACTATTGGATTAATGTATTATATTAATGAACGTTATATAAAGAAAGCGCTTCTAAAATAGAAAAAATACAATTACTTTGAACTTAAAAGTATTGTTTTTTTTGTCTTTTTTTGATACAATTGAAAACAGTTAGTATCATATAGATCAGAAATAAGGTTTGATTATCTCTACTTCGCTCCGTAATACGCGAAACTATGATATCTTTTATTACCATATGAGAAATCCTCCCTTTTTTTTGAAATTTACGATTCTGGCAAAAAAATAGAAGATGGAGGATTTTTTTTAATGGAATTTATTAAGAACTATTTTAAGTTAGAAGAAAGAGGTACTGATTTTAGTACCGAAATCATTGCAGGACTTACAACATTCCTAGCTATGGCGTACATTTTACCAGTAAACTCATTTATGTTATCACTTGCTGGTGTGCCACTAGGTGGAGTATTCTTTGCAACTGCTGTTGCTGCAGCTATAGCTACACTGATAATGGGATTATTTGCTAATTTACCAGTTGCTTTAGCACCAGGAATGGGATTAAACGCATTCTTCACATTTACATTAGTATTATATGGTTACGGATTATCTTGGGAAGCTGCGTTAGCTGCAGTATTAATTTCAGGATTCTTATTCTTTGTTATTTCGGTAACAGGATTAAGAAAAATTATTATTAACTCAATCCCTGTTGGACTTAAGTTCGCAGTTGGTGCGGGAATCGGATTCTTTATTACGTTTATCGGATTAAAGAATGCTGGAATCATTGTTGCTAACCCTGCAACTCTTGTTGGATTAGGTGATTTTTCACATCCAGCAGTACTACTTGCTGTATTCGGTATCTTTTTAGTTATCGCATTATATAGTATGGGTAATAGATTTGCTTTAATCATTTCAATTGGTGGAACTGCACTTGTTGGTATGATCTTAGGTTGGATGGGTGTAGACTTAATGCCTGCATTAGATTTTAATAATCCAATCTTTAAATTAAGTTATGTATTTGAAGGAGCTGGAGAAACATTCGGTGCTGCATTTGGAGCTATGGGTGAATTATTTGAAAATCCAGACGTATTCGCAATCTTATTCACATTATTATTCGTAGATTTCTTTGATACTGCAGGAACTTTAATGGCAGTTGGAAATCAAGCTGGATTAATAAATGATGAAGGCGAAATTATTGGTTCAGGTAAAGCCTTAATCGCAGATTCAATCGGAACTATGGCAGGTGCTGTTTTAGGTACTTCAAACGTTACTTCTTATATTGAGTCAGCTACAGGTATTGAACAAGGTGGACGTACAGGACTTACAAGTGTTGTAGTAGCTATCTTATTCTTATTATCAATCTTTGCTTATCCACTATTAAGTGTTATTAACGGTGTTTACGATGCTGATCTTGACATGTTCTTTAGCCCAGTTACTTCAATGGCTTTAGTAATGGTTGGTGGATTAATGGTTGGACAACTTAAAGAGCTTGACTGGAGCGATAAAGCTATCGTTTTACCAGCATTCTTAACAATTATCTTTATGATGTTAACATTCTCAATCGCACAAGGTATTGCTGTAGGATTTATTTTCTACCCAGTAATCATGGTTGCTCAAGGTAAAGCTAAAGAAGTTAATAAAGTAATGTATGCATTAGCTGTATTATTCTTATTCACTTTTATCTTTAATGCAATTTAATAAGTAATTTAAAAAATACTTATAAAGGAGTAGCGAAATTCGCTACTCCTTATTTTTTTGGCATCCTATCTCACTTGGACACGTTTTACATGATAAAGACTTATTAGATAGNNNGATAATACCAAGTAAAACCAAGGTTATTGAGTAGAAACTTGGGATAAAGAGTAAAATATAGAATTTCATTAATCTATCCCAATTAGTAATTCGACATCTATTACAACAGGTATTCTTTAGGATTATTGATTTTAATGGACACCAGACTAGAATAGCGAAGTAATCAGCAAAATTTATCATAAAGAATATTATATATAAATATTCAATTTTGAATAAATCAATTCTTCTATAAAGTATTCCTATAATCGTTAATATTGCGAAATAGACTATGAATATAAATAGAGATTTTCTATTTTGTTGTTTAACATTAGTAGCTAATAACTCTTTATTATAATTTATAGTTTCATTATAAAACTTGTTTAAATATTTTCCTGAATATAAAGAGGTATTAAAAACAGGAAACAGCACAATAAAGCTGTCTACAAGAAAGTAAAAAAAGAATATTGGTATAAGCATTTTCTCTAACATATCAATATCTTCATTATAAAAAAATGCTATAATTATTGAATTAATAAGAAATATTAGAGATAGAGTAAACTTTATTTTAACCTTTTTCATAATATCACCTATCTATATTATAGCATGCAAAAAGAAAGTGTTTACATTAGAGAGAAAATTGTCTAAAATAGTTATAAGACAGAAGGTGATAAATTGAGAGAACTTATCGATAATAGTAAGATGATTCGCACAATTAGAAGAATGTCACATGAAATTATTGAAAGAAATAATGATTTGAATAATCTTGTATTTCTTGGAATAATGAGAAAGGGTGTTCCCTTAGCGAAATTAATAGTTGATAATATTGAGAAATTTGAAGATATACAAATTCCAATGTATGAATTAGATATTTCTGGATATCGTGACGATAAAAAGGTTAGTGAATTTAAAAAGTTAGATGTAAATTTAACTGGAAAAACAGTTATTGTCATTGATGATGTATTATTTACAGGCCGCACAGTTAGGGCTAGTATGGATGCAATCATTGATTTAGGAAGACCAGAAAAAATTCAACTTGCAGTCTTAATAGATAGAGGTCACAGAGAACTCCCAATTAGAGCTGATTATATTGGAAAGAATGTTCCAACTAATCTATCTGAAACAATCAATGTTAATTTTTATGATAATCAAGGTGTTTATATTCTAAATAAAGAGGAGAGAAAACAATGAGTACATTAAAAGAACATGATTTAGAACTTTATGAAGCAATAATGTTAGAAAAAGGTAGACAAGAATCACATATAGAATTAATAGCTAGTGAAAACTTTGTAAGTAAAGATGTTTTAGAAGCACAAGGTAGTGTTTTAACTAACAAGTATGCAGAAGGTTACCCAGGTAGAAGATACTATGGTGGTTGTGAATTTGTAGATTTAGCTGAAAACCTAGCAAGAGATAGAGTAAAAGAATTATTTGGTGTTAAATACGCAAATGTACAAGCACATTCAGGATCAACAGCTAATATGGGTGCTTACAGAGCGGTTATTAACGCAGGAGATACTGTACTTGGAATGAGTTTAGACCATGGTGGACATTTAACTCATGGTCATCCACTAAGTTTTAGTGGAATTGATTATAAGTTTGTTAGTTACGGTGTTCATGATGTAACTGAACAAATCGATTATGAAGAATTAGAAAGAATTGCAATAGAAACAAAACCAAACTTAATTGTGGCTGGAGCAAGCGCTTATCCACGTAAACTTGATTTTGTTAAGTTTAGAGAAATCGCAGATAAAGTAGGAGCATTATTAATGGTAGATATGGCTCATATCGCTGGATTAGTAGCAGCTGGTGAACACATGAATCCATGTCCTTATGCTGATATCGTAACTTCTACTACACATAAAACATTAAGAGGACCACGTGGTGGTATTATACTTACTAATAGCTTTGATATTTATAAAAAAGTTAATAGAGTTATATTCCCAGGAATCCAAGGTGGACCATTAATGCATGTTATAGCTGCAAAAGCAGTAGCTTTCAAAGAAGCTTTGTCACCTGAATTTAAAGAATACCAACATAATGTAGTTCTAAATGCTGCAGAATTTGCTAAACAACTAAAGAATTTAGGATTTAAAGTTGTTTCAGGAGGAACTGATAATCATTTAATCTTATTAGAAGTGAAATCTTTAACAGGACTTACGGGTAAAGATGCAGAAAAAATCCTAGATAGTGTTAATATAACTTCAAACAAAAATACTGTACCAAACGATACAGAGAAGCCTTTTATCACAAGTGGTGTTAGATTAGGTACTCCTGCTATTACTACAAGAGGATTCAAACTAGAAGATATGAAAACAATTGCAGAATGTATATATAATGCTTTGATGAATCCAGAAAATGATGTAGTATTAGGACAAGTAAAAGAAATTGTAAAAGGATTAGCAAACAAATATCCACTAAACTATTAGAAATTAGTACTCTTATCACAAAGGGGTGATTATATGAGAGTAGCAGTAATTAAAAATAGTGGAAATATGGATACAAAAATTGAAAGAATATTAAAGAACAATAAAATCAATGGAGATTTTATGGAGAAGTTCACAAGAAATTCTATCAATATGTATGATACAATTATTTTCACGTATAAAAATAATGTTCCAAATTTATCAAAAGTAATAGAACAAATTGTGTTAGAGAAAAAAATCTTAGTTGTTTATATTAACAACACTTTATCAGTTGGACAATTTTATAATGTTCTAGATGATATATATTTTAGTATTATAAATGAACAAACTTTAGATATAGAATTGCCAATTATTTTAAATAATAACCCAAAATTTATTAATGAAATAAACTTATTGAATAATGAAGTGAATTTACTAAAAGATCGCTTAAACACTGTAAATTTGATTAATAACGCTAAGCGTGTTTTAAGTAAAAAAGGTTACAGTGAAGCCGATTCCCATCAATTCATTCAAAGAAAATCGATGGATTTAAGGCTCTCAAAGAAAATGACTGCTACCCTCATCATTGAAAATAAGATTGACTTTTAATTTGAATTTTACTATAATTGATAAAGAAGACAAAGACGTCTAACACAAAAAATAATTTTAAAAACAATGGTGTCATTTATGCATATGCATATTTTTGACACCATTTTTTATTATACTTAGGAGGAAGAAAAAAATGGAGTTTACAAAAAAAGGAATATTAAAAAATGCAGAAGAGGAAAATGTAAAATATATCAGATTGATGTTTACTGATATTCATGGTGTTATTAAAAATGTGGAAATACCATCAAGAATTTTAGAAGTAGCACTTGATAATGAAATTATGTTTGATGGATCATCGATTGACGGATTTGTAAGAATTCAAGAAGCTGATATGTATTTACGACCAGATTTTAATACTTGGTTGATTCTTACATGGGAAACAACAACATATGGAAAAGTAGCAAGATTAATTTGTGATGTATATTTACCTAATGGAGAACCTTTTATTGGAGATCCAAGATATGTACTTAAAAGAAATTTAGAAAAAATGCACAAATTAGGATATGATAAATTTAATATTGGTGTAGAACCAGAGTTTTTCTTATTTAAAGTCGATGAAAAAGGATTACCAACATTAGAATTTAATGATAATGGTGGATATTTTGATCTTGCTCCACTTGATGGTGCTGAAGATTGTCGTAGAGATATTGTATTAGAATTAGAAAAGATTGGATTTAATATGGAAGCATCTCATCACGAGGTAGCTCCAGGGCAACATGAAATCAATTTTGAGTTTGATAATGCACTTGAAGCTTGTGATAATTTACAAACATTTAAGTTAGTAGTTAAAGTAGTAGCTAAAAGACATGGATTACACGCTACATTTATGCCTAAGCCTATTTCTGAGATAAATGGTTCAGGAATGCATATAAATTGTTCTTTACGTGATAAAGAAGGAAATAATGCATTTGAAGATCCTAAAGGAGAAATTGGATTAAGTGATGTTGCTTTATATTGGATTGCAGGAATTATGAAGAATGCAAGAGCATTTACTGCAATAACAAATCCTACAGTTAATTCATATAAACGATTAATACCAGGATATGAAGCACCTTGTTATGTTTCATGGAGTGATGCAAATCGTTCAGCAATGATTAGAATACCTGCTAAAAGAGGAAAAGCCACAAGAACAGAAATTAGAAGTGCTGATCCTTCAGCAAATCCATATTTAGCAATGTCAGCTATTTTAGCAAGTGGACTTGAAGGAATTGAGAAAAAACTAGAATGTAAAGAAAGAGTTTATTTAAATCTTTATGAACTAGATAGAGAAGAAAGAGAAGCACTTGGAATAGAAAATCTTCCTGAAAATTTAAAAGATGCTGTGAAAGAACTTAAGAAAAATGAAGTAATTCTAGAAGCACTCGGTACTCATGTTACTGATAAATTTATTGATGCGAAAACAAAAGAATGGGATGATTTCCGTACTAGTGTAACAGAGTGGGAAATTAAGAAATATTTAAAAGTAATTTAATCTAATTAGTCTTCCTTAAAAAGAGGACTAATTTTTCTTTGTTAAAAGTGACATCATCTATAAATGTCATTTTTATAAAACACTGGGAAATCGCTTTAAATAAACATTTAGATTAATAATAAATGTAATAGAATTTACTGATAAGTCATATACATTTTGATGTTTAATAACACACAAAAATATATAAAAACAGGATAGGCATTAGACAAAATTCGACATAAAAAAAAGAGCAATAATTTGCTCTTTTTTACTTAATTTCTTTCATTAATTTCTCTAAATCTTCTTCATTAAATTGGTACCTTGAATTACAGAAATGACAAACTGTTTCTACTTTTTTATCATCTGTTATAATTTCTTCCAATTGTTCTTTTCCAAGAGAGATTAA
>JRFF01000036.1 GCA_000753575.1 Candidatus Izimoplasma sp. HR2 | reverse complement strand
TCCCCCACTTACCACATTATTAATATACTTGAAGTGGGAGTTTTCTTGAACGTTAAGATAAAAAAACTCATGATTAATTTCATGAGTTTTAAATTTGTTTATAGTTAATTATTCCAGTAATTGCTTGAATAAAATCTTTTTCAGCTTTGACTCTCCATTTTTCTGAACTTGGTAGAAACTGTTCTTTATAAAGGATATTTGAGTATTCTTTAAATTTAGGAGATTGATTTATATGATGAGTTGAGTTTTCAAATACTGTAGCTTTTAAACTTTCAATCATCTTTCTTGTTGAATCTCCTAGTGTACCAAATTCAAAACAAGTAGCATATAAATCACATTTAGATTTTAACTTGTTTTTTATAAAATAGATATTTTCTAGCATGTCTCCATCTACATCATAAAAGTCTTCAGCATTTAGTCCTAAAACAATTGGATAATTAATTTTTTCAATTACTTCCTTAGTAGATGCTTTTTCATACTTAGAATTAATAATACTCATTTGATACCTAGGACCGTAACCAGTATGTAAATCAATCCAAACAACTTTTTCTATATATAAAAGTATTTTAGGAATTTCTGATAGCATATATCTAGTAGATTCTTGATATGTTTCTCCGCTATAATAAACTCCATTAGGTAATGATTTCTGACCTAGTAAGGTAGCTTCTTTTAAGGCAGTTACACCATATTTAGCAATTAATTTAGTTAGAGTTCCATAAAATCCTAGATTCGCAGTTTTTTTAGTTGTATATTTTCTTGGAGTAAAGAAATATTCTATCTTTTTATATTCTATATTTTCAGAAGTGAATTTATTTGTAGAAAAATTCCTATTTAAATCTACATTATTTTCATTTGTTCTTCTGAAATGTTTCATACCAAATGGATTTATTCCATGATAAATTACTACTTCAGTTTCATCACTTAAAGTAGCTAAAATATTATCAAAAAATGAGATTAAAGAAGCATGTCCTACATAGCCTTCTATACCATGAAGTCCAATAGAAATTACTAGTCTATTTTTAACATCCTTTTTACTTTTAATAACTATCTTATCATTTGATAGATTTTGGTAGATTGGGTTAGATTTAATAAATATGTGATATCCCATCGATTTAAGCTTTCTTAGATTCAAATCTAAATCCAATTTTAACTCGTTATAATCTTTACAATAATTCAGCATTTTAATCACCTTATTTCTTAACTAAATAATAAAATATATACCCTAATACAGTAATTATATCACTATTTGTTTTAAAATCATTGTAGCTTTACAAAATAATGTCAAGTTAGATTGATAAAAGTGACAAAATAAGGTAAAATACTATTAGTGAAGAGGTGAAATTATGTCAAAAACTGAACTTTTATATAATAAAATACTTAAAGTATCAATGTTCTCAGTAATTATTTCGTTCGTTTTATTGATAATTGATCTCTTTTTTGCTGTAACCCAACAAGCAATCATTTGTAATGGAACACTAAATTGTTCGATTGATTCTTCTAAAACATTCTTCCAAGTGACTATATGGTTCTTGGGGTCTTTAGTAGTTATTTTTGTAATTTTAGCAAGAGTAATGGTATTCCTACTATCTAAAGAAGATGATTTAGAATCTGCAACGGCATATAAATTAAGAATGAAAGAAGAAGCAAGTTCAGATTTCTCAGAATCTAAACTTTATGAAGATATTAAAGAAAATAGAATTAATGCTAAGACAAAAAAAGCTAAAAGAGCTAAGAAACCTAAAAAGACTAGAACATATCCAAATGTTGGCGAAATGTTTAGGAGTGCTCTTAACAGTACTAAAGAATTCTTTTCTAGCGTTATTACTAAGTTAAAAGAACAGATTGCTACTTTTAAAGATAAACGTAATATAAGAAAAGCTGAAAATGCTGTTCATAAACATGCTAGTGATAAAGAAAAAGCTATCCAAAAGAAAGCATCTGATGAAGAGAAAGCTATTCAAAGGAAAGCAACTGACGAAGAGAAAGCTGTTCAAAAGAAAGCTAAAGATGAAGAAAAGGCAGTTCAAAAGAAAGCTAAAGATGAAGAAAAAGCAGCTCAAAAAGAAGTAAAAGAAGCTGAAAAAGTTGAAAAAGCAATAAAACATGCAGCTGAAAAAGAAGTTGAATTAGCAAGAAAAGCTGAGTTAGCTAAAGCAAAAGCTATTGAAAAAGCTGAATTAGCTAAACAAGTGGCTATCGATAAAGAGTCAAGAAAAAAAGAAGCCTTAATAGTTGCTCAGACAAAAAATAAAGATAAAAAAGAAATTACAGATAGTATTAAAGAATCATCTGATAAAAATAAACTTGTTACTAGTATTAATAAGGCTGAATTAATTTCATTAGCTGCTCAATCATCTAGTCTAACAAAAGTAAAATGTAAACTTGTTATCAATTCATTATTAGATATAATAGTTGAGGAAATTTCTAATAGTAATGAAGTTAATATAGGTAAATTTGGTAAATTTAAAGTAGTTACAAATAAATCCAAAAAAGGTGTTAACCCAAAAACTGGAGAGACAATTGTTATACCTGAATCAAATGAAGTTAGATTTTTACCAGATAAATTATTTAAAGATATGATTATTACTGATTCTAAACCTATAAGTGATCTAAAAGCAGCTGTTACTAAGGAACCTGAAAAGCAAGAAAAGTCAAATAAACAAATACGTAAAGAAGAAAAAGAAGCAAAACTTGCTGAAGAAGAGGCAAAACGTACAGCTGAAAAAGAAGTTAAACTTGAAGAAGAAAAACAAGCAAAACTACTTGCTGAAAAAGAAGCTAAGCTTGAAGAAAAAAGAAAAACTGAATTAGCAAAACAAGAAGAGTTAGCTAACGCTGCTGCATTAACTAAAAAGAAAGCAGAAGCTCCCAAAGTTGTAAAACCAGCAAAACCTAAAGAACTTAAAAAAACTAAAGCTGATATCATTGTTTATATAGAAGAAAAAACTGGTATTAGTAAAAATAAAAGCAACAAATTCTTAAAATTCTTTGCCGAAGTAGTTAAAGAAGAATTAGCTAAGGGTAAAGATATAGATATTCCTGGATTTGGGACATTTACTACTATTAAAATGCCTGCAAAAGATGCAGTAAATCCACAAACAAATAAAAAAATTGTTGTACCTTCACATAGACAAGCTAGATTAAGATTTGATGATAAATTTAAGAAGAATTTTGAACCGAAATAAAAGACAAGAATTTCTTGTCTTTTTTTTAGTTTTTTTTCCTTTTATTTTTTAACTTTTATGGTATCATTATTATGTAGAAAGATGGTGAAGAAATGCTTTATATAGATACAAAAGATAACACTACAAATGACTGTGGTTTTTATTTTGGTTTAGAGGAGTATTTAATTAAAGATTATAGACATGATGGTGACATCTTTTTATTATGGAATACGAAACCTTCAGTAATGATTGGTAGACATCAAGTAACAAGTTTAGAGATTGATACTGATTTTGTTAAAAAAAACAATATTGAAGTTGTAAGAAGAATGAGTGGTGGTGGAGCAGTATATACTGATCCAGGCTGTTTACAGTTTTCGTTTATTACTAATAATAAGAGCCATAAGAACATTTTTGAAGGGCATGTAGAGCATATAGTAAATACAGTAAGGGAACTTGGTTTAAACGCTGAGTTTACGGGAAGAAACGATATTTTATCAGATGGTAAAAAGTTTAGTGGTAACGCTGAATATATTTATAAAGATAAAATGGTAATTCATGGAACAATATTATTTAATACTGATTTTACAAAATTAGTTGGGAGTTTAACTCCTGATAAATCCAAGTTATTTAGCCACGCAATAAGTAGTGTTAAATCTAGGGTTTGCAATCTTGGTGAAAAAATAGATATGTCACTTGATGAATTTTATGATTTCTTAGTAAATAAAGTAGCAACAAAAATAGTACATTTAGAAACGTTAGAATTAGAAAAAATAGTTAAGTATTCGAACAAGTATTATACTGATGAATGGAACTATGGAAAGAGTCCAAAACATAGTATAACAATTAAGAAGAAATTTGATGCTGGAAACTTTACAGTTTACTTAGAATTAAAGAATGATATAGTAGAAGATATTAAGATAAATGGGGACTATTTTAGTCTCAAAAAAATTCAAGATTTTGAAAACGCTTTTATTGGAGTAAATTATACTTATAAAGATTTTTTGGGAGTTACTAAAACAACTAAAGTAAAAGAATATTTTTATAAATTAAAAACTAACGAGTTTTTACAATTCTTTTTTGAGAAACCAGCTAAAAAAAGAATTAGTAAACCAGATTATTTAAAAATTGATATGGCAAATTTAAATAAAGAAACTAAAAAGATTAAAGCATTGTTAAATCAACATAACTTGCACACTGTTTGTCAAGAGGCAAGTTGTCCTAATCAGTTAGAATGTTTCTCGCAAAAAACTGCGACATTTATGATACTAGGAACACACTGTACTAGAAACTGTAGTTTTTGTGATGTTACTCATGCTGATCCAATGCCAATAGATCATAATGAGTCTGCTAATATTTTAAAAGCTGCAGTCTTAATGGATCTTAAACATGTTGTTATTACTTCGGTTACAAGAGATGACTTAGGTGATTATGGTAGTAATCAATTTGTTGAGTGTATTAAGTTACTTAAAAAAGAAAGACCAGAAATGACTGTTGAGGTATTAATACCTGATTTTATGGGTGATTATGATGCTTTAAAACGTGTTGTTGACGCTGGACCTGATGTTATTAATCATAATTTAGAAACAATAGATAGGCTATATAGAGGCTTTAGAGATAATGCTGATTACAATAGAAGTTTAAATTTATTAAAAACTACTAAAGAAATAAATCCAGAGATGCTTACTAAGTCAGGAATAATGGTTGGAATTGGTGAGAAGACGGATGAAGTTTTAGGATTAATGGATGATCTACGTAATATTGGATGCGATATTTTAACTATTGGACAATATTTAAGACCATCAAATCTACATATAGCTGTTAAAGAGTATGTGGAATTAGAAAAATTTGATTTATATAAAGTAGAAGGTAAGAAAAAAGGCTTTAGATATGTAGCGAGTGGACCTCTTGTAAGAAGTTCATATCATGCTAGAGAACAATTTGAAGGAGAGTGAGATTATGAAGAAGACAGTATTATATGATGCACATGTTGCATTGGATGCACAAATGGTTGACTTTGGAGGATTCTTAATGCCTCTTATTTACACATCTATTACAGAAGAACATAATTATGTTAGAGAAAAAGCAGGTATCTTTGATGTTTCTCATATGGGAGAATTTTATGTTAAAGGTAAAGAAGCAGGTAAATTTGTAGATTATATATTTACTAATGATGTATCTTCAATGGTTGATGGACAAGTATTATATGGAATGATGCTTTATCCTACAGGAGGAGTTGTTGATGACTTACTAGTTTATAAAGTTCATAATGAATTTTATATTATGGTAGTTAATGCTTCAAATGCAGATAAAGATTTTGCTTGGGCAACTGAGCAACAAAAGTTTGATTGTGTTTTAACTAATGAATCAGATAATATTTCAGAAGTGGCTTTACAAGGACCTCTTGCTGAAGAAATATTACAAAAATTAACTGATTATGATTTAAGTACATTAACATTTTTCACATTTAGTATGATGTTAATTAATGGTAAAAATGTTCTTGTCTCAAGAACTGGTTATACTGGTGAAGATGGATTTGAGATTTATGGATACGAAACTGAGATTAAAGAAATATGGAAAGAAATCTTAGAAGCAGGTGGAGAAAACGTTGCACCAGCTGGTCTTGGATGTAGAGATACTTTACGTTTTGAAGTTGCACTTCCGCTATACGGAAATGAACTTAGTAAAGATATCACACCACTAGAAGCAGGACTTGCTAGTATTTCAGTAAGACTTGAAGCTGGAGATTTTATTGGTAAAGATGTTCTTGTTAAACAAAAAGCTGAAAAGACTAAAAGAAGAATAGTAGGACTTAAGCTAATTGATAAAGGAATATTAAGACACGGATATGAAATATTTAAAGATGGTACTAAAGTAGGAGAAATAACTACTGGATATAGATCACCTAGTACAGGTGAAACTGTTGCAATGGCTATGATAGATAGACCGTTTGACAAAAGAGGCACAGAGTTAGAAGTTCAAATAAGAAATAAAATGAAAAAAGTAGTTGTAAGAAACAAAAAATTCTATACTAAAAGTTATAAAGAAAATTAGGAGGAAATAAGATGAGTAAAATTGTAGAAGGTTTATTTTATACTAATACACACGAATGGGTTAAAGTAGAAGACGGATTTGCATTTATCGGGATTACTGATTATGCACAAGAAAGTTTAGGAGAAATAGTATTTATAGAATTACCAGAAGAAGATGATAGTTTAGAAAAAGGTGAAGAATTAGGTGCTATAGAATCAGTTAAGGCTGCTTCAGATATTTTAAGTCCTATTACTGGAACTGTTGTTGAAATTAATGAAAGTTTAGAAGATGAACCTGAATTACTTAATACAGATGCATTTACTAACTGGATCGTTAAAGTTGAACTATCTGATGAATCTGAATTAGAAAAATTATTAAACGCAGAACAATATAAAGAAATCTGCGAATAGGAGGATTACATTATGTTTAAATTTTTACCTCATACAGAAGCAGATATTAAAGAAATGCTCGAGGTAATTGGAGTAGACAATATTGATGATTTATTTGCTGAAATCCCAAGTAAATTAATGGGATTAGATTTAGATCTCCCAAAAAGTCATAGTGAACTTGAAATTTATCAAAGATTCAATGAACTAGCAGCTAAAAATAAGGAGCTTATTCCTTTTATAGGTGCTGGAGCATATGATCACTATACACCTTCAGTTATTAGACATTTAATTGAAAGACAAGAGTTTTTAACTGCGTATACACCATATCAACCAGAGATTTCACAAGGGACTTTACAGTACATCTTTGAGTACCAAAGTTTAATTTGTGAATTAACAGGATTAGATGTATCAAATGCATCTATGTATGATGGATCTACTGCGACTGCTGAAGCTATGTTTATGGCTACAGCTGCACGTAAAAGAAAATCTATTCTTATATCAAGAACAGTAAATCCTAATATCATTAAAGTTGTTGAAACATATGCTCTTTATAGAAACTTAAAAGTAGAATATGTTAATGCGGTTAACGGAATTACTGATGTTGAAGATTTTAAAGCTAAAAATTCAAAAGATTATGCTGGAATTATTGTTCAAAATCCAAATTACTATGGAATTATTGAAGATTATTCTGCATATAGAGAAATCTTAGATGAAACTAAAGGGATCTTTATAATGAATCATGATCCTTCAACTTTAGGAATCTTAAAAAGTCCAGCTGAATACGGTGTAGATATTGCTGTAGGTGATGGACAACCTTTAGGTATTCCACTACAGTTTGGTGGACCTTATATTGGTTATTTAGCAACAACAACCAAATTAATGCGTAAAATGCCAGGTAGAATTTGTGGTGTTACAAAAGATACTGAAGGTAAACGTGCTTTTGTATTAACATTACAAGCAAGAGAACAACACATAAGACGTGAAAAAGCTAATTCTAATATTTGTTCAAATCAAAGTTTAATTGCTTTATTTGTAACTATATATTTAGCTATCATGGGTAAAAAAGGTTTAATAGAAGCTCAAACTAATTCATATAATGCTACTCATTATTTATTTGATGAAGTAACTAAGTTACCTAAATTTAATAAAGTATTCGATCACGAATTCTTTAAAGATGTAGCTATTAAAACAGAATTAGATCATGAAGTTATTAATAATAAATTATATGAAGAAGGAATTTTAGGTCCTCTTCACTTAGGTAAATATGATGAAAAAATGAATAATGTATTACTATTTAGTGCGACTGAGAAGCGTACTAAAGCTGAAATCGATAAACTTGTTAAAATATTGGAGGCGTTATAATGTATTACGATAGTTTAATATTTGAGATTTCAAATAAAGGTAGAGTTGGATACAGCTTACCTAAAAGTGAATTTAAATCATATAACATACCTAAAAACTTATTAAGAGCAACTGAAGCTAATTTACCTGAAGTGAGTGAACTTGAAGCTGTAAGACATTATACAAATGTAAGTACTAAAAACTTTGGTGTTGAAAAAGGATTTTATCCTTTAGGATCATGTACTATGAAGTATAATCCTAAGATAAATCAAGATATCTCAAATATGAGCCAATTTAGTTTACATCCTTATGCACCAATGAAATCAATTCAAGGTATTTTAGAAATCTATTATGAAACACAAAGAATATTGAGTGAATTAAGTGGACTTCATACATTTAGTCTTAATCCATACGCAGGAGCTCATGGAGAGCTTGCTGGATTAATGATTATGAGAAAGTACCATATGGATAGAAATGATACAAAACGTACTAAAGTAATTGTTCCTGACAGTGCTCATGGTACTAACCCAGCTTCTGCAACTGTAGCTGGATTAATTAGTGTTGAAGTAAAATCTAACTTAGACGGTACAGTTAATATTGAGAGTCTAAAAGAATTATTAACTGATGAAATAGCTGGAATTATGCTTACTAATCCTAATACAGCTGGAGTATTCGAAAAAGATATTTTAGAAATAGCTAAGCTAGTTCATGATATTGGAGGATTACTTTACTATGATGGAGCTAACCTTAATCCAATTTTAGGTTTAGCACGCCCAGGTGATATGGGATTTGATATAATGCATATCAATCTACATAAAACATTCTCAACACCTCATGGTGGTGGAGGCCCAGGTTCTGGACCTGTTGGAGTAGTTGAAAGTTTAGTTAAATATTTACCAAGTCCTGTGATTAAAAAACAAGGTGAAGAATATATTATTGAAGATTCAAATGAAACTTCAATTGGACAAGTTTCTCACTTTTATGGAAATATTGGTGTAGTTACTAAAGCATATACTTATTTATTAACTGTTGGTAAAGAAAACATGGCTAATATTGGTAGATACAGTGTATTAAATGCTAACTATATTAAAGAATCACTTAAAGATGATTACTTATTACCTATTAAAGGAATTTGTAAACACGAGTTTGTATTTGATGGTCTAATTGATAAATCTCACCATGTTACTACTTTAGATGTAGCTAAGAGATTATTAGATTATGATGTACATCCACCTACTGTTTACTTCCCACTTACGTTTAAGGAATCATTAATGATTGAACCACCTGAAACTGAAAGTAAAGCTACAATTGATGACTTTATTGAAGTAATGAGAACTGTAGCAGAAGAAGCGAGAGTTACGCCAGACCTTGTTAAAGGTGCACCTTATAATACTGTAGTTAAAAGACTGGATGAAGCAACTGCTGCTAGAAAGCCAATCGTTAAGTATAGCGATCTTTTAAAATGAAAGATTTAGTAATAATTGGTGCTGGTCCTGGTGGATTTGATACAGCAATTCATGCTAAAGAACACGGACTTGATGTAACATTAATTGAGAGACATAAAGTTGGGGGGACATGCTTAAATGTAGGTTGTATCCCTACTAAGACTTTGTATCATAATGCTAAAACAATTAAAAACATGAAGGAACTTGATGTTTTTGGTGTGGAAGTAAAAGATTTTAAAGTAAATTATGAAACAATTAAAACACGTAAAGAAACAATTGTAGATAATCAAATTAATAATATTTTAACTTCGATTAAGAAACTAGGTATTGAACTTATAGAAGGAGAAGCAAGTATTATTGCTCCTAACAAAGTAGAAGTAAATGGTGAAATAATAGAAGCGAAAAACATTATAATCGCAACTGGCTCAGTTTCTCGCCGTATACCATTTCCTGGAGATGACTTTGATATTGTTCATGATTCAGAAGATATCTTAAGTTTAGAAACATTCCCTAAAAAAATGATAGTAATAGGGGCAGGAGTAATCGGGTGTGAAATGGCAACTATCTTCAATCATTTTGATTGTGAAGTTACGCTTGTTGAGTACTTAGATGAAATATTACCTCCTCTAGACAAAGACATTAAAAAACGCGCTCGTAATTTATATAAGCGCAGTGGAATAAAGATTTATACTAAATCAGTATTAAAAGAAGTAATTAAGAAAGATGGTAAGTATTTTGCGTTAGTTGAAAGTAAAGGTAAAATGCTTGAACTTGAAACTGATTATGTCTTACTAGCGACAGGTCGTGCACCTAGCTTTGGTAATCTTGATCTTGATAAACTTGGGATTGAGTATACTAATTCAGGTATAAAGGTTAACGATAACTTTGAAACTAACGTTAAAAGTATCTACGCAATTGGTGATGTTACTGGAATCTTAATGCTTGCTCATAAAGCAACGTATGATGGATATAAAGTAGTATCAAAAATTTTAGAAAAAGATATGGCAATCAACTTTAATCAAGTGCCTAGTGTTGTATTTAGTTTTCCTGAAATAGCTACTGTTGGTGTTACTGAGCAGGAACTAGATGGGAAAGAGTATAGAACTAATAAGTATTTATTTAAGACTAATGCTAAAGCTGAATGTTTAAATGAAACAGATGGATTTATTAAAATGATTGTTGATGGAAATGATATCTTAGTAGGAGTTCATATTATTGGAGCTCATGCCTCAGATTTAATTCATGAAGTAACAGCTATAATGTATAAAAAGATAAATATTTATGAGTATCAAAATATTATACATGCTCATCCTACAATTAGTGAAGTAGTAGGAGAATGTATCAAAAAATTCTAAATAAAAAAGGAAGTTCATTTGAACTTCCTTTTGTTTTATTCTAATAGCCATTCACTAGTTTCAAATGTATAAAGACCGGGGATTTGAACAAGTGATTCAAAGACAGGTATATTATAGAATCTATCTTGGTAGTTACCACTAGAAATCTTTTCAATAATAAATCCATTAGCAGTATTTGAAGTGCTAGGTACTGCGACTCCAGAGTTATTTATGTATCCTCGATAACTATTGATTATGATACCATTTATTGGACTAATTGATTCATCATCCATAAATATTTGATTTCCTGAAACACCAAGGCCTCTAGCAAATAAAGCTCCTTCTATATTAAGTCTTGAATTGACAGCATCAATATAAATTGATTCTTCTGTATAAATAAATGCACTAAATTGTGTAGCGAGAGCAGAAGAAACATGATTCTCATATATTTCTTCAATAATAACATTGTCTTTCGCTATAATAGTGAAACCGTAGTCATTACCGTTTGTAGTAATTCCAGCATTCAAATCTTTATTAATAAATGTTTGTCCTAAGATAAACAATGTACCTGCGTAGTCTTGTGTATCACCAGTAATATATAAATCACCAAAGACAACTATAGCACCTTGAATATCTCCACCATCTAATGTTAAATCACCAAAGATAATTAAAGAATCTACTATTGTTGGAGTTTTATCCATTGATACTCCACTTGTAATTACTAAATCACCATCGTAAACAAGTGAATATTGGTTACCTTGGCTTGAAAATTCACCAGTAAAATCGAATTCAGATGGATGTGTATTATACCCGGTCGTAATATTAACAAAAGGAGTAGAAGGGTAAACCCACTTTTTAAATGTACCATTATTTTTAGTAGTCCAAGTTAAATCATCTGCGTATGATAAGATAGTAGCTTTTGCGTTTGCCATAGTCATTCCTGGCTCTGTTATCGTTTCATCTTCTTTTGGAGCTTTTGTTTTCAAATAATCAATAAAGAATTCATCATAATCAAAGTTACCAAAGAAGTCATTAATTATCATTGTACTTACTGTACCTTGATCTGGAAGATCACTTCCAACAACAGGTACGTAGTTAGATTCGTTAATTACAAATGGATTGGGATATCCATTTAAAGTGAAACATGAAGATATACAATAGTCGTATGATACCTCACTAAAGATAGTAGAAGGTCCTGATGTTGTAAGTGTTGGATACGTAGCACTAGAATTAGGAGTTTCAGCTTGAGTAGTAGAACCATTAACTACATATGGAGCTGTACTAGCAAGTTTAACTTCTTCGCCATATAAATACACTTCATCGTATAATCCACTATTTAAGATTAATTTACCATTTGTACCAAGTGAGTAATCAAATACGTCAAATGTTTCAACACTGCTTCCGTAAATAGATGAGAATACATATTTATATAATACATCTCCATCATCCATTGTTATTGCAAATTTATATACGTAACTATCAGTTCCAGCATAATCAACAAAATCACCAGTACCAGTAACATCAGATACAACTACTCCATAATCAGTTAAAATTCTAGGTATTTCAACATTATTGAAATCTTCATAAGAATCAGTTGCTTCTATATAATCTTCAAATTCACCAATAGCTTGTCGTATTAATGCTTTAACAAGACTATCATCAGTTACTTGCTCAATTTTAAGTGTTGTTGCTCCTGCTAAGTTTACATTCATAGAGGTAACCGTAGTTAAAGAGAACGTTAAAACAGTGATAACGATGAATGCAACACTTAGTGCACTACCTTTATCATTATTTATGAGGTTTCTCTTAAATAATTTTTTCAACATTTTCAACATTTTCTCACCTCCATAATATATTATAACTTATAGTTATGAATTTATGATGAATCTAACACTATATTATACCATTATATGTATTCTAAGACAATACACGAACTTATAAGATAATAGTAGTTATATAAGTCTGTGGAATTAAAACAGCTCCATTTGGGAATAAAACAGTAATTGTAAGAGTTAACTTAATAACTCCTTCACTACAAGGTTCGACAGCTAAATCACAGACTGTATCATCAAAAGAAATTAATTCTATAGAAGAAACTATATTTAGTAGTTCATCTTGATAAGTTACAAGAACGTTACTATCATGTAATAGTTCAGGACCAGATCCTGAATCATAAGTAATTTGCTGGGTTACCTTATCATAAGTTAGTATGTGAACAATAGGATTTGAATAATCCTTATAGATAATTTGATTACCATCTAGCAAGATATCATATTCGTGTGTAATATGAATAATGGTAGAAGTAGCATCATCAGATATTAGTTCAATCTTTTGAGCTTGTAGTTCAAACATATTAAATCTGAGTTTTTCAGAGATAATTGTACTTTCCATTAAAAGTTTGTTTTCTACATCCATTGTTGCTTTTGCTTTTAAAGACATAGTTAAAATAGATAGAAGCATTGAAATTACTATGCTGGCTACCATTATTGAAATCATTAATTCGATCAATGTTAATCCTTTTTCATTTTTAATATTATTCATCAAATATCATCCCACTTAATATAAGAGTATATACAGGATCTTGATAATACTCGATCCAGACAGTTACTCTTAAAAGAGTTGTATTGCTATTAGCATTTGCAGTAATTAAACCTATTTCATTTTGAACATCAGTTGGTAGATTTGCGTTAACTGTTAAACCATCAATATAGGATTGGGGTAAATTATAATTATATATAAAGACTCTATATTCTGAACTTGTTAGTGATAAGTTATTCCAAACACTATTAAATAGTTGTGTACATACAGCTTGATCAGCAGTAGAAGCAAGGGTATTACACTCATCTAGGTTGAGTTCTATATAATAATCATTATTAGTATTTGCAGCATCTACTAAACTTTGTAAGTCAAGGAAGTTAAGTTTGTCTAAAGTATATAAAGTTCCATCAGCTATATTAGTGGCACTTCGTCTATCATTTAATCTTGAGTTTATTGTAATATTTCTAACAAGTGATTGCATTAAAGGATAAATAATAACCGTTGAAATAAGTATCATAGCAAAAAGTTCTATTAGTGAAAATCCTTTATTATTCTTCAACATATTTCTTCCTCCTTATTTACAAGTTTATATCTATTAAATTATATCACTAATTTAGTTATTTGTAAATTATATTGAAGTTACTCAAAAAAATACATTTCTTTTTGTAAAACTAGCCGTTTTATAGTATAATTGTTATGAATAATAAAAAATAGGTAGGGTGATCATATGAATTCGCAATTTAAAAATAGCAACCTAGGGTTTTATTTATATGCAGCAATAATAGCGATTATTGCTTTTGCTTCTATTTTTGTAGTTTGGTACATGGTAAAAGGTTATAGCCTTGGAACTTATGGAGAAGGTACAATTATTGGTAGTGTATATATAGGGGGTTTAAAAGAAGAAGAAGTTGAACCTATTATTACTGAACGTATTACAAAATGGCTTAATGATGAGAGTATTGTCTTTGAATTAACTTATCAAGGATATAATTATGAATTTAATAGATCACTTTTTTATTTTGATCAAGAGCTTTCGATATTTAATTTAGAAGATGGTGAAACGAATAGACTATATGCGACATATCAGGTTGATGAAAGACAAGACATCCTGAATGATATTAATAGCTTAGATTTTTTAATAGGAATAAATGAGCAATTTGATTATGAAACTTTAATTAATGATACATTAATAGCTGCTGGATTTATGAAATCATATTCTAGCCTTAATCTAGAAGATTACATTATTGATATTGATGTTACAGAATTAGAAGTAGGATCTTTTACATTGGATATATATGATGGAATTGATGTTGATGATTTACTTAGTGGAATTAATGCAGTATATCCTGATGGAAAAATCATAGCTGAACAAAAAGAACTTTTTGATATTGTTGAAAAACTTGGAGAAAATTTAGCAGATAATGAAATGAGTATTTTATCTACAGGTATGTTAGCTTTAATTTTAGAAACTAACTTTGCTGTTAATGAAGTTCATTATGTCGCAGAAATTGACTATATTAACTATGATATTGATACATTTCCATATTTTGGGCATAATGCGAGCATAAACCAAGTAATTGGAAATAGTTTTTCATTCTACAACCCTAATAATTATAGCTATTATTTTACTGTAGAAAAAGTTGATGAATTGAGTATTACTATTACATTAGTAGGATTGGAATTCATTGATGATATTGAAGTGCAAATTAATAGAACAGTTTTAGATCATATTACGCAATATACGCCAAACGATGATATTTTACAAAGTGGATATGATGGAGCAATAATTGAAGTAGTAAGAGTTATAACTGATATTTCAGGAAATGTAAGATATGAAAATGTAATTTTATTTGAATTTTATCCACCGATTAAGGAGATAGTATTAGAACCTTAATCACTAAGTAAAGGGGTGTTTTAAAATGGCAAGAAATGTACAGAAACGATTAGGTGACGTTCTATTTGAGAATGGTATTGTTACTGAAAAACAAATAAGTGAAGCCCTTCGTAAAAGGGAAAAAGGGGAAAAAATAGGAGAAGCACTAATAAGATTTGGGTATTGTTCTGATTCTCAAATAGTTGATGCTATGGAATCTTCTCTTGGGATTAAAAGAGTAAACTTACAATTACTATACATAGATGAAAATGTTTTGAAATTATTGGACGAAGATTTTGTTACTAAAGCGAAAATTATGCCAATAAATATTCATGGTCGTCGTATTGTAATTGCAACTAACGATCCACTTGATTTTCCTACAATTGAAAATGTTAGATTAAGAACAGGTATGAACGTTGAAACTGTTCTTGCTACTAAAAATGATATAGAAACTGCTATTGCTAGATATTATGGTTTCTCAAAAACGTTAAAATCTTTAGGTATTGAAGTTGTAGAAGAAAAGAAATCTGATGAAAAATTCTATGAAGAACTATTACTTGCTGATAAAGATGGAGATTCGAATGAATCGCCAATTATTCAATTAGTAAATCAAATTTTACTAACAGCTGTTAAAACAGGAGCATCAGATATTCATATTGACCCGAGTGACATTGAATTTAAAATTAGATACCGTGTTGATGGTATTTTAGCTACTGAAAGAGTTTTACCAAAAGTAATTTTACCTAAACTTATTTCACGTATTAAAGTAATGTCACACATGGATATTACTGATACAAGAAAACCTCAAGATGGTCGTATTAAAACGATTATTGAAGGAAGACCTATTGATTTACGTATTGCAACTTTACCTACAGTACGTGGGGAAAAAGCCGTTATGCGTGTACTTGATTTATCAAGAGATCATCAAGGGCTTGAAAGATTAGGATTAAATCCTGAGGATGAAGCTTTGTTTACAAAATTAATTAATCGTCCTAACGGGATAGTTTTAGTTAGTGGACCTACAGGTAGTGGGAAAACAACTACTTTATATGCCTCTTTAGATCAATTAAATGAAGATCATGTAAATATTATTACAGTAGAAGATCCTGTGGAAATTGAGTTAGAAGGAGTTAATCAAGTAAATGTTAACCCTGAAATTGATTTTACATTTGCAAATGCACTTAGATCTATTTTACGTCAAGATCCAAACATTATAATGGTTGGGGAGATTCGGGATACTGAAACTGCACAAATAGCTGTTAAAGCATCACTTACTGGACATTTAGTTTTAAGTACAATTCATACTAATAGTGCTGTAAAAACTATTACAAGATTAATTGATATGGGTATTGATGCGTTCTTAGTTGCTTCATCACTCAGTGGTGTAGTAGCACAACGACTTATAAGAGTAGTTTGTTCTCATTGTCATAAAGAAACAACATTAAGTGCTGATGAAAAAGACGTATTTGAAAGAAATGGAATAAAAGCACCAACCAAGATAAAAAGAGCAGTAGGATGTGAACTTTGTAATAATAAAGGGTACAAAGGACGTACTGCAATCTTTGAAATTTTAAGTGTTAATGAAGAAATTATTAGAATGGTTTCTAATCATGCACATGAATATGAAATTCTAGAACAAGCTAAAAAAGATGGAACTAAACTTCTAATTGAAGCTGGTTTACTCAAAGTAATAGCAGGTGCAACTACACTAGAAGAAGTAATGCGTATTAATTTAGATTAGGGGTGAAATCCAATGAAAATATATGATTATAAATACCGAGCAAAGAGACTGAAGGATGGTAAAGTAATTAAAGGTATTACTGAAGCACCATCTAAAGCAATGGTTGATAAGTTCTTACAAGAATCAGGACTTAAACCTATTGAAATTTTTCAACAAGACTCTTGGTTTCAAAAAGTTAATCGAATAACACTTGGTAAAGTAATAAAAGAAAGAGATTTAATTTTCTATTTGAAACAACTAGCTTCGCTCTTAAGAGCAGGTGTGAAATTAAATGAAGCATCAGAAATTTTGGCAACTCAACAAACAAACAAGAATATTCGTAGAATTCTTTATGGTATTTATTATGAAGTTAATAGTGGTCAAACACTAGCTGATGCATATAAAGAATATCCAATTGATTTTCCTCAAATCCTTGTGGCAATGGTAGGAGTAGGGGAAAGAACAGGAGATTTAAAGGGAGCAATTACTGAAATTATTGTTTATTTTGAAAATCAGTATCGTTTAAAAACATCTATTCAATCAACAATGATGATGCCTGTAATTTATCTTATAGTTGGATTACTTGTAGCTGTCGTATTAATGGCATTTGTAATGCCTCAGTTTGAGGAAATGTTTAATACTGTTGAAGGAGTCGAAATGCCTGGACTTACCAAATTCTTTATTGATTCAGGTAATTTTGTAAAAGATAATATCTGGTTTATGGTATTTGGACTGATAGCATCTATTGTAGGATTTAAAACTTTGAAGATAAAATCAGTTAAATTTCAAATATTAATATCTTATATTGCTATTCAAATGCCGATTATTGGTAGTGTAACAAAATTAAACAACTTATCAAGAATTGCATCTACATTATCACAAATGTTAAATAATCATGTACCATTACAAGATTCTTTAGCAACAACTTATGACACAATTGGAAACAAAATATATAAAGATCTTATAGTTCAAGCTCAAAAAAATGTAAACGATGGTGAATTCATAAGTAAAGTATTTGAAAATCATTATGCAGTTGAAGTAGTTTTTGCAAGAATGGTCAGTGTAGGAGAAAGAACTGGAGACCTTGGTAGAATGTTAAAAAGTCTTTCATCATTCTATGACGAAGACAGTGAAGTTAAGGTTGAACGCCTTAAGAAAGCCATTGAACCAATATTACTAATATTTATTTTCTCATTAGTTGTTGTAATGTTGCTAGCTGTAATGCTACCAACCTTCTCATTTACATCACAGTTATAAAAGATGTAGAAACTGTTATATAATGCCATTAATTATGATTAAGTCATTGACACTATGACATAAAAATGGTATATTTATTACAGTAGTTATAAAAAACTGAAAAAAAATCAAAATATATTAGGAGGAAAAATAATGATTAAGAATAATAAAGGGGTAACTTTGGTAGAATTACTAATTGTTATCGTTGTAATGGGAATTATCGCAGCGTTCGCAATTCCTGCAGTAGGAACAATTATCGATAATACACAAAAAGATGCAATATTAGCTGACGCAATTGCTATTGAAAATGCAGCAAACCTGTTTTGCGCACAAACAACTTGTGAGGCTGTAGGTACAGAAACTCTTACATGGGCTGAACTTTCATCATATGTTACTGGAATTGATGGTGCTGATTATTACGAGTTTGATTCTGTTGCATCACCAGCAGCAGACGTTACTGGCGATGTAATTATAGCTACTTTGACAACTAACGGATGGGAAATTCAATTGAATGGAACATCTGCAACTGTTACTGCGGGTGGATATGATTGGATGCCTACTACAGCAGCTGATAGAGTACCGTCTCAAAATGATAGATCAAAAGTAACTGATGCAAGTTAATAAAAATTATTAGAAAAAGAGCTTTCGAGCTCTTTTTTATTTACTCTTTTAGAGTAAGTATAGATTTTTTGACCAGTTTAATGTAAAATATAGTTGGTGATAAAAATGGAAATATTAATTTATGTACTTTTATACACATATATTTTTGTAATAGGGCTTTTTTTTGGATCGTTTTTTAATGTAGTAGGAATAAGAGTTCCTTTAAAAGAATCATTAATGGGAAGAAGTCATTGTCCAAATTGTAGTAAGACTCTTGGCGCTTTAGAATTATTTCCCATAGTTGGGTATCTAATTTTAAAAGGTAAATGTAAAAAATGTAATACGAAAATATCTATAAAATACCCTTTAATGGAGTTCATCACAGGTGTATTGTTTTTAAGTTCTTTTGTATTTGTACAATATGATATGATAGAATATATATTAATAGTACTATTTATATCTCTTATGGTGATTGTTACAGTAAGTGACATGTATTATCAAACAATTCCAAATCTTTTTTTAATAATTTTTTTACCTTTAATTTTTGCACTAAGAATCCTTAGTCCAATTGAGATGTGGTATGATGGAATTATTGGGGGAGTTATTGGATTTGGATTTATGTATTTAATAGCACTATATGGAAGATTCAGATATAAACAAGACGCTCTTGGTGGTGGTGATATTAAGTTATATTTCATTATTGGAGTTGTTCTTGGATATCAATTAGTTATAATATCTTTATTCTTTTCAGCATTGTTTGGATTAATTTATAGTATGATTATTAGAAAAAAAGAAGGCTATCTACCATTTGTACCATTTATTTTTGCTGGAAGTATGCTGACATATTTCGTTGGAAGTGGTATAATAGAATGGTATGTTTCGATTTTAAATTAGGGAAGTAGGTGTTTTTAATGTCAAAAGTTTCAATTAACTGTTTCTTCACTGACAATGAATTTAGCTTTATTGAAAAGCCAGATGGTTACAATATGAAGAAACTTAAATACTCAAGTGTAAAATTACCTCCTGGTACAATTGAAAATGGGATTATCTACAAAGAAGAAAGACTTGTAAAAACAATTAAAGAGACTTTTAAACTTTTTAAGATTAAAGCTAGAAGAGTAAATTTAGTTATTCATGAGGAATTATTCACTTTTAGAAAAATTGATGTCCCTATCATTTATAAACCAACTGAAATTGGGGATTTTATTAAATCACAAATCGGTAAAACGATTATGATTCCTTTTGATGATATGAAAATGGACTATATCATCCATAAGAAAACAGAAGATCATTATGAAGTTATTATGTTCTATGCTCCAAAGCATGAATTAAAAACATATGTTGATATGTTTTATGACATGAATATGCAAGTAGTTAGAACAGATATACCTCCATTATCTCTTCATAGACTTTACTATTACCGTAAATATGAAGATTCTGATGTTAAGTTCCATTCAGATATTATGTTTGTAGCTGTGTTTGATGAAACTTATTCAATGTATATTTTTGATGAGGAAATTCCAATTTTCTCACTAGTTCAAAACATGAATATTGCTACTATGGAACCTGAAAAATATATGAGCGTTTTAGACCAAGAAATTGCAAAAATTGCAAACTATTATAAATTTAATATTAATGCAGGAGATAAATCCATTCAGAAACTAGTTCTATTTAACATGTCGAGTAAATTTACTAATAGTGAACTTTATGATTATTTTTACGAAGAAGGCGCATTAATGCAAAGTGAAATATTTAATATGAAATCAATTAGTAAAATTGTTGACACATTAATTGATAAAGAGTGTTATATTCCTCTTGCTGCTAGTTTAGTACAACCGAAAGGATTGTGGTAATATGGCTAAGAGAATTGTTTATGCTAAAGGATATAATGGTTTAAGTGATTTTGTATATGTAGATCTATTACCTGATGTTAAAAGATCTAGACAGTTTAATATGAATGTAATCATTACATTAACATTTACTGTTGTATTAGCATTTGTATTTATCTATATGCCTTTTAGAACAGCAACTGAAGAGTTCGAAGTGTTAAATGGATTAAATAATGATTTAAAACATGAGTTACTCTTAACTAATGAAGAATTAATTGGATATGAAATTAACTTAGAAACAATTACATTTGAACAACAGATTGAATTATTAGTTGTGTACAAAGTTGATTTTAATAATTTATTAGATGATTTACAAATATTAGTAGATTTGAAAAATATTAATTATTCCACAACACTAACTGAAATATATTATTATGCTGATTTAAGTAGTTTTGAAATAACGATTATTAGTACTTCTAACGATATTTTTAACCATTTAAATAATGATTTTCTTAATTTAAATTGGGTAGCTACGAGTTCTTATTCTCAACCTGAACAATTACAAGACGCTGTATTATGGCGTTCAACATTTACGATTGGAGTTGATAGAGATGCTGAATAGAAAAATCAGTAATTATTTATTCTATATTGTATTAGTTATTATTGCTGTGGGTATATTTGCGGTACAATCAGCATCAATTGGAAATATTGAATCGAAAATTGATGATTTAGAAGCGAAAAATTTACTGTTGCAAGCACAAATTTCAAGTATAGAAGAGCTTGTAGAAGATAATAATGATGTCCAAATCGATCATTTATATGAACTTTACAATCAAGTGCCAAACGTTTTTTCTATTACAGATTTAACATATTATATAACTGCTCAGTTAGAATTAGTTGGTATAACTGAAGATGCTGATATGCAAAGATCAGTTTTAGTTAATCAAGGAGTTACTTTCTCAGAAACAACTTTATTTAGTGATCTTCAAACTAAATTCAAGGTAGTTGAAGTTCAAGTATTCTTTACTACACAGGATGATTTGGTAATTGAAGCATTTATTGATTTATTATACAATGCAGATCAAGTATTTATTGTACGTAATATAGAGTATTTTACACCTGATGGTGAAAACTTTATTGGTGTTAGTATTGATTTCTTAGCATTTTATGAAAAAGAAGACGTAAGCTAATTAGCTTACGTCTTTTTTATGTAGTTATTTATTTCAAGAACAAGTTCATCATACATTTCTTCTTGTTTTACTTTTCTTTTAACTTTACCACCAACAAAGATTAATCCTTCGTTTTTACCTCCGGCAATACCAATATCCGCGGCTTTTGCTTCACCTGGTCCGTTAACAGCACAACCCATTACAGCAACTGTTACGTCTTCCTCAATAGTTTCTAAGTATTTTTCTATCTTATTTACTAAATCAAACATTTCATATTGAAGTCGTCCACACGTTGGACAACTAATAATTTTAGGTTTTATATATAGTCCGAGTCCACTAAGTAACTCTTTAGCTACTTTGATTTCTTCTATAGGATCAGCACTTAAACTTACTCTTATTGTATCTCCTATACCTTCGTATAGTAGTATACCAAGTCCAATAGAACTTTTAATCGTTCCACCAAACAATGTTCCAGCCTCAGTTATACCAAGGTGTAAAGGGTAATCAAACTCATTTGATGCTAGTTTATATGCTTCAACTGTTTTAAAGATGTCACTTGATTTAAGAGAAATTATTATATTAGTAAAATCTAAATCTTCTAACATCTTAACATGGTACTTAGCACTTTCAAGCATACCGATTGCTGTAACTCCATATTTTTCTTGAATATCTTTTTCAAGTGATCCACCGTTAACCCCAATTCTAATTGGGATATTTTTCTCTTTACACTTATTAACAACCATTTCTACCTTGTCTTTACTTCCAATATTCCCTGGATTAATTCTAATTTTATCAATTCCATTATCAATAGAGATAAGCGCTAGACGATAATCAAAATGGATATCAGCTACAAGTGGAACAGTAACCTGTTCTTTAATATATTTAATAGCATTAGCATCTTCAATATCTAAAACTGCAAGCCTAACAATTTGGCTTCCAGCAGTTGCTAAAGTATTAATCTGTTTAACAGTTTCTTTAATATTTTTTGTCTTAGTAGTAGTCATTGTTTGAATAACAATATCTGATTTTCCACCAATCACAATATCTTTCACAAAAACCTTTTTAGTATCTTTTCTTATATTCATATTATCACCGCATTAATTATACAATAAATAGCGAAAAAAATACACAAATCTATTGCTTTTATAAATAAAAAATGATATATTAAATTAGAGTTTTGTTAGGAGGTATATATTATGAGAGCTAAATTTACTTTAAGATGTACAGAATGTAAAAGTGAAAATTATCACATGAACAAAAACAAAAAGCTTCATCCAGAACGTTTAGAAACTAATAAGTTCTGTCCTAAATGTCGTAAAAGCACAGTACATAAAGAGAAAAAATAACAGAAAACTTCTTGAGACAAGAAGTTTTTTTAATTCAAGGTGGTGTAAATATGAAGAAATATTTATTTGGAATTGATATTGGTGGTACTTCAGTTAAAATAGGTCTTTTTAATTTAAAAGGAAACCTACTTAAAAAATGGGATATTATTACTAATAAAGAGGATCTTGGAAAACATATATTAGATGACGTTTACAAATCAATTAAATACCAAATTCCTAACTTAGAAGAAGTAGATGGATATGGATTTGGAGTGCCTGGACCTGTAGTAAATTCAAAAATTATAAAATGTGTTAATTTAGGTTGGGAAGATTACGATCTTATTTCTATTTTTTCGAAACTAGTAAATAATGAAAATATTCTTGTTGAAAATGATGCAAATGTAGCTGCGCTTGGTGAAACCTTGCATGGAGCAGCTTTTGGATATAGTAATAGTGCAATGTTAACTTTAGGTACTGGAGTAGGTGGCGGAATTATTGTTAACTCTAAAATAATTGACGGTGCACATGGTGCCGCAGGTGAACTTGGACATCTACATGTTGTTAAAGAAAATGGTCGTTTATGTAACTGTGGTAACTACGGTTGCTTAGAAACTGTTGCGAGTGCAACTGGAATTAAAAATACATTTATTGAATTACAAAAAAATAGTAATATTGATTCAACTCTAAAAGATAAAGAACACTTAAGTGCAAAAATGGTTATTGAAGCAGCTAAAAAAGGTGATGTATTATCTTTAGAAGTAGTTGAAGACTTTACTTATTATATAGGATATGCTTGTAGTATTTTAAGTATTATAACTAATCCTGATATTATCATTATAGGTGGAGGAGTTTCAAAAGCAGGAATTTATTTACTTAACAAGATAAATCATTACTTCCGTAAAATGATGTTTGAACCTGTTAAAGAAACTAAAATAGTTTTAGCAAAACTTGGAAATGATGCTGGTATTTATGGTGCAGCATCACTTGTGAAAAACGATCGTTAAAGCGATTCTAAGCGATTTTACGGAAAACACATACATTATTAATGAAAAGAAAGAATGTTTCATTATAGACCCAGGAACTAACTTTAGCGAGATAGTTAGCTACATTAATGAAAAACAATTAATTGTTAAAGGTATTTTATTAACTCATGGACACTTTGATCATATATTTTCATTAAACGAAATTGTAAGTAAATATGAAGTACCAGTTTATATACATGAAAAGGAAAGAGACTTCTTATTTGATCCAAATTTAAATTTATCATCGATGACTTATAAAAGATTTGTGTTAACAAATAAAGAAATTGTTAAAACAATATCAGGTAAAGATACATTTAAACTTGGATATGAAACTATTAAAGTAGTTGAGACTCCTGGACATACTCGTGGTGGAGTATGTTACCATTATAAAAACTTTTTATTTAGTGGTGATACATTATTTAAAGGTTCAATTGGTAGACATGATTTACCAACATCAAATAAAGCTCAAATTACAAGAAGTGTAAATATGTTAGTTTCTAAATTTAGAGCTAATACTATCGTATATCCTGGACATGGACACTTCACTACAATACTTAATGAAAAGCTTGATAATCCCTATGTTAAAAGATAAAACAACTCATTTGAGTTGTTTTTTTTTATATTTAGCACTCAATACTTGACACTGCTAAAAAGATGTTGTATACTGTTGTTAGCAATCAAATAGATAGAGTGCTAAAAGAGGTGAAACTATGTTAACAAAAAGGCAAGAATTAGTACTTAAACTTACTGTAGAAGAGTATGTTAAAACGGCTGAACCTGTCGGTTCTAGAACGTTATCCGAACTATTAGATTTTAGTTCCGCTACAATCAGAAACGAGATGGCTGATTTAGAAGAACTTGGGTTCTTAGAGAAAACTCATACTTCTAGTGGGAGAATTCCTAGTGATGTTGGATATCATTATTATATAGAACAAATCCTTGCGGATAAAAACAATTATGATGATAGTTTTACTGTTATTGATGAATTATTTAGTAATAAAGATATTAAAAGAGACGAAGCAATAAAACAAGCGATGAATTTACTTAGTCAAATGACTAATTATACAACAATCGCACTTGGACATTCTGCTTATGGCTCGAAGATAAAGAAGATAGAGTTACTTCCTCTTTATGAAAATGTCGCTTTATTAATAATAGTTACTAACTTAGGACATGTTGAAAGTAAAAATATTAAGATTCCAGTAAATACTGATATTGAAGATATGAAAAGAGTAATAGAAATATTTAATGATATTTTATTCGATTGCCCAATATCAAAAGTAAGCGAGAAATTACATTACGAAATCGATCAACAAAAGATTAAGGATATGCTCGTTTATAATAAAACAATAATTGATGCTTTTTTAGAGGCGTTTACGAAGTTTACGCAAAGTGATTACTATTTAGCTGGACAAAGTAAAATGTTATACCAACCGGAGTTTAGCGATGTTAATAGAGTTAGAGAGTTATTAACTTTCTTTGAGAAGAATGATATATTCAAACTTGTTGAAGATACAACAAATATAGGATTAACAGTAACGATTGGTAAAGAGAACACAATTAATGCAATGAGAGATTGTACTGTAATCTCTGTTCCATATCAATTAAGTCAAACTGAAAAAGGTACAATTGCAATAGTTGGTCCAACTAGAATGGAATATCAAAAAGTAATTCCACTAATTAAGTATTTGGCAGCACATATGTCGAAATTGTATAAGGAGTAAATATAATGACAAAGAAAAAGGAAAAAGCAGTTGAAGATATTTTAAAGGATAAAGTTGAAAAAGATCCTTTAAAAGAAGAACCAGAAGTAATTGAGAAAGAAAAAGAAAAAACTCCAGAAGATATCATTATGGAGTTAGAAGAAAAAATTAAAGAACTAAAAAACACAATGTTAAAAGACAGAGCTGATTTAGTAAATACACAAAAAAGATTAGAAAAAGAACGAATTATGGAAAGAAAATATGCAGCAATGAGTATTTCTAAATTATTAATTACACCGCTTGATCACTTTGATTTAGCATTAAAACATGAAATAAATAATGAAGAAAATAAAAACATTATGCAAGGTTTTAAAATAATTAATGAACAATTTGTAAAAGCACTTGAAAATGAAGGAGTTAGTGAAGTAGATGCTCTAGGAGAAGAGTATGATCCTAATTTCCATCAAGCAATTATGACTGAAAAAGTTGAAGGAACCGAACCAAACATTGTAGTAGAAGTACTGCAAAAAGGATATATATTTAAAGACAGGTTAATAAGACCTGCTATAGTAAAAATAAGCGAATAAGGAGAAAACAAAATGGGAAAAATTATAGGTATTGATTTAGGTACAACAAATTCATGTGTTGCAGTAATGGAAGGTGGAGAAGCCAAAGTTATAGCAAACGCAGAAGGTGCAAGAACTACACCAAGTGTAGTAGCATTTAAAGCTGGAGAAATTCAAGTAGGAGAAGTTGCTAAAAGACAAGTAATAACTAATCCTGATACAGTAACATCTATTAAAAGAAAAATGGGAACAAATCATAAAGAAAAAGTAAATGGTAAAGAATATACACCACAAGAAATTTCTGCAATGATTCTTCAAAACTTAAAGAAAACAGCAGAAGATTATTTAGGTCAAAAAGTTACTGAAGCAGTAATTACTGTTCCAGCATACTTTAATGATGCTGAAAGACAAGCGACAAAAGACGCTGGTAAAATCGCAGGATTAGAAGTAAAAAGAATTATTAATGAGCCAACAGCTGCAGCATTAGCTTATGGAATTGATAAAACTGATAAAACTCAAACAATTCTTGTATACGATTTAGGTGGAGGTACATTTGATGTATCAATCTTAGAACTTGCTGAAGGTACTTTCGAAGTTATATCAACTGCCGGAAATAATAGACTTGGTGGAGATGACTTTGATCAAAAAGTTATGGATTACTTAGTAAGTGAATTCAAAAAAGAAACTGCAGTTGATTTATCAAAAGATAAAATGGCTATGCAAAGACTTAAAGATGCAGCTGAAAAAGCTAAAAAAGATTTATCAGGAATCACTTCAGCGCATATATCATTACCATTTATTAGTGTTGGACCAAGTGGACCTGTCCATTTAGAACAAACATTATCACGTGCTAAATTTAATGAACTTACTGCTGACTTAGTAGAACAAACTATGGGACCAGTTAGAAGATCATTAAAAGATGCTAAGATGACTAAAAATGATTTACACCAAGTATTATTAGTTGGTGGATCTACTAGAATCCCTGCGGTTCAAGATGCAATTAAAAAAGAATTAAATAAAGAACCTAATAAAGGAGTAAATCCTGATGAAGTTGTAGCAATGGGTGCAGCTATCCAAGCTGGAGTATTAGCTGGAGACGTTAAAGATATCTTATTATTAGATGTTACACCTCTTAGCTTAGGTATTGAAACATTAGGTAGTGTATTTACTAAGTTAATTGAAAGAAATACTACTATTCCAACTTCAAAATCACAAATATTTAGTACAGCGGTTGCTAATCAACCAGCTGTAGATTTACATGTATTACAAGGTGAAAGACCAATGGCAAATCAAAATAAAACATTAGGTCGTTTCCAATTAAGTGATATACCACCAGCACCACGTGGAGTTCCACAAATCGAAGTAACATTTGATATTGATGCGAATGGTATCGTTCATGTAAAAGCAAAAGATTTAGGAACTAGTAAAGAACAATCAATTACTATTTCTAATGGATCTGGTTTAAGTGAAGCTGACATTGAAAAAATGATTAAAGAAGCTGAAGAAAATGCAGAAACTGATAAATTATTAAAAGAAGAAGCAGATTTAAGAAATGAAGCGGATCAATTAATCTTTGCTGCTAATAAAGCAATTACTGATTTAGCTGATAGTATTACTGATGATGAAAAAGTTGATACTGAAAGCAAAATCAAAGAATTAGAAGAAGCTTTAAAAGGAACTGATTTAGAAGAAATTAAAACTAAAAAAGAAGAATTAAATACAGTAGCACAAGCATTAGCTACTAAAGCATATGAAAAAGCTCAAGCTGCTCAAGCTGAAGCACAAAATGATGATCCATCATCTAATGGTGAATCACAAGACGATACAATCGTTGATGCAGAATTTGAAGAAGTAGACTAAATAAATTTATATGAAGCAGATACATTTCTGCTTCATATAACTATGAATGAGGTGCATTATGGACAAAAAAGATTACTACGACGTCTTAGGTATAGATAAAGGCGCAGGAGATGCAGATATAAAGGGTGCTTACCGCAAACTAGCGAAAAAGTATCATCCTGATGTTTCTACTGAAACAAATGCGGAAGCAAAATTTAAGGAAGTTCAAGAAGCTTATGAAGTATTAAGTGATTCTACTAAGAGAAGCCAGTACGACCGTTTTGGGCATCAAGCCAATAACGGCCAAGGTTTTAATACGTCTGGATTTGGTGGATTTGACTTTGATATTAATGATATATTCTCTAATTTCTTTGGTGGTGGAGGACAACAACGTAATAGTAACCGCCCTAGAAAAGGATCAGATTTACAAAAGAGAATGAATGTAAAATTTGAAGAAGCAATCTTCGGAGCTAAAAAGACAATAAAAGTTACAGCACATACTGAATGTACGACATGTCACGGAACTGGAGCACACTCTAAAAAAGATGTTAAGACGTGTACTCAGTGTCATGGTAAAGGAACTGTAATTATTGAACAACAATCACTATTTGGTAGAACACGTAGTCAAGCTACATGTCCTAACTGTGGTGGTAGTGGTAAACAAATTACTAAGAAATGTGAAACATGTCATGGTGAAAAAGTATTATCACATACTAAAGAAATTGAAATTACAATACCTGAAGGAATCGATACAGGTCAACAAATTAGACTTGAAGGTTATGGTTCTAAAGGTATTAACGGTGGTCCTAGTGGAGATTTATACATCTTATTTGATGTTAGAAAAGATCCTTTATATGAGAGACACGGAGATGATCTTATAATAGAAGTACCAATTACTTTTGTTCAAGCAGCAATTGGTGATAGTATTAAAGTTCCAACTCCATATGGAGATGTGAAACTTAAAGTTCCTGCGGGAACTCAAAGTAAAACTACATTTAGATTACGTGGTAAAGGTGCACCAAACGTTAGATCAAAACGTAAAGGTGATGAACATGTAATTATAGATGTTGTAACACCAAATAAATTATCTAAACAACAAATAAAATTATTTGAACAATTGGGTAAAACTGATTTAACTGAAGATTCAAGTATATGGAAAAGATTTAAAAGCGCAAGAAAAAAATAAGTAAAAAGACTACAGTGTAGTCTTTTTTTATTCTAAATAGTATAAATCAATAAAAATATATAAGTAGTTTCTATAAAAAAAGAAGAATAAAATACATCTTATTTATTCTTCTTTTTTATTACATAATACCGTACCTAGGAAAGATTTATATTCATCTTTCTCATCATCTTTTACTGTATGTTTTTGGACTAGTTTTATAATTTTATTAGATAAATCTTGTGCCTCTTTTTGTGTCATATATAAAGTTGGGAAGATTGTACCATATTCATGATTAGGACTTTTTCCACTTTCGAAATAGTTATCGAAATAGTATATTAACTTTTCTCTATACGTTCGATATTCTAAATCATACGTCCTTATTTGATCATTATCATAGTATTCTTTAAATATCGGATTATCCGTTACCTTTGGACTCATTCTAAAGCTTTTATATACTCTTTGATAATACTTTGCAATGATTCCATTGATATTTTTGGTTTTAATGAGTTTTAGGAAGTTATGTTTTACTAATATTTGAATATGATAATGAACTTTTGATGGGGGTTCTCCCATTTCATCCGCAACTTGTTTGGCTGTCATAGATTCAGGATTTCTTGTATATATCCACATTATTCTTAATTTATATGGATTAAACCCTATTTTTATTTCTTCATCTGTTTCAAGTAATCTAACTTCTTCAATCATGAGAATCACTCCTTTGTTATGAATTACTATAATTTCATCATTTTTTAATAAATTAATAGTTATTTATAGTATATTTTCTCTAATATTTATTAAAATTAATTAAAAAAATAAAAATAATCATTGACGTACAAATAATTTGTATGTTATAATGAATTGCACGATGATATAGTCTATTATACACCATTTATAGCAACATGGCAAATATTTTATTTTGTACAATTCCAACTTTTGTTTACAAATAGGTTAGAATTACTATTAAATATATGAAACAAGACAAAACACTAACCTTTAATTGTTAGTGTTTTGTTATTTTTTATCCAAAAAAATATAGGAAGGAGAATAAAAATGACTAAATCTAATATGTTTAAATGTTTATTAGGATTCGCATTAGGAACATTCATGATAGTATTTATTTTATTTATGTCATTAGAAAATGTTACTGTTGAAGCACAATTTACAGCATTACCTAATTTAGCAGAAGCTGGTATAGAAAATTTTGATCTAGAAGAAGTTATAATTGATTTTGATGATTCTATTGAAGAATTTGAAAAAGACTCTGATAATCTTGTAAAAGGTTATAAAACAGATGATGTAAGAATTGGTAATATGATCTATTACGTAGATAAACGAAATCATATCATTGTATGTTATTGTTCACAATCATCATTAGCATACTGCAATACTAATGTATATCTAGCCAATGCAGATAGCTAGTTAATAAAAAAAGGCGCAGGCCTTTTTTTATTTGTATTTTTAGTGTAATCTATAAAAAAAGCATATAAACATTATATATGATATAATAAATATAATTGTATTTTTATGATTTAATAAGAAGTGAGTGATACATATGAAAGTAGCATTTAGCACATTAGGATGTAAAGTAAACACATACGAAACTGAAAGTATTTCAGGTTTGTTTTTAGCTGATGGCTTTCAGAGAGTTAACTTTAATGAATATAGTGATGTTTATATTATAAATACATGTACAGTGACTAATTCAGGTGATTCTAAAAGTCGTAAAACTATTAGAAGAGCTATTAAAAGAAACCCTGAGGCAGTAGTCGCAGTAATGGGATGTTATAGTCAAATGAGTGCTGATGACGTTTCTAAGATTGATGGTGTTGATATTGTTATTGGTACTAAACAGAGAGAGAACTTACTTGATTTAGTTAAACAAGTACTCCATGAAAGAGTTAAAATAAATGAAGTAACAGATATATCAAGATACAGAGTATTTGATGAAGTAAATGTTACTAGTTTTGCTGAAAACACTAGAGCTTTTTTGAAGATACAAGATGGTTGTAATAACTTCTGTACTTACTGTATTATTCCGTTTGCTAGAGGACCAGTAAGATCTAGGAGTAAAGAATCTGTACTTGAAGAAACAAAATCTTTAGTAAAGAATGGATATAAAGAAATAGTATTAACTGGTATACATACAGGTGGATACGGACAAGACCTAGATAACTATTCTTTATTTGATTTATTAAGTGATTTAAAAGAAGTTAAAGGTCTTAAGAGAATAAGAATATCTTCAATTGAAATAAATGAACTAATAGACCCTATAATTGAGCTTATAAGAGATAATGATGTCTTTGCTAAACACTTACACATTCCACTTCAAAGTGGAAGTAATGAAATATTAAAGGTGATGAGACGCAAATATAACAAAGAGGAATACTTTAATAAGTTAGAAAGTATTAGAAAGATGATTCCAGGTATTGCGATTACTACAGATATAATTGTTGGATTCCCGGAAGAAACTGATTTAATGTTTGAAGAAATGTATGAGTTTGTTAAAAAGTGTAAATTTAGTGAGATGCACGTTTTCCCTTATTCTAAAAGAAGTGGAACAAAAGCTGCACAAATAAAAGGACAAATTAACGGAATTATTAAATCACTAAGAGTTAATAGATTAATTCAGTTAAATGAAGAGTTAGCTACTAACTATATAAAAAGTTATAAAAATGAAGTAATAAGTGTATTATTTGAAAGATCAGATGATGAGTTCACTTATGGACATTCAGATACATATATAACAGTTAAAGTTAAAAAGGAAAATGAATTAAAAAACACTATTCATGATGTTTTAATAAAGAATATTAAGTATAAAGATACTTTAGGTATAATAAAAAGCTAGTTCAGTGAACTAGCTTTATTTTATGATGTAACCTATTGAAATTCCTTCTTCGCCAATGTAGATATCGTAATCTTGTTGCTCTAAAATAGCTTCTGGAAGATTATGTAAGAAGTGAATTAATTCATCTAAACATTTAAATTTATTTGTGATTTGTATTAGATTTTTAAGACCTTTTTTCATATGAACCTTTTTAAGAGTTTTACGATCATTTTTAACTATAATAATCAATTTCTTTTTAGATCTTTTAAGTAGCTTACCATATGAATATCTTGTGATAACAGGTAGTTCTTCTAATTTATAGTTTAAGTATTTCTTAACTAGTTTTTTTCCTCTACCTCTTAATTTAGAATATTCATTTGTGTTCTTTTTACGTTTCTTTTGAATTTTATCAGTTAATTGAATTCCATTAAACTTTTTCTTTCTTTTTTTCTTAGATTTTCTAACATAACTTTTAGTACCTAAATATATTTTGGCTGTTTTTAACAGTCTAAAGATAATAAAAAATGCTATTACTGTACCTATTGCAGCATATAATAAATTATCTGTATAAAATTGTATAATTGTGTCAATCATTTTATCACTTCCATCTTGGTTTTATATAAATATAATACCATAAACAAGCCGTTTCGTGTATATTTTAGATAAAATTAAAGGAATTTCCTAAAAAACTTTACATTTAAATGTTTATTTGGTATTATAAATACGGAAAAATAAAGAGCGAAAGGAGGGAGACCTCATGGCTAAAACCGTTGTTAGAGATAACGAAAGTATTGAAGACGCATTAAGAAGATTTAAAAGAGATGTATCACGTTCAGGTACCCTGCAAGAAGCTCGTAAAAGAGAGTATTATGTAAAACCTAGTATTTCTAAAAAGATCAAGAAAAAAGAAAATGCTAAAAAAGGAAATAGATAGTTAATAACGGCATGTAATGTGCCGTTATTTTTTTCTCATTTTCTGAGATATATGTTATACTATGTCTAACTGAGAGTGGAGGTTTGATAATTTGGTTGATTTAACAAAGCTTGAGATTAAATTTCGTAATTTAGATAGTTTTAGAATAATTCTTGGAAGTAATGATGCTAATTTAAAAGTATTAAATTCTCTTTATAATTTAGACATATTTACCAAAGGAGAAGATATTTTTATTTCAACTAAAGATGTTGAAATCATTGAATTGCTTGAAAAGATATTTGAAGTACTTATTATGATTGCTTCTAATAATGTAATTATTTCTGAAAGAGATATTATTTATATTGCTTCACTATCTGAAAAGATTAGTAAAGAAGATATTGTTGATATTTATGTTAACAGGATGTTTATTACTAAAACATTATCTGGTAAACCAATTTATGCAAAAACTTTGAACCAAAAAGAATATATTAAAGCAATTAATAGAGATGATCTTGTATTTGCGATAGGTCCTGCGGGAACTGGTAAAACATATATCGCTGTTGTTAATGCACTCGCTAAATTAAAGAAAAGTGAAGTTAAAAAAATAATTCTGACAAGACCTGCTGTTGAAGCTGGTGAAAGTTTAGGATTTTTACCAGGAGACTTAAAAGAAAAGGTTGATCCTTATTTAAGACCTTTATATGATGCTTTATATGAAGTGTTAGGTAGTAATACTGTTGAAGAATATATTGAAAAAGGTATTATTGAAATTGCACCACTTGCTTATATGAGAGGTAGAACTTTAGAAAATGCTTATGTAATTTTAGATGAAGCACAAAATACTACTATTAATCAAATGAAGTTATTTTTAACAAGATTAGGATTTAATTCTAAAATGGTAGTAACTGGTGATATAACACAAATAGATTTACCAAGAAAAATTGATAGTGGAATGATAAATGCAGTGAAACTATTAGAAGGAGTAAAAGGTATTAGTACTATTAAGTTTGAAAGAATTGATGTAATTAGACATCCATTAGTTCAAAAAGTACTTGCTAAGTATGAAGAATATGAACGTTAATATAATAAATAAGTATGATGATAAGAGTTATAATGAAGTAATTGAAAAAGTATTGAAAAATGGATTCAATATTTTAAATAAAAGAGATTATGGTATAAATATTGTTTTAGTAAGTAGTAGTGAGATTCAAGAATTGAATAAAACATATAGAGAAAAAGATTATGAAACTGATGTTTTAACTTTTCCTGATGGGTATTTAAATAACTTAGGAGATGTATTTATATCTATTCCTAAGACAATTGAACAAGCAGATGAGTATAATCATAGTTTTGAAAGAGAACTTGGTTTCCTAACTGTACATGGGTTACTCCATACACTTGGATATGATCACGAAACTGAAGATGAAGAAAAAATTATGACAGATTTACAAAATAGAGTCCTTAAAAAATCAGGACTAAATAGATAGGTGATTAAGAATGAATGAATTATATAATGAAGCAAAGAATGTATTAAAGAATTCTTTTGCAAAATATTCAAATTTTAAAGTAGCAGCAGCATTAAAACTTAAAAACGGTAAAGTAATTACTGGTGTAAATGTTGAAAATGCATCGTATGGTCTTGCAAATTGCGCAGAGAGAAGTGCTTTATTTACTGCTTATGGTATGGGATACCGTAAAGAAGATATCAAAGAGATTATGATTACAACTGAACAAGACGCTCATATTTCGCCTTGTGGTGCTTGTAGACAAGTAATGAGTGAGTTAATGCCAGGTGATGCAAAAGTTCATATGGCGAATAATAAAGGGGATATTAAGACTGTTTTAAATAGTGATTTATTACCTTTCGCATTTACTGAGGGAGACCTTTAATGTTTAAATCAGGATTTGTGACAATAGTTGGTAGACCTAATGTAGGTAAATCAACTTTTATGAATAAGGTGTTAGGACAAAAGGTAACTATTACTTCTAACAAACCTTCAACTACTAGAAATAATATTTCTGGTATTTACACGACTGATGAAGCACAAGTAGTATTTATTGATACACCTGGAATTCATAAACCAAAACATAAGCTTGGTGAGTTCATGACTAAAGAAGCAATCAACACACTTCGTAGTGTTGATTTAATTATGTTTATGATTGATGGTAATGAAGAAATTGGTAGAGGAGATAGATTTATTATTGATCTACTACAAAAGGTTAAAATACCAGTATTTTTAATTGTAAATAAAGCTGATAAAACAACTGATATAGTTGCTTTAAAAGAAAGTATAGATATATACAAAAAGCTATTTAAGTTTAAAGGAATATTTTCTATAAGTGCTTTACGTGGTGATAATGTTGATTTATTGCTTAATGATATTATTAGTGAACTTGAAGAAGGTCCTAAATATTATCCTGACGATCAAATAACAGATCATCCTGAAAAATTTATCATTAGTGAGTTAATAAGAGAAAAAGTATTACAGTTAACTAAAGAGGAAGTTCCTCATTCAGTAATGTGTATAATTGATTATATGCAGAATGATGATGTTAATCCCTTATTAATTAATATTCATGCGTCAATAATTGTTGAAAGAACTTCACAAAAAGGAATAATTATTGGTAAAGGCGGAAAGATGATTAAAGAGATTGGGACAAGAGCTAGAAAAGATATTTTACATTTACTTGGTAGTAAAGTTTATTTAGATTTACACTGCAAAGTTGAAAAAGACTGGAGAAATAAAGATTTCTTTTTGAGAAATTTCGGTTATAAAGAGTAACTATAGTTATGAGGTGATGCGTTATGGATTTAAAAGAAGCATTAGTTTTACGATCACTTGATTATAAAGATAGTAGTAAAATTCTTTATCTGTATACTGATGAAGGATTAAAGAGTGTTATTGCTCATAGTGTTAAAAAGATGAATAATGTAAACCGTTTTTTAAGTCAAAACGGTAATCTTATTAAGTTAAGTTATTCAAGAGGTGATTTTCCTTCTTTAAAAGAGGGAGAGTTAGTTAATGATTACCCTAATGTTAAAAAGGATTTAGTTAGCTATACTTATATGAATCACATTATGGAGTTAATTGGAAATACTATACCAAAAGATAGTGATCATGAAAAACTATATTCTTTTGTAAAAAGATTATTCTTATTGTTTGATCAAGGAATTGACTCTGAAGTATTATCATTTATCTTTGAACTTAAGTTATTATACTTTCTAGGGTACGGACTTAATTTTAAAGAATGTAATATATGTAGTAATAAGGAAGATTTGGTTTTTAGTATTGATAATGGTGGACTTGTTTGTAGTGAACATTTATCGATTAATCAAGCGAGCTATGGTCCTGAAGTCTATATTAATATTTTGAAGTTATATGCTATTGATATTAACAAGACTGAAATCCCTGTTTTAGAGAATATTGATAAAACTATTGTTAGACATATAATTGATGTGTTATATGGTGATTATGTAGGATATAAGACAAAATCAAGAGGAATTATTAAACAAATTCAAAAATACTGAAAAGAGCTTGCCTCTTTTTTTTGATTTTATGGTATAATATATGCTGTATAATTATGTCCAAATTTTAGTACTAGGAGGAATATTATGAGTAATATAAAAATGGAAGATTTAGTTAACTACGCTAAGAACTATGGATTTGTATTTCAAGGTAGTGAAATATATGGTGGTCTTGCTAATACGTGGGATTATGGTCCTTTAGGTGTAGAACTTAAAAATAATTTAAAAAAAGCATGGTGGAAGAAATTTATTCAAGAAAATAAATTAAATGTAGGACTAGATAGTTCAATCCTTTTAAACCCACAAGCATGGATAGCTAGTGGACATGTTGGAGGATTTAATGATCCTTTAACTGATTGTAAAAGTTGTAAAACTAGACATAGAGCTGATAAGTTAATTGAAGATCAAACTGGGGTTATAGCTGATGGTTGGTCTAATGATAAAATGATGGATTATATTAAAGAGAATGATATTGTTTGTCCTAATTGTGGTAAATTAGATTACACAGATATAAGACAGTTTAATATGATGTTTAAAACTAGCCAAGGTGTTGTAAGTGAAACAGATATTTTCTTAAGACCTGAAACTGCGCAAGGAATCTTTTTAGATTTTAAAAATGTACAAAGAAGTGCTAGAAAAAAAGTTCCTTTTGGAATTGGACAGATTGGTAAATCTTTTAGAAATGAAATTACTCCAGGTAACTTCATCTTTAGAACAAGAGAATTTGAACAAATGGAATTAGAATTCTTCTGTAAACCTGGTACTGAGATGCAGTGGTTTAATTACTGGAAGAATGAAAGCCATAAGTTCTTACTTAGTTTAGGATTAAATGATGAAAATATTAAACTAAGAGATCACGAAACTGAACAGTTATCTCATTATTCTAATGCGACAACTGATATTGAATATAGATTCCCTTGGGGATTTGATGAATTATGGGGTATTGCATCAAGAACTGATTATGATCTTAAACAACATCAAGATCATTCAAAAGTATCGTTACTATATTTAGATCCTGTGACTAATGAGAAGTATTTACCTTACGTAATAGAACCATCTTTAGGAGTAGAAAGATTATTCTTAGCTGTATTAAGTGAAGCATATACTATTGAAGATTTAGGTGACGGTGAAGATAGAATTAATTTAAGATTAGCTCCAAGCCTTGCTCCTTATAAAGTAGCTGTGCTACCTTTAATTAAGAAATATCATAAAGAGTTAGCCGAAGAAATGGAAAGCTATTTAAGTAAGTTCTTTACTGTAACTTATGATGAATCAGGTAAAATTGGTAAAAGATATCGTCGTCAAGACGCGATAGGTACACCATTTGTTCTAACTGTCGATGATGATTCATTAAAAGAAAGTAAATTTACTATAAGAGATAGAGATACTATGGAACAAGTTGTTTTAAATAAAGAAGAATTAATTCCATATTTAATGGAAAAACTATACTATTAGGTGATTAAATGGCAAAGATTAGTGAAGCGGTAATAAGCGAAATACTTTCAAAGACAGATATAGTAGATCTAATATCTGAAAAAGTATCTCTTTCTAAAAAAGGAAAGAGTTATTTTGGCTTGTGTCCATTTCACAATGAAAAGACTCCGTCATTTTCAGTCGAACCTGAAAGAAAAATATTTAATTGTTTCTCTTGTGGAGAAAAAGGAAATGCAATTGGATTCCTTCAAAAGACTCAAAATTTAAGTTTTGTTGAAGCAATTGAAAACTTAGCTGATAGAGCTAATGTTAGTATTGATTTCACTAAGTATAAAAGAGAAAATCCTAATAAGAAGTTTTTAGATATTAATAAAGATGCTTCTAACTTTTATAAATTATATTTATCAAGTACCAAACAAGGTATTGTAGCTAAAGACTATTTGTTAAAAAGAGGTATTAGTGATGAAATAATTGAGAAATTCAGTATTGGACTATCTCCAACTGAATTTGATTTACTCTATAAAACATTAACTGAAAAAGGTATTTTGGTTTCTGATTTATATGATTTAGGATTAGTTAAACAAAGTAAAAAAGAGAATTTTTATGATTTATTTAGAGAGAGAATAATCTTTCCTATTCTTGATGAATACGGAAATGTCGTTGGATTTTCTGGGAGAACATATTTAGATAAAGACGACGATGGGCCTAAATATATTAATAGTCCTCAAACGATTGTATTTACTAAGAGTAATGTTTTATATAATATGAATAACGCGATTAATGAAATTAAGAAAAACAACCGTATAGTCTTATTTGAAGGGTATATGGATGTTATTGCTGCTTATAGAGCAGGAGTTAAAGAAAGTGTTGCTTCTATGGGAACATCTTTAACTAATGATCAAGTAAGGTTAATGAAAAAATATACAAATAATGTAACCATATGTTATGATGGTGACCCTGCAGGCGTTGAAGCAACTGAAAGAGCAATTAAGTTATTTGAACAAGCTCATATGGAAATTAAGATTATATTATTACCTGATAAATTAGATCCAGATGATTATCTTAAGAAGTATTCAGCTAAAGAATTAAATAAATTTATTAATGATAACTGGATTGATAAGATTGAATTTGCGTATTTAAAAAGTAATATGAATATTGATTTTACTAAAATGTTAGATATTGAACACTTTAAGAAAATTATATTTGATTTAATTAAAAACAGTTCTAATACGATTATTGAAAGTTATATCAATAGATTAAGTAAAGATGTAAAAGTATCTACTGAATCTATTAGACAAGATTTTAATCAATATACTAAAAGAAATATTAGGAATTTAAGAAGTAGAAATATTCCTAGAATGGAAATTGAACGTAAGTACGCTGTTGCGGAAAGAAATCTTGTAAATTACTATATTAAAGACTTTAAGTATGTTAAAACTTTTAATAACGAGTTTGGTGAAGTGTTTTATATAGAACCTATTGTTAGAGATATTAAAATGATTATTGAAGATGTACATTATAAAAACTTAGAAGCTTCTAAAGAAAGTATTATTGATGAGGAAGAACTACTTAAATTATTTAATCCAGACCAACTACTTTTTTACACAAAAAGAGTAAAATATAAGATGGCTGTGCTGGATGATAAAGAGTATAGAGACCTTATGGGTGTAATACAAAAATACTTGGAATATTTAGTAATCCAAGAGTTAGAAGAAAAAATAAGAAACGCTCCTACGATGCTAGAAAAGATTAAACTAGCAGAATATAGAGATGTAAAAATTAAGGAGGCTAAGTATGGACAAAGATAAAATTATCCAGGAATTAGTAGAAATTAGTAAAGCAAAAGGTTATATCGCAGTTAAAGAAATACTAAAGTTTGTAAGTGATGAAACTTCAGCTTTTGATGAAGTTGTAGCTGAACTAGAAAAACGACAAGTTGATGTAGTAGCTGAAGAGGAAATGGTTGGATATAAAATACCTAAAGTTATTACTGAAGATGATGATGGATTTGGAGATGAAGATAAGGAATTAGATCCAAGTATTGTTTTAGATTTAGATTTTACTAAAGACATTGAAGAAGAATTACTACATGATAAATCATTTGAGAATCAAATATCAATTAAAGTTGATGATCCAGTTAGAATGTACCTAAAAGAAATTGGACGTGTAGATTTATTAGTTGGTCCTATGGAAGTTGAACTTGCGACTGATATAGCAAATGCTAAAGTTGCTAAAGAACAGTTTGATGAAATGGTAGAAATGAAAGAAGATATTTCTCCCGAATATAAAAAAGAAGTTGAAGAATTACTGTATAGAGGAGAACTTGCTAAAAATAAATTAGTTGAAGCAAATCTTCGTTTAGTAGTATCAATTGCTAAAAGATACGTAGGTAGAGGAATGCAATTTCTTGACTTAATTCAAGAAGGTAATATGGGACTAATGAAGGCTGTTGGTAAGTTTGACCACACTAAAGGATTTAAATTCTCAACTTATGCTACATGGTGGATTAGACAAGCAATAACTAGAGCAATTGCGGATCAAGCAAGAACGATTAGAATACCTGTACATATGGTAGAAACTATTAATAAATTAGTAAGAACTCAAAGACAATTAATTCAAGAATTAAAACGTGAACCTCATCCTGAAGAAGTAGCTGAAAGAATGGGAATTACAGTTGAAAAAGTTCAGATAATTCAAAAAGTAGCACAGGAACCTATCTCTTTAGAATCACCTGTAGGTGAAGAAGAAGATTCTAGTTTAGGTGATTTTATTCCTGATCCAGATACACTTACTCCAATGGAGTTTACGTCTAAAGTAATGCTTAAAAGAGAACTTGATACTGTGCTTGAGACTTTAACTGATAGAGAAGAAAAAGTACTTAGAATGCGTTTTGGATTACTTGATGGACGTTCTAGAACACTTGAAGAAGTTGGTAGAGAGTTTGGAGTAACACGTGAACGTATAAGACAAATTGAAGCTAAGGCATTAAGAAAGCTTAGACATCCTTCTCGTTCTAAAAAACTAAAAGACTTTATGAGTGGAAAATAGTGAAAATTTCTAAGAGACTTTCAGCTTGCTTAAAGTATACTGAAGGTTTTAATAAATTAGCTGATATTGGTACTGACCACGCTTTACTTCCTATTAATGCTGTAACTCTTGGATATGTATCTTCAGCACAAGCTATTGATAATAAACAAGGTCCATTTGTTATTGCTTATAGTAATGTACTTAAGTATGAACTTAACAGTAAAGTTGAAGTTATACTTGGGGACGGGATTGAAAAAATAGATAGTGATGTTGATGTAGTTGTAATTAGTGGAATGGGTGGAAACTTAATTTCTGATATTTTATTAAAAGATGATAAACAGAATGTTAAGAGATTTATCTTACAACCTAATAACGATTCACATTTAGTTAGAGCAGCTATTGAAGCTATTGGATTTAATATAGTTGATGAACTAGTATTAAATGATAATCATAAGACATATGATTTAATTATTGCTGATATAGGAAAAGCTAATTATAGTGAAATTGAATTACAATTTGGACCAATTAATATAAAAGAAAAGCCATACTTTTTCATTAAAAGAATTGAAAAAGAAATAGCTAAGTTAAATAAAGTATTACCACATATTACGACTCAATCTAGAAAAGAAGAAATTGAATCTAGATTGAAACTCTTAGAGGAGGTAATTAAATGAATGGAATAGAAATTATTAATATATTTGAAGCACTTTATCCGAAAGATTTAGCTTATAACTGGGATAATGTAGGACTTCAAATAGGTACTTTAAATAAAGATATTGGTAAGATTTTATTGTCTCTTGATTTAACTCTAGAAGTAGTTAATGAAGCAATTAATAATGGAACTGAGCTAATTATAGTTCATCACCCATTAATATTTAGTGCTTTAAAATCAATTAATACTGATACTTATAAAGGTAAAGTTATTGAAAAGTTAATTAAGTCAGATATAACACTATATGTAGCCCACACTAACTTCGATGTTAGTAGCTATGGTATGAACACTATTTTAGCTGATATGCTTAATCTAAAGGATCAAGAAGTACTTGAATTTACAACCGAAGATGAAGGCTTAGGAAAAGTAGGTAAAGTTTCTCCATCTTTAATGAAAGACTATATTAATACTGTTAAGAAGACTTTTAAAGTTGATAATGCAAGATTTATTGGTGATTTAAATAAAACAGTTAACAAAGTAGCAATTACTGGTGGATCTGGTTCTAGCACTATTTATAGCGCTAGTAAAGCTGGTGTTGATTTATTAATAACTGGCGACATCTCTTATCATCAAGCACATGACGCACTTGCTATTAATCTCAATGTATTAGATATAGGACATAACATAGAAAAATTCTTTGTTCATGAACTTAAAAGTATATTAGTTAATAAAGGTGTTAAAGCAAATATCTTGGTAAGTAAAATAAATACTAATCCATATAAATTTGTATAAAAAAAAAGAGTGAAAACTCTTTTTTTTATACTTCTATAATTGCCTCAACTGGACAAACAACTTCACATGCTCCACAGTCAATACACACATCTTCATCTATAACAAAAATATCTCCTTCAGCTATACAATCAACTGGACATTCAGGTACACATGCAGCACATGCAATACAATCTTCATTAATTCTTCTTGGCATAATATTCCTCCTTATAATTGATTATTTATTCTCATAAATATTGTATTAAAAATCTTGGTAAAAGTAAACAAGTTTTTAAATAATATTAAAAAATTCAAATTACTATTAATAAAAATTATGATTATACTTGTCTATTGTAAGTAATATTTTAGTATTAAGCTATTATATCTTATACTACAAGCAGTATTTTTAATAGGATATTTAGTTCATGAGTTTATATCCTATTCAAAAGCTATTGAAGTACTAGATAGCGCAAATATTATCTATACTAAGCTATTTAATTTGTCTGATACATTCATGTATCATAAAGAAAAGACTGTAGGAATAATACTGTATGCTACAATAGGATGGTATTCAAAACCTGTGGTAATACAATTCATTATTAAGTATGGTTATACATCTTATTTTATATATCTTTTTGCTAAGTCAAGAAAATAATAAATCACTTGTGTTTATAGGGCTTATCTTGTAAAATAAGATAGAGAATAATTAAGGAGTGATATATATGGATTTATGGTTACAAATTACATTACCTATTATAGCGTTAATCGTAGGTGCAATTGTTGGTTTTTACCTATCTCAAAGATATTTTAAAAAATATTTAAGAGAAAACCCACCTGTTAATGAGAACATGATTAGAGCAATGATGATGCAAATGGGAAGAAAACCTTCTGAAAAACAAGTTAGACAAGTAATGCAATCAATGAATGAAGCAAAATAAAAAAATATACCTCCCTTAAGGGAGGTTTTTTTATTCAATAGGAAATTCTAAATTGTCAAGTTATTATGTTAACATAGGTTCGTAAATCGAATATGTCTCATATCTTTTTATTTGCTCCATTAGGGCCTAAACATGGTATAATAGAGGTAGGAATAAGGGGGTGAAAAACATGAGATATAAAGCCATAAAAACAAGACTTAAGTTAGATAAAGATCAAAAGATATTTTTATTATTATTGATGCGTGCATCAAAGAATCTATATAATGAAGCATTATACAATGTGAGGCAACATTTCTTTAATACTGGAATGTATTTAACATATGAAAACAATTACCATTTACTAAAAACAAGTGAAAACTATAGAACATTGAATTCCTCACAAGCACAAGCAGTAATCAAAAAAGTAGATGAAGCAATGAAAGCTTTTTTTGGTTCTATTAAAGCAAAATCAAATCAAAAAGTTAGATTACCTAGATATCTTGATAAGTTAGGGTACTATTCATTAATAGACCGATTGGTCTATAAACCAAAAAGTAATTACTACAATTTACCTCGAGGAAATTTTATAAAGAGAATTTCGAAGTATTTTAAGTTGTCAAAAAAAGATCTTCATCTGAGTAATTCACTAAATTTATTAGATGAATTATATATAACAATAGAAACACCAAAATGTATAATAGATAAACAAATAAAAGAAATTACCATTAAACAAAAGTTTGATGGCAAATACATTTATGTGATTCATACTTATATTGAAGAAGATATATTAGAAGACAGCAACTTAAAAACAGAAACAATGGGAATTGATTTAGGATTTAATAATTTAGCAACTTGTGCAGTAACGAACGCAAAGCATTTACTAATTGATGGTAGAAAACTAAAATCATTAAATCAGTGGTACCATAAAAGAATGAGTGCTTTATCAAGTAAAAGACCAAATCAACATATACTAACAAATCAAATGATTAAACTTATTGAAAAAAGAAACAATCAAATGATATATGGAATAAATAAAGCAGCAAGGCTTATAATTAATCACGCATTAACAAATAATGTTGGAGAAATTATTATTGGGTATAATAAAGATTTTAAAGATATTAATTTAAGTAAACAATATAATCAAATGGCTAAGTCTATTCCTTTAGCTAAACTAAGAGATAGAGTAGTGTATTTAGCAAAAGAGTATGGGATCATTACTAAAATTATAAATGAATCTTATACATCAAAAGCATCATATTTGGATAATGATGTATTACCAGAGCTAGATTATAAAAAACATACATTTAGTGGAAAAAGAGTAAAGCGTGGTTTATATATATCAAAAGAAGGAATCAGTATTAACGCTGACTTAAATGCAGCGCTTAATATTTTAAGAAAAGGTAACCCCAAAACTAAAAAGTTAGGGTATAGTGGTGTGAACACACGTAAACGAACTTATCTATTTGGATAAGTTACGTTTTAATGGGTGATTTATCAACCTTTGTTCTGTAAACATTTACATTATATTATAGTTGACATAAATAAATTTCTTTGTTAAAATTTTGTTATCATAAAAAATAGTTTAGAGGCTGCGATGCAGAATAGTACTATGTTTAGCCGGTAGGCAACGACGCATAGGAAAGGTAACCATCGCCGAATGTTATTAATAGACATATTAATAATGTGGGATTATAGATAATATCTATAATACTCCTACCCTGGGTAGTGGCGCTAAATAATACTAATATTAGTAATTATTTAAAGTGTCCGTTGATGACGCTTTTTTTTATGTAAATAAAAAAGAAAATCGGAGGAGAAAGAAATGAGAAGAGTATTAGGTTTAGTTTTAGTAAGTTTAGTTTTATTATTAAGTGGATGTGCAGAGGAAGATGAAAATGTATTGGTAGTTGGATTAGAGTGTAATTACGCACCATTTAATTGGACAACTGCTAGTGAAGGAAGCGAAGCAGTAGGTATTGATCAAGTAGACGCATATTGTGATGGATATGATGTTACAATGGCAAGTTTTATTGCAGAAGAGTTAGAAATGGAATTAGTAATTAGAAAAATTGAATGGGATGGATTAATTCCAGCATTATTATCAGGTGAGATAGATGTTATCATCGCTGGTATGAGCCCAACACCTGAAAGAGCAGAAACAGTTAGTTTTACAAATGAATATTTTAGAAGTGAACAAGTATTAGTTGTTAGTAGTGATTCTATTTATGCAAATGCAACTTTATTAACGGATTTTAGTGGAGCTAGTGTAATTGCACAAATGTCGACATTACAAGATGGTCTAATTGACCAAATAGCTGGTGTAATTCATCAAACAGCATTAGGCGATTATCCTAGTTTAGTAGCATCTTTAACAAGTGGTGTAAGTGATGCATTAGTAGCTGAATTACCTGTAGCAGAGAGTATTATATCGTCAAATAGCGGCTTAACTATAGTTCGATTAGGAGCAAATGGATTTGAAGTTGATGATTCAGATGTTTCAGTTAGTGTAGCTGTAAGACAAGAGGAAACAGATTTACTTGAAGATATAAATGAAGTATTAGCAGGAATTAGTGAAGAAACACGTAATCTTTGGATGAGTGAAGCTTTAACACGTCAACCATAGGTAATAAACATGTTTATATTAAGCGGTAGTATACCTAAAGATTTCTTTGGAGGGATATGGTTTATTATACAAAATAATTATCCCTTATATCTTGAGGGAGCAAAATATACATTAATGATCTCTATTGCCGGAACTACACTTGGATTATTCTTAGCATTATTAATTACTATATTTAGAATTCAAGAATCAGACTCAAGAGATAATTTTGGTACAAGAGCGTATAAAAGAATAAGTGTTATTATGAGTGCATCATATGTAGAATTTTTTAGAGGAACACCAATGATGGTTCAAGCAGCAATATTCTTTTATGGATTTGCAATGATTGGAATAAGGATTCCAATATTAATTGCTGGTATTATTATTGTAACTTTAAATACTGCTGCTTATTTAACAGAGGTATTAAGAGCAGGGATTAATTCAATTGATAAAGGTCAAATGGAAGCTGCAAGGTCAATAGGATTAACAAGAGGTCAATCGTTTAGATATATTATATTTCCACAAGCAATTAAGAATATGGTTCCCGCAATTGGGAATGAACTTGTAGTAAATATTAAAGACACTGCAGTACTAAGTGTAATAGGTGTAAGTGAATTATTCTATATGGGAAAAAGTATTGCTGGAACATATTATAGATATACAGAAGCATTTGTTACTGTTGCTATTATCTATTTGATTCTAGTATTAATAACAACTAGAATTCTGACATTAATTGTTAAATGGATCAACATACCTAACAAAATAACATTTCCAACAAGTCAATCAAATCCAGTAGAGGTGAACTAATATGGAAATAATTAGAGTTAGTAATCTACATAAATCATTTGATGATATAGAGGTTCTTACAGATATAAATTTAACTATAGAATCTGGGTCGGTAACTACAATAATTGGACCAAGTGGAAGCGGTAAAAGTACATTGTTAAGGTGTTTAAATCAGTTAGAGAACGTTACTAGCGGATCTATATTGTATAACGATGAAGATATAACAAGTAATCAAACAAATCTAAATGAATTAAGATCAAAAATTGGTATGGTATTTCAATCATTTAACCTTTTTAGTAATCTTACAGTATTAGATAACTGTATTATTGGACAAGAAAAAGTGTTGCATAGATCTAAACATGAATCAATTGATAATGCATTGAATTTTTTAAAGCAAGTAGGTATGTATGACTTTAAAGATCGTAAGGTTACTACATTAAGTGGAGGACAGAAACAACGTGTAGCTATTGCTAGAACATTGTCAATGAATCCTGATATAATCTTGTTTGATGAACCTACAAGTTCTTTAGATCCTGAGATGGTAAATGATGTATTAGAGGTTATGAAAAATATCATTTCTAAGGATTATACATTTGTAGTGGTCACTCACGAAATGGAGTTTGCAAGAGATGTTTCTGATAGAGTAATTTTTATGGAGAGAGGGCGTATTGTAAACGATGGAACTCCTAGTGAAATATGGAATATTAATAGTAATGAAAGACTAAAAAGATTCCTAAATATATAAAAGAATACCTACTTTTTAGGTATTCTTTTTTTAATATGGTATTATATAGGTAGAGGTGATAGTATGGCAAAGATAACTGGCATTGGTGGAATATTCTTAAAACTTGATGATGATCATAAAAAACTGACTAAATGGTATCATGAAATTTTAGATGTAACCGTATCTGATTACGGTTTGAGTTTCTTGGAACCTAATGTATTAACTCACATTACTTTCAATCGAAAAAGTGATGCTGAACCTATTTTAAATTTCACTGTTGATAATTTAGAGGAGTTTATGATTAATCTTAAGAAAAAGAATGTAAAAGTTATTAGTGAAATACAAGAATATAGTTATGGTAAGTTTGCTCAAATTGAAGATATTCTTGGAAAAGTAGTTGAATTTTGGGAACCATATGTAGAAAATTATTTAGAAATGGTATCTTATGAAACTAAAAAATATAAAAAGTGAGTTTTCACTCACTTTTTTTATATCCAAGTAACTTTTGGTTCGATTTTATTTAAAATATTTTTATAATTTGTTTTGTGTCTATATATAATTAATATCATTGTTAAACTTCCATAGAATAACATATGAAAATCTTGAACAATTAGAGCGACAATAACAATTAAAATTGCAATGCTTGTTGAACCGACACTAACAAACTTAGTTGATTTAAGAACTATCAGAAAAACAACTAAACCAATTAATACATAGTATAAATTGTAAGCAGCGTAAGCACCTGCGGTAGTTCCAACAGCTTTTCCACCTTTAAATTTAATAAATGGAGAGAATGCATGGCCAAACGAAGCGGCTAATCCATAAGCAAGCTCGTGAAGTAAAGGAATGTCTCCGAAGACTTCAAAGCGGACTAGAAGAACAATTATTGCTCCTTTTAACACATCAAAAAAGATGATTAAAGCACCAACTTTTTTTCCTAAAAATCGTAAGGAATTTGTTCCTCCAGGATTTCCAGAACCGTGTTTTCTAACATCAATTCCCTTAATTAATTTCCCGAAAATAATTGAGAAAGGTATTGATCCAATGAGGTATGCAATTGCTAATAGTATGTATTGAAAAATCATATAAATCACTCCAAATATTTTATTCTTACTGAATTATAACATAAGAAATTTAAAATTTCACTATAAAAATCAATTTCATTTTGATATAATAGTAAAAGTAGTTACAAGATGGGATGTGTTTTTATGGCAGAAGATTTATTAAATACGTATAATGAGGAATCAATTCAAATCCTTGAAGAACTAGAAGCTGTTAGAAAAAGACCCGGTATGTATATCGGAAGTACTGATTCTAGAGGGCTTCATCATTTAGTGTGGGAAATTGTAGATAATGCAATTGACGAAGTACTCGCAGGTTACGGAACTGAAATAACTGTTACTGTAAAAGAAGATAATAGTATTGTTGTTTCAGATAACGGTAGAGGTGTACCAGTAGGTATGCATAAAACTGGTAAAAGTGCTATTGAAATTATCTATACAAAATTACATGCTGGTGGTAAATTTGGACAAGCTGGAGGATACAAAGTATCTGGTGGGTTACATGGTGTTGGTGCAAGTGTTGTTAATGCCTTAAGTGAGTTTGTAGATGTTACTGTTCGTAGAGATGGTAAAACATACAATATTAAGTTTACTGAAGGTGGACAAAAAGTATCAAAATTAAAAGTTATTGGTGAAACTAAACAAACTGGAACTACAGTTTGGTTTAGACCAATGTCTGAGATTTTTACTACTACTGTATTCAGCTATAATGCTTTAACTGAGCGCTTGAGAGAAAGTGCATTTTTACTTAAGGGACTACGAGTTATACTTATTGATGAGAGATCAAAGACAAGAGATGAGTATTTTTATAAAGATGGTATCATCTCATATGTTGATTTTATAGATTCAAATAAGTCAGTAGTTCATGAAACGAAATTTTTAGAAGGAACAGCATTAGATATTGAAGTTGAAGTTGCATTTCAATTTACAAAATCTTATTCAGATCAATTAGTTTCATTCGTAAATAATGTTCGTACTAAAGATGGTGGTACTCATGAAACAGGATACAAATCTGCTTTAACTAAATTATTTAATGAATATGGAGCTAAAGTCGGACTTGTAAAAAATGGTAAAAAATTAGAAGGTGCAGATATTAGAGAAGGACTTACTACAGTTTTATCTATAAGAATACCTGAAAATTTACTTCAATTTGAAGGACAAACTAAAAATAAATTAGGAACTCCTGATGCTAGAAGTGCTGTTGAACAAGTTGTATCTGAAAAAATGACGTATTTTTTAGAAGAGAATAATAACTTAACATTCACGTTAATTGAAAGAGCATTGAAAGCTTCAATGGCAAGAGATGCTGCAAGAAAAGCTAGAGAAGAAGCTAGACTAGAAAAGAAAAAAAGCAAGATTGAAACTAACCTTTCTGGAAAGTTATCACCTGCTCAAAGAAAAGATCCTAGTCGAAATGAATTATACTTAGTCGAAGGTGACAGTGCTGGTGGAAGTGCTAAACAAGGCCGTGATAGAAGATTCCAAGCTATTTTACCATTAAGAGGAAAAGTCATTAATACAGAAAAAGCTAAGATAGAAGACGTATTAAGAAATGAAGAAGTAAACACAATTATTCATACAATTGGGGCAGGACTTGGTCCTGATTTTGATATAACAAAATGTAATTATGATAAAGTAATAATTATGACAGATGCTGATACCGATGGTGCACACATCCAAGTATTGTTACTTACATTCTTCTTTAGATACATGAGAGAATTAGTGGAAGCAAATAAAGTATATATTGCTTTACCACCTCTTTATAAAGTTACTAGAAGAATTAGAAATAAAACAATTATTGAATATGCTTGGAGTGATGAAGAGTTAACTACTTTAACAGCTCCACATAAAAACTATAATATTCAAAGATTTAAAGGTTTAGGAGAAATGAATGCTACTCAATTATGGGAAACAACAATGGATCCTAAAACAAGAACACTTATTCAAGTAAATATAGAAGATTTAGCTGATGCCGACCAGCGAATTACGATACTTATGGGAGATAAAGTTGAACCAAGACGTGACTGGATTGAAAATAATGTTGAATTCAGTACCGAAGACAACTTTGTAATTGAGGACTAAAGATGGCTAAGAGAAAAATACTTGAAGAAATAGAAGATTACGTAAATCAAAAGATAATTGTAGAAAATTTAGAAGATATCGTTGGCGATAGATTTGGTAGATATTCTAAATATATTATCCAAGACCGTGCATTACCTGATGTTAGAGATGGTCTTAAACCTGTTCAAAGAAGAATACTTTATTCAATGTATAAACTAGGAATGTTTAGTGATAAACCATATAAAAAGTCTGCACGTATTGTTGGAGACGTTATTGGTAAGTATCATCCACATGGAGATACTTCTATTTATGATGCTATGGTAAGACTTTCACAAACATGGAAAATAAGAAATCCTCTTATTGATATGCATGGTAATAATGGTTCAATTGATGGAGATAGTGCCGCAGCTATGCGATATACTGAAGCACGAATGAGTAAAATGAGTGAATATTTATTAAAGGATATCGATAAAAGAACAGTAGATTTTGTTCCAAACTTTGATGATGAAGAATATGAACCTACAGTTTTACCCGCTAGATATCCAAACTTATTAGTTAATGGAGCAACTGGTATTTCAGCTGGATATGCTACTGAAATTCCTCCACATAATTTAAGAGAAATTATTAAAGCAGTAATTAGAAGAATTGATGATCCAGAAATGACAATTGATGATTTAATGAAAATTGTTAAAGGTCCAGACTTCCCATCAGGTGCAATAGTGCAAGGAAAAGATCAAATTAGACAAGCACTTGAAACTGGTAGAGGTCGAATTATAATAAAATCAAAAGCATATATCGAAGATAAATCAATTATTATTACTGAATTACCTTATGAAGTTAATAAAGCTACGCTTGTTCGTAAAATGGATGACATTAGAATCAAGAAAAGGGTAGAAGGTATTGCTGAAGTAAGAGATGAATCAGACAGAGATGGATTAAGAATTGTAATTGATATTAAAAAAGATGCAGATGCTGAGTTCATTTTAAACTTTTTACATAAAAAAACAGATTTATCTAAATCATATAACTATAATATGGTTTCAATTATTAATAAAAGACCTGTTTTAAGTGGTATGTTTATAATAATTGATGCGTATATATTACACCAAAAGATAGTAGTTACTAATAGATCAAATTATCAACTAAGAAAAGCACAAAAAAGGTTGCACATTGTTGATGGTATTATTAAAATGATGGATGTCTTAGATGATGTTATCGCTTTAATTAGAGCTTCAAAGGACAAAAAAGATGCTAAATCAAAATTGATAAAGAAATATAAATTTACTGAAGAACAATCAGAAGCAATTGTTACTTTACAACTATACAGACTATCAAATACTGATATAGGCGCTCTACAAAAAGAAAATGAAAACCTAAGTATAACAATTGATGAATTGAATAAGATATTACATAATGAAGAAGATCTACAAAGGGTAGTAAAAGAAGAATTACATAGCATGATTAAAATTTTAGCTACGCCAAGAAGATCAGAAATAGAGACTGAAATAGAAAAAATTACTATTTCAAAAGAAGAACTAGTAATAGAAGAACAAGTATTTCTTGGAATTACAAGAGAAGGTTATGTTAAAAAATCTACTCCAAGATCATACAAAGCTACTGATAAACCTGGACTTAAAGATAATGATTCTATGTTGTTTGTTGATGAGGTTTCAACACTAGATACGATACTTATATTTACTAATAAAGGTAACTATATTTATCTTCCAGTATTTGAAGTGCCTGATTACAAATGGAAAGAATTAGGAACACATATCAATAATATTGTTCAACTAGAAGAAGACGAAATTTTTATTAAAATTGTACATGTTACTGATTTTAATGCAAATATTCACTTGTTCTTTACTACTAAATCTAACCTAATTAAGTTAACAAAATTAGAAGAATTTAATGTTAGTAGATACTCAAAAACTATAAAAGCTATTAACTTAAATAAAAATGATGAAGTTGTTGGAATAGACTTGACCGATTCACTAGATGCTGAAGTTTTAATCGTTTCTAGCAAAGGTCTTGGCCTTAGAATGAACATGTCTGAAGTACCTATAACAAGTACTACTGCAAAAGGTGTTAAAGGCATGAACTTACCTCCAAAACAAAAACTTTCATCAGGAATTGTACTTAAGGAGTACAATGATCTCTTAATTCTTACACATAGAGGAACGATAAAACGTGTTAGTTTATCAGATATTCCTAAAAAGAAACGAACTAACAAAGGTGTTCAAATATATAAAATAGTTAAATCTAATCCATTCTTAATTACTGATTTATGTTTACTGAATGCTACCCAATATAAAAATAGGGCTATTATATCTATAAATACAACAAAAACAAGAGTTCTAATAAGTGCATTTGATGTAAAAACAGATAAAACAGGAAATGGTAAATCATTTATTAAACCAAGATTTGGGAAACCACTATTTATGAATATAGAAGAACTAGAAATAGATGATACTATTTCTCCAATAAGTGATTATAAAAAAGAGATTAATGCAGACCTAATTCAACAAAAATTATTTGAATAAAAAGCAGCTTTTGCTGCTTTTTTCTTTAAACATGTTCATTTTTTTCGCAAATGAGCATAATAAAGGAACAAATTAATTGTATTTTTCGCTAAATGTAGTAAAATAAAGTATATAAATGGTATGTTTGAGGTGATTGCGATGAATTGTTTAACAAATATTAACAGAACGCAGGTCCCTCATGACATTATAATGGCTTATATTAATATCTATAAATCAATAGGTATGAATGATTATAATCATGAGGCATTAAATTCAGATTATCAAGTTATGGTGCGCCAAACCATAAATAATGATACTTACTATTTTGTTAAATTTTTAGAGTTAAATGTTAGTGAAACAAGATTGAAATCTCTAATTTATAAAGACATTTTACCTAAAAATAAAGATGAAAAATTTATTCTGAATTTAAAAAAAGTATTTATTAAAATACACAAAGAAACTTCTACATTTGAGCTTATGACAAATGAAGTTTTTGATTTGCTTAATTTCTTATATAAAGACGTCCTGAATGAAAATAAATTAGGATTCAAAAAAACTGAAAAGAAATCTAATAAAGTTAATTTATATAATGGTAAACTTACTTCTAAAAGAGAAGACTTGGATCAAATCATTTCTTTATATCATTCAATTACTAGTGATAATAAATACGAAATATCATATATTGCAATTAATTTCTTTGTCGATTTCATTAATATTGCACCCTTTATAGAGAAAAATGAAGAAATTGGAATTCTTCTTTTATACATATTATTAATTACAAATTCTTATGAGGCTTTCGAATTTATTAGCTTCATGGAGCTATTAAACGAGAATAAAGATGAGTTTTACAGAGTATTGAGAAATGCATCTTATAACTGGGTAGAAGGCTTTAGTCAGTTACTTCCTTTCCATAGATTTGTTATTAATGTTTCTTTACAAGCATACAATAAAATTAATTTATTAATTAGAGATCATGAATTTGATGCTCATTTAAATAAATCGAATAATGTTGAAAATACTATTCATAAACTTGACGATGTATTTAGTAAAGATGATATAAGAATTGCGCATCCTTACATCTCTGATTCAACAATAAATCGTACTTTAAAGAGACTAAGAGATGAAGAAAAAATTCGACCATTAGGTAAAGGTCGAAGTGCTAAATGGATTAAGCTATTTGAATCAAAAAATAAGAAAGTTGTTTACGAACAACTAGATTTAAATTTATAGGTGATTATTATGAATAAAACAATTGATAATATTATTTTGAATGCTTTGAAAGAAGACATCCCTACTATTGATGTTACTACAGATAATCTATTTAGTAGTGAAATTAGTGAGGGTGTTTTTATTGCTAAGGAATCAGGGATTATTAGTGGTATTGAAGTCATGCGTAGAGTCTTTGAATTAGTAGACAAAGACATCTATTTTAAGGTGATAAACGGTGATGGAAATAGTGTAGATTTGGGAGATGTAATTGCTATAATTAACGGTAAATCTAGGTCGATATTAAAAGGAGAAAGAGTGGCATTAAATCTCTTTCAAAGAATGTGCGGAGTTGCTACTTTAACAAGTAAATTTGTTAAAGAGGTCGGTAATTTAGATACTAAGATTTTAGATACTAGAAAGACTACTCCAAACTTAAGAATTTTAGAAAAAATGGCTGTTGTTCATGGTGGTGGAATAAATCATAGATATAGTTTAAGTGATCAAGTAATGATAAAGGATAATCATATTAAAGCTGCAGGTTCGATAACAAAAGCTGTAGAGATAATTAAATCAAAAATTGACCACTCTATAAAAATTGAAATAGAAGTTGAAGATTATACACAGTTTTTAGAAGCAATTGAAACAGATTGTGATATCGTAATGCTTGATAATATGACAAACGAATTAATGAAAAAATGTGTAACTTCAAATAAAGGTAAACTTTTAGAAGCAAGTGGAAATATGGTTTTGAATAGAATTAAAGGTGTAGCAGAAACTGGTGTTGAATTTATAAGTGTTGGTGCATTAACACATTCTTATAAAGCAATGGATATTAGTTTGAAATTTAATAAATAGAGGTGCATTATGAAATTACAAGAATTAAAACTTAAAATTAAAGATGAATTTAAAAATACACTAATTGAGTTAGGGTATTTTGAAGAGGGGCTTCAAATTGAACTTGAATCTCCTAAAGATAAATCAAATGGAGATTACTCTTCTAATATTGCAATGAAACTTGCAAGAATTGCTAGAAAGGCTCCTTTTAAAATTGCTGAAGAAATAGTAGATAAATTTGATAAGACTGAAGTTTTTGTTAGTGAGATCAAAGTTGCTAATCCTGGATTTATTAATATTTACTTAGATAAAGCTTTTTTAACTGAGATTATAAATGATATTAACAGTCAAGGAGAAGAATATGGTACTTTAGATTTAGGTAAGGGAGAACGCTTAAATATTGAATATGTAAGTGTTAATCCTACTGGTAGTTTACATATAGGACACGCAAGAGGGGCTTCAGCTGGGGATTCTTTAAGTAGAATCATGAAAAAAGCAGGATATGATGTTACTAGAGAGTATTATGTAAATGATGCAGGAAATCAAATTAATAATCTAGCTTTAAGTATTCAAGCAAGATATTTAGAAATTTGTGGTATTCCTACGGAGATGCCAAAAGATGGTTATCATGGTCCAGAAATTATTGAATCAGCTAAAAGATTTTTTGATGAATTTGGAACTAAGTTTGTTAATAATGAAAATGCATTTGAATTCTTTAAAGAAAATGGAGTTCAAAACTTGCTTAATGAACTTATAAAAGATTTAAAAGACTTTGGAGTTGAATTTGATGTTTGGTTTAGTGAAAAAACTTTATATGAGAATAACTTAGTTGCTAAAACTGTTGAATTTTTAAAAGAAAATAATTTTACTTACGAATTTGAAGGTGCTTTATGGCTTAAGACAAGCAAATATAATGATGAAAAAGATAGAGTTATTGTAAAAAGCGATGGTACTTATACATATGTGACTCCAGATATTGCTTATCATAAGAATAAACTTGAAAGAGGATTCACAATGCTTATTGATATCTTAGGTGGTGATCACCATGGATATATTGATAGAATAACAGCAGCACTTGAAATGGTAGGAGGAAAATCAGGGATTTTAGAAATTGAAATATTACAAATGGTTAAAGTTCTACAAAACGGTGAAGAAGTTAAAATGTCAAAAAGAAGTGGTAAGGCCATAACTTTAAGAGATTTAATTGATGAAGTAGGAGTAGATCCTATAAGATATTTCTTCGCAATGAGAAGTTTAAATACACATATGGATTTAGATTTAGATCTTGCCTTAAAACAAACTAACGAGAATCCTGTTTACTATGTTCAATATGCTCATGCTAGAATAAATAGTATTTTTAACACTGCCAAATTAAAAGGATTTAATGTTGATGATCTACCAACAACATTCACAACCTTATCAAGTGATAAAGCATTTGAACTAATTTCATTACTTGCTAATTTTGAAGATGCATTAAGACAATCTGCAATTCAAAGAGCACCACATAAAGTAACAAATTACATTAATAGTTTAGCTTCAGCATTCCATAGTTTCTATAATGATGAGCAGGTAATTACTGCTGACCATACAAACACTATGGAACGTTTAGCATTGTTAAAAGCTACTAAAAATATACTTAAAATTGCTCTAAATTTAGTAGGAGTTAGCGCTCCAAATAAAATGTAAGAGTGGTCAATATACTCTTAAAGTTAGGAGAGGTCCATGAATAGATGGAAAATTAAAAACACTTCTTTAGACCAAAATAGATTGGTCGAAGAGATTTATCGGTCTCGAGGGTTCGATAACTATATCAAATTATTCAATTTAGATGAAACTTCATTCAATGATCCATACCTTTTAAAGGATATGAATAAAACAGTTGACCGTATTATGAATGCAATTAAAAACAAAGAACTAATATTAATATATGGAGACTATGATGTTGATGGAATTACTAGTACTTATATTCTTTATCAAACAATAAAAAACTTAGGTGGTAGTGTCAGTTATGACATTCCAAATAGATTTATTGATGGATATGGGTTAAGTGTTTCAAAAGCATATGACATTATAAATGAAGGTTATAATTTAGTTATTACAGTTGACAACGGAATCAAGTCTGTTAATGAAGCAAAAATTTTAAAAGATAATAATGTTGAATTAATTATTACTGATCATCATGAAATGGAAAATGAACTTCCAGATGCGTTTTCAATAATTCATACTGGATTATCAGATTATCCATTTAAACCACTTGCTGGTGTTGGAGTAGCATTTAAATTAATTCAAGCTTTAATTGGTGATGATAGCATGGAATATATCGATATTGTTGCTTTAGGAACAGTTGCCGACATGATGCCTCTTATAGATGAGAATAGAGCTATAGTTAACTTAGGACTCAAAAAAATGGCTAATTCTGATAATTTAGGGTTTGCTTCACTTATAAATTTCTTGAATTTAGAAAGACCTAGTGTAGCCGATATTCAGTTCAAAATAGCACCTAGAATAAATGCTTGCGGTAGAATGAAGTCTGCTAAGCTTGCTGTTCAACTTTTTGAATCAACTGAAAAATCTGGTGCTTTGAAATATTTAAGTGAAATTGAAGAGAATAATAACAAAAGAAAAAAACTTACAAAAATATTATATGAAGAAGCTTTAAATTTACTTGAAGAAGATAAACCAAGCATAATTATTCATTCACCTAAAATGCATGAAGGTGTTATCGGGATAGTTGCTTCAAGGTTAGCTAATGAATTTTCTAAGGTAAGTGTTGTATTAAAAGAAGAAGAATATACGTATAAAGGAAGTATACGTAGTTATGATGGTGTTGATGTTATATACATTTTAGGTGAAATAAGCGATATACTTATAAGACACGGAGGACATCGTAACGCCGCAGGACTAGAATTTAAAAAAGAATACTTAGATGAGTTTAAAAAAAGATTTAATCAACTTGTACCAAGCGCAGTTAGAAAAGATATAACCGAAGTTGAAGGGGCTATTGATATTTACAAATTAGATATTAAACAAGTAATGAATTTAGATCGATACGATTTAAAAGATTGTTTATTCCTATTTGATGATGTGAAGGTAAAAGGAAAGTATTTGATTACCGGACAACATACAAAAATAATTATTAATAGTAATTGTGAAGCAATATTTTTTAATAATAAAAATATGTACACAAAAATCACTAATAGATCTAATGTGGCTTTAATAGGACGTTTAGATATTAATTCATTTAGAGGAAAATCAAAAATACAAATTTTAATTGAAGATTATATAGTTAATTAACACAAAAAAAGGATTAAAACATTATATCTTTTGATATAATAGTAAATAATATATAAAAAATATGGAGGATTAGATTATGAATTTAAAAGATTACATTGCAAATGTACCAGATTTCCCAATCCAAGGAATTCAATTCAAAGATATCACACCATTAATCGCAGATGGAAAAGCATTCCAATACGCTACTCAACAATTTGTTGATTTTACTAATGAAATAGGGGCAGATATTATTGTTGGTCCTGATGCTAGAGGATTTATTTTTGGATGTCCTGTTGCTACACAACTAGGAATTGGATTTATTCCAGTAAGAAAACCAAATAAATTACCTAGAGAAGTAATTTCATATAGCTATGATTTAGAATATGGATCTAATACTCTTTGTTTACATAAAGGTGATATTCAAAAAGGACAAAAAGTATTAATTATCGATGATTTATTAGCTACAGGTGGAACTATTGAAGCTACTATAGCATTAATAGAAAAATCTGGTGGTATCGTAGCTGGTATTGCATTCTTAATTGAATTAGTAGACTTAAAAGGAAGAGATAAAATTGATAACTACAAAGTTTTATCATTAATGAGTTATTAACATAAGAAGGTGGTTTTTATGAGAACACCTAGTTTTAGAGAACTAGAAAGTAGTCTTAAACTTTATATAACAAAAAAAGAGCATCTTGATATGATTCAAGATGCTTATAACTTTGCCTTAAATAAACATGAAGGACAATTTCGAAAATCAGGTGATCCTTATATCGTTCACCCACTCGATGTTGCCTTCATTTTAAGTGAGTTACATACAGATCCAACTACGATAATGGCAGGGTTACTTCATGATGTTATCGAGGATACTTCAGCTTCATATGAAGAAGTTAAAGATATATTTGGAGAAGAAGTAGCTCTTTTAACTGAGGGTGTAACTAAGTTAGGGCAATATAAATTTAAGGGTAAAATACTCGAATCTACGAAGATTCAAGCTCAAGCTAAAAACTATCAAAAAATGTTGCTTGCTATGGCAAAAGACATTCGAGTTGTTATTGTTAAACTTGCTGATAGATTAAACAACATGAGAACATTAGATTCACTTCCAGAAGAAAAACAATTACGTATCGCAAATGAAACTATGGATATTTATGCACCTTTAGCACACAGACTAGGGATGAATATCATGAAAGCAGAACTTGAAGATACGGCATTTAAATATATTAATCCTTCAAAATTTAAAAGAATCGCAAAATTAATTAGTGATACTAAACTAAATAGAGAAGCAGATTTAGAATTAATGCAAACAAATATTGCGTATTTACTTACAGAAAACAATGTTGTTTGTAATGTAAAAGGACGTATTAAAAATATTTATTCTGTTCATAAAAAAATGATAACTCGTCAAAAAGAGTTTGATGAAATTTATGATCTTCTAGCTTTAAGAATTATTGTTGATGATATTGAAAGTTGTTATCGTACTATTGGTATAATTCATAGTAAATGGACACCTATTCCAAATAGATTTAAAGACTATATCGCAATGCCTAAGCCAAATCTTTACCAATCACTTCATACATCCGTTATTGCTAATGGTAAAGTATATGAGATTCAAATTAGGAATGACGAGATGGATAGTATTGCTGAATATGGTGTTGCTGCCCACTGGGCTTACAAAGAAAGTAAAGGGAACTTTAAAATGACTGAAGAAGTTTCTAAGAAATTAAAATGGTATGGTGATTTAATTAACTTTACTAAAGAATCTGAGAATGATTCTGATGTTTTAAATTTACTTAGAGATGATATTTTCCATTCTAATGTTTATGTCTTTACTCCAGCTGGAGATATTATAGATTTACCAAAAGGAGCAACCCCACTTGATTTTGCATTTAGAATACATACGCAAGTAGGTATTAAGACCGTAGGTGCAATAGTTAATGGTAAAATAGTTCCTCTAGAATATGAACTTAGCACAGGTGATATCGTTAATATGAAAACAAGTGTAAATTCATTTGGACCTAATGATAACTGGTTAAAAATAGTTAAGACTTCTAACGCTAAATCAAAAATTAAAAACTACTTAAATAAAAGAAGAAGAGATGTTCTAGTAGAAATGGGTAAAGAAGACTTAACTAGAGAAGTTAATTCAAAAAATGTTTCAATTACTTTAAATGACAAAGTAGTAGAAAAATTATTTAGAAAAAAAGGTGCTAAAACTGTTGAAGATTTATATTATGAAATTGGTAAGAATACCATTTCACCAGGAAGTGCAGTTAATGCCTTAGTTGGAAGTGTTGAATATACAGAAGAAGATCTTATTCAAAAGATAAATGAATCTGTTTTTGTTGATACAAAAAGCGAATCTAATGTAATAGTTGAAGGTCTAAAGAACCCTTCTATTAAGCTATCAAACTGTTGTACTCCAATCCCAGGAGATAGAATTACTGGGTATGTTTCTAAAGGTGTAGGTATCGCAGTTCATAGAACTAAATGTAATAACTTAGCAGCACTTGATAAAAATAGATATATTGAAGTATTTTGGGGTAATGATACACATAGAATGTATGACGTAAATATTAAATTAATTGTTTCTAATAGAGATAACGTTCTAGCTGAAATTATTAATACAATCACAGCCGCAAAAGCGAAGATTAACCAAGTTGCTGCATCAACTAATAAACGTAAAGAAGGAATTATTAAATTAAAACTAAATCTTGGCAATAAACAAGTTTTAGAAACTGTAATTCTTAACCTTCAAAAACTAAAAGGTGTCTTCTCTATTGAGAGGATGATGAAGTAATGAAAGTAGTAGTTCAAAGAGTTAAAGAAGCAAATTGCACTGTAGATAAAAAAGTAATTTCAAGTATTAATAATGGTTACTTATTACTAGTAGGATTTACACAAAATGATTCAATCGAAGAAGTAAAATACTTAGCTAAAAAGATAGCTAATTTAAGAATATTTGAAGATCAAGAAGGCAAGCTAAATAAAAGTATTTTAGATATGAATTACGAGATTTTATCAATCTCTCAATTCACACTATACGGTGATACATCTAAAGGAAATAGACCATCATTCACTAAAGCATTGGAACCTAAAAAAGCTTTGAATTTATACTTAGAATTATCAAATATTTTAAATAAAGATTTTAATATTAAAACGCTTAATGGAGCTTTTGGAAAGCACATGGATATAAGTTTAACTAACGACGGACCTGTCACAATAATACTTGAAAGTAAGTGATAATATGATTAGAAAATTAACTGAAACAGATAGAGATTCACTACTAAAATATTTATACGTTGAAGGATCACTAAATATTTTTATTATTGGTGATGTTGAAGCATTTGGATTTGGAAGAGATTTCCAATCTTTATACGGAGAATTTGATGAAGATAACAACTATGTTGCTGTATTATTATTTTATAGAGAAAATAGTATTTTCTATGCGCATGGTAGAACTTTTAATGTAGAGTGGTTAAAGATTTTCGCAAAACACGACTTTAAATTTTTAAGTGGAGCACAAAGTGTTTTTGATAAGATAATTCCTTACTTTAATGACTTCAAGCTCCAACCAATGTATTTTTGTGAAGCGTACACTTTAGAAGAAGAAACTATTAATAACGAATATAAAGCAATTAAAGCTTCTACTAAAGAACATTGTGGGAAACTATATGATATCTTAGCTACTATTGAAGAATTTGGATATGAAAAGAAAACAAAAGATGAATATATAAGTGGTAAATTAATTGCATTAAAAATGGGTTCTACTTTATTTATTGAAGAAGATGGTAAGATATTATCAACTGTTGCAACAACTGCTGAAACTACAAAAAGTGCCATGGTAGTTGCAGTAGCAACACTAAAAGAAGCAAGAGGTAGAGGTCTTGCTACTATTTTAATGAAAGAATTAATGAGAGAATATTTTGATGAAAAGAATAAATATTTATGTTTATTTTACGATAATCCTAAGGCAGGAAACATTTATAAGAGACTTGGATTTAAAGATGTTGATAAATGGGTAATGCTTAAAAAGGAGTAAAATTATGAATAAATTATTATTACCAAGACTAGAAACAAAAAGACTAATATTAAAAGAAATATCATTGTTAGATATTGATGATATTTTTGAATATGCATCAAGTCCACTTGTTGGACCTAATGCTGGATGGAAACCTCACGTTTCAACAGATGAAACTGATGAATTCATAAAATACGCTATAAAGAAACGTGAATATGGACAACCAGGTATTTATGCTATCCATTATAAAGAACATAATAAAATGGTTGGTACTATTGAGATTCATACATATAAAGAGTATAAAGCTGAAATTGGGTTTGTGCTTAGTCCAAATTATTGGAATAAAGGTATAATGACTGAAGCAGCAAAAGCTGTAATAATTTATGGATTTGAGATTTTACATCTTAGTAGATTAGCTTATGGATATTTCCTGTTTAATGAGCGTAGTAAAAGGGTTTGTGAGAAATTAGAGTTTACTTTTGAAGGAATTTTAAGAAACAAATTTAAAAACTATGATGGTAAAATAATTGATGAAGGAGTTGCATCAATTACAAAAGAAGATTATTTTGGTGGTAAAGTAACTTGGGTTAAAGAATTTAAACAAGCTTTTAAAGTTGACTATGAGGGCATTTAACTGTATAATCAACAATGTAAACCAATGATAAAGAAAAGTAGTTAAAAAACTAATGGAAAGAGAAAGATACAACTGGTGAAAGTATCTACATTAAGAGTTAACGAAGACACTTTTGAGGGCTTTTTTGAAAATAGTAGAAAAAGACGACTACTCACGTTACGAGTATGAGGGCCTAGTTGTACTAGGAACTAAGGTGGTACCGCGGATATATTTCGCCCTTAGATTTAGGGCGATTTTTTTATTATAAAGGAGTGATTTGATGTTTCAAAAGATGAAAGGGACTTACGATTTACTACCAAGTGAAACAGGTAAATGGCAAAGTCTAGAAAGAACAATAAGAAATGTAAGTAAGTTATATAACTATAGTGAAATAAGAACACCAATCTTTGAGAATACAGAGTTATTCCATAGAGGTGTTGGTGAAGATACCGATGTAGTATCTAAAGAAACTTATGATTTCATTGATCGAGGTAAACGTAAAAATACTTTACGTCCTGAAGGAACTGCTGGAGTAGTTCGTAGTTATATTGAGAATAAATTATATGCTGATAAAGTGCCTGTACAGAAACTTTATTATATTGGAAATATGTTTAGATATGAACGTCCTCAAAAGGGAAGATATCGTCAGTTTGTACAGTTTGGAGCTGAAGCTTTTGGTAGTAATAGTCCAATGCTTGATGCAGAAATTATTAGCTATGCAGTTAGTGTTTTAAAAGCACTGAAAATTGATGATGTTGAAGTTCATATTAATACAATAGGTGATGAAGAATCAAAAGCTCTACATAAAGAAGCACTTGTTAAATATTTAAAAAAAGATATAACTACTTTATGTAAAGACTGTCAAACTAGATATATTAAAAATCCTTTACGTATCTTAGATTGTAAAGTTGACAAAGATACTGAATTGCTTAAAAATGCACCTAAGCCTATTGATTATTTAAATGAAACATCAAAACAACATTTTGATGGAGTTGTTAAATATTTAAATAGTATGGGGATTAAATATATAGTAGACAAAAATCTTGTTAGAGGATTTGACTATTATACTCATACTGTATTTGAAGTTAATGCTAACTTAGAAACTCTAGGAGCTCAAAACACAATATGTGGTGGTGGAAGATATAACAATTTAGTTAAAAGTTTAGGTGGACCTGACGTGCCTGGTGTTGGTTTCTCATTTGGACTTGAAAGATTAATGTTTGCTCTTGAAAGCATCAACTTTGAAGGAGATCCTAAGTTCGTACATTTATATTTAATGATCCTCGGAGAAGAACAAAAAGAAGATGGAATGGCTATATTAAATAGATGTCGTCTTGGTGGATTATCAAGTGATATTGACTTTTTAGATAAAGCAATGAAAGGTAAATTTAAACAAGCAGATTTTTTAAATGCTAGATTTATCGCGATTTACGGTGAAAAAGAAAAAGAAGAAGAAATGATTAATATTAAAGATCAACTTACTAAACAAGAAGTAAGAATAAATAAACATAAGTTATACAATCATATAATCACAGAATTAATGAATCCAGCACAAGAAGAACATGATTGTGATGAAGATTGTGAAAACGAATCAGGAGCTTGTAGTTGCTAATAAAGGAGAATAGAAAGATGAAAAGAACTAATAATAACGGAGAATTAAATATAAATAATATTGGACAAAGTGTTGTATTAAAAGGGTGGGTTTCCAAAAAAAGAGACTTAGGAGGATTAGTATTTATTGATCTTCGTGATATCCATGGAATCACACAACTAGCTTTTAATCCTGATTCACCTTTATATGCTAAAACATTAGAAATTAAAAATGAATATGTTTTAGAAGTAACTGGTAAAGTAATTGAAAGAGCTTCGAAAAATAAGAATATACCTACAGGTGATATTGAAGTAGAAGTATCTGAGATGAATATCTTGAATGACGCTGTAACTACACCGCTAATTATTGCAGATGAAACTGATGCTTTAGAAGAAGTAAGACTAAAATATAGATACTTAGATTTAAGAAGACCAGTGATGCAAAATACGTTTTTAGTAAGACATCAAGCAACAACTGCTGTTCGTGAATTCTTAAATAATGAAGCATTTATTGAATTTGAAACACCTATTTTAACTAAAAGTACTCCTGAAGGTGCACGTGATTATTTAGTACCTTCAAGAATAAATGGTGGAGAGTTTTATGCTTTACCTCAATCACCTCAAATCTTTAAACAGTTATTAATGGTATCTGGATTTGAAAGATATTATCAAATTGCTAAGTGCTTTAGAGATGAAGATTTAAGAAGTGATAGACAACCTGAATTTACACAAATTGATATTGAGACTAGTTTTATGGGTCAAGATGAGATTTTAGATATAAGTGAAAGAATGATTAAACATGTTATGAAGAAAGTAAAAAATGTAGATTTAACTGATGCTTTCCCAATAATTACTTATAAAGAAGCTATGGATAAATACGGTGTAGATAAGCCAGATACTAGATTCGATATGCATCTAACTAATATTACTGAACTTGCTAGTACGACTAGCTTTGGAGTATTTACTTCAAACATTGATAATGGTGGAATAGTTAAGTCTATTACTGTTAAAAATGGAGCTAATTTATACAGTAGAAAAGGTATTGATAAACTAACTGATTTTGTTAAAAAATTCAGAGCTCGTGGACTTGCTTTCTTAAAACTTAATGATGGAGTTTTAGGTGGAGGAATCATTAAGTTTTTAAATGAAGAACAACAAGCGAAAATAATTGAACAAGCTAAAATGGAAAATGGAGATTTACTATTAATAGTTAGTGATAAAGAAAGCATTGTTAATCAATCACTAGGTAATTTAAGAAATCACATTGCTAAAGAACAAAAACTATATAGTAATGAAGATTATGATTTTATATGGGTAGTTGATTGGCCAATGTTTGAATATAAAGAAGAACATAGTAGATATTTCAGTCTTCATCATCCTTTCACAATGGTTAAAGATGAAGATGTTGAATTATTAGAAACTGATCCTTCTAAAGCAATTGCTTATTGCTATGACCTTGTAGTTCAGGGACAAGAGCTTGGTGGAGGAAGTATTAGAATTCATAAAGAAGCTGTTCAAAATCAAGTATTTGATATCTTAGGAATTAGTAAAGAAGAACAACAAGCAAAATTTGGTTTCTTGCTTGATGCTCTTAAATATGGAACTCCTCCTCACGGTGGAATTGCCTTTGGACTAGACAGATTAATCATGTTATTAGTACACACAGAAAATATTAGAGATGTTGTCGCATTCCCGAAAACGAATAGTGCACAGTGTTTATTAACTTCTGCGCCAAGTAGAGTTGCGAGTGAACAATTAAATGAATTATCTATTAAAACTACTAAATAATTTTATATATATAATATTTATGATATAATTAAATGAGTTGAAGGACGTGAGAAGATGGATGAAAAAAATAAACTACTTAGCGATAAAACATTAAACAAGGCCCTAAAAGTATTAGGTATTATTCTATTATTTTTAGCTGTTTTATATATGGCAAGTCAATTTAGTTCTGTTTGGAGTAAAATATTAGGTGCTATTGGATCAGTATTAGTACCTGTTGCATTGGCTTGGTTAATATCACTTGTTATATATCCAATAATCAAATTACTAGAACGAAGAGGAGTAGGACCACGTGGTCTTAGTGTTACTGTTGTTTACATCGGAACAGCTGTAGTTATTGGACTTATGTTTTACTACATTACTCCATTTGTTTTAGATCAAGTAGCTGAGTTCTTTGAACCAGGAGGCGATTATGACGCGATCTCTGATTACTTCAAAGGTGACTTCAAAACTAATTTTATTTTTGGACAAGAAGTTTATGATTGGTTAGCGGATACTATTAACGATTCAGGGTTAGTTGAAACAACTATTGCTGATGCTGCTGATAATTTATCATCAAGAGTTTCTAGTACAATGCTTAGTATTATTACAATTATCTTCATCTTACCAATCTTATTACTGTTCTACTTATTAGATTATGAACTAGTAAATGATTCATTACGTTCAATAATTCCTACTAAATATGAAAAAGGAACAAGTGAACTTGGATCACGTTTAAATCAAACAGTTGGAGCTTATGTACGAGGGCAATTATTCTTAATGGTTGCAATTGGTACTGTAGCTACAATTATTTATAAATTAATTGGATTAAAATATTTCTTTATCTTTGGATTAATTGTTGGTGTAACTAACATTATTCCTTACTTTGGTGCAATTATCGCGATGATTCCTGTTGTAATTTACACAGTAATCACTAGAGATCAACCAGGAGGGGTAAATCCATTATTTGTTGTTGGTGTTAATGTTGGACTTCAATTTATTGAAGGGAATATATTCCAACCAATCATTATGGGTAGACAACTATCGATTCACCCATTAATAATTATCGTATCAATTTTATTCTTCGGAAGTTTATTTGGAACATTAGGTGTAATATTCGCTTCGCCTATTGCAGCTACAATTAGAGTTTTAATTGAATTCTATAAAGAGAAAAAAGAATTACTTAAAATCAATGAGGGCAATGCACCACCTGCCGCAACTAAAGCATAATGAAAAGAAAAAAAGTTTATAACTTATTCCAAATAAACCTGATTCTATTTAATTCATTTAGTATATTATTAGTGCCAATACTAGTTGTTTTTGCTTATATATTTGATCTTCATTTAGTCACTAGCGCAAATAGAATTATTTTAGTTGCGGATATAATAGCAGCATTAACTTTTATAGTTGGACTAACATTTATTTTAATAACTAGAGATCATTTTCAAAGAAGATTAAAGCCATCGTATTCTAAAGAATTCCTATGGCTAATTATTATTTCGGCTTTTGGAATACTTGGCATAGGGATACTCTTTATTTACTTAGGTGGAAAAGAGATTTATGTCCCACATATTATTATTCCATTATTCTTAATTACTTATCTCTTACTGTACGCAGTAGGTCAAAAATACTTTAACATAAACTTATTGAAAAGATAATGGCTGCCTTGGTAGTCATTTTTCTAAGAGGACACAATTATGAGATTTAAAAGAACAATTGAACAAATTGGAAACACTAAATTTAAGTTGCTATCTAATAGCACAGTTTTAGTATTAGGTATAGGTGGAGTTGGTGGACACGCTTGTGAAACACTCGCAAGAAGTGGTATAGGTGAATTAATTATAGTTGATAAAAGTGTTGTTGATTTAACAAATGTTAACCGTCAAATAATTGCGTTAAGTAGTACTGTAGGGAAACCTAAAGTAGAAGTGATGAAAGAAAGATTATTAGATATTAACCCTGATTTAAAGATAACGACGTATCATGAGTTTTATAACCTAGATACGAAATCTAAAATATTAAACCATAAATTAGATTTTATATGTGACGCAATTGATACTGTCACATTTAAAATTGACATTATAAAAGAAGCACTAAGTAATAATATTCCAATTATTTCATCCATGGGAATGGGAAATAAACTTCATCCTGAATTAATTGAAATAAGTGAAATATCTAAAACTAGTTATGATCCTATTGCGAAAGTAATTAGAAAGAAATTAAGAAGCTTAAGAATAAATGGTAAAGTCCCAGTTGTCTATTCGAAGGAAGTTCCATTTAAAGTAGATAACGAAGTAAGTAATCCTTCATCAAATAGCTTTGTACCTGCAACTGCGGGGATTATAATGGCTAGTTATATAGTGAATCAAATCATTGAGTAAACTACTAAGAGTTAAAGAACTATAATATAAATTTTGAAAATTAATTAAGAACAATAACATTGATAGAGAATTATATACTGATAGTAAAACGGCTTTAATAAAAGAAATTATATTGGAGGACAAACGTATGAAATCAATCGTATTCGCAGGTGGATGTTTTTGGGGAGTAGAAGCTTATTTTAAACAGTTAGAGGGTGTAACTAACACAGAGGTTGGATACATTGCTGGTGAAGGACAGACTAGTTATGAAGAAGTTTGTAACGCTAGTGGCCACGCTGAGGCTGTATATATTAGATTTGATGAAGATATAATTTCATTTAAGAAATTACTAGATCATCTATTTAATATCATTGATCCAACATTAATTAATAAACAAGGTAATGATAAAGGTATTCAGTATCGTACTGGTATTTATAACTATAGTGCTGAGATGCTTGATTTTATTCATAGCTATATAAACATTAGACAAAATGAATATCAAAAAGCTATTGTTATTGAACTAAAAACCAATCTTGAATTCTTTATTGCTGAAGAGTATCATCAAGATTATTTAAATAAAAATAAACATGGCTACTGCCATGTCGATTTAGAAAGTTATAAAAATATAAAGTAGGTGAGTTATATGAGTGATGTTTTAATAATAGGTGCTCAGAATATTGATATATTCGCAAAGTCTAATAGTGACTACAGTCTTCATGATTCTAACCTAGCTAAGATTCACATAGCTTTTGGTGGTGTAGGTAGAAATATTGTTGAAAATGTACAAAGACTTGAAAATAATGTCCATTTCATTACTGTCTTTGGGGATGATTACTTTTCTCGTAGTGCATACAGTAGTTTAGAGGAAATGGGTGTTAATCTATCTGAATCATTAAAGCTTAAAAATGAATCCAATAGTGTCTATTTAGGTGTTATGGATAAAGATAATGATCTCTTTATTGGGTTAAATGATATGGAGATTACTAATAATTTAAATAAAGAATTCTTTGAAACTAAGAAGGAATTTATTAATAAGTTTGATGTGATTGTTATTGATAATAATTTAAGTGAAGAAACACTTCATTATTTACTTAGTACATATCAAGATAAAACAATAGTAATGGATGCTGTCTCAGCTCATAAAGTTGTTAAACTTAAAAATCATTTAAGTTATATATCAGTACTTAAGTTAAATCAAATTGAATTAAATGAATTAACAATGGAAACTGAGGTTATAAATCAAATTAATGAACTTCATTTAAAAGGCGCCAATACGCTTTTAATTACAAATCAAGATAAAGACGTTATTTTAAGTAAAAAAGAGAAGAGAGAAGTAATTACACCACTTAAACATGATAATATCATTAATGCAACAGGGGCAGGTGATGCATTTCTTAGTGGATATGTTCACGGGATGCTAAAAGGTGTAACTGATATGGAAAAACTTAAGTTCGCGGTTAAGGTAGCTTATATTACGTTATCTTCAAATAACTCAACTAGTGAACTTTTAAATATAGAAGAGGTGAATAAACTATGAAAAATTATATAGAATATAGTAAAGAAGTACAAAATGCAATTGATATTGGATTACCAATAGTAGCATTAGAATCAACAATAATATCACATGGAATGCCATATCCTAAAAATGTTGAAACAGCAATTCGTTGTGAAGAAATAGTAAGAGAAAATGGTAGTATACCTGCGACTATAGCTATTTTAAACGGTAAGTTAAAAATAGGACTATCAAGTGAAGAACTTGATTACCTAGGTAAAACAGGAACAGGTATCATGAAAACATCAAGAAGAGATATAGCTTATAATGTAGCTAATAAAATTGATGGAGCAACTACAGTGTCAGCTACTATGTATATATCAAGTTTAGCTGGAATTAAAGTGTTTGCGACAGGTGGAGTTGGTGGGGTTCATAGAGGAGCTGAAACTAGTTTTGATATCTCAGCTGACCTTGAAGAACTGGCAATTACTAATGTTTTAGTAGTATGTGCTGGAGTTAAATCTATTTTAGATTTAGGTTTAACATTAGAATACTTAGAAACTAAAGGTGTCCCTGTTATTGGATATCAAACTAAGATGTTACCTGCTTTTTATAGTAGAGTATCTAAATTTGATGTTAACTTCAAAATAGATACACCTCGTGAAATAGCAAACGTCTTAAAAACTAAATACGATCTTAATTTAAATGGTGGGGTTTTAGTAACTAATCCGATTCCTTTAGAATTCTCAATGAATAATGAAGTAATTGGTAAAGTAATTGATGATGCGATAATTGAAATGGATAAGTTAGGAATTATTGGTAAAGAACAAACTCCTTATTTACTAGGTAAGATTGTTGAATTAACAAAAGGAGATTCTTTAAAATCAAACATTGCTTTAGTTTACAATAACTGTAAGTTAGCTAGTAGGATTAGTAATGAATATACAGCACAAGGAGGAAAATAAGATGAAGAGAACTGATTATATTTCTTGGGATAAATACTTTATGGGTGTTGCATTACTAAGCGCAATGCGTTCTAAAGATCCTTCAACTCAAGTTGGAGCTTGTATTGTAAATGATAAAAAAAGAATTGTAGGAATAGGATATAATGGGTTTCCTTATGGAGTAGAAGATGATGTGTTTCCTTGGAAAAATGGTGATGACTTTTTAGATTCTAAATATCCTTATGTTGTACATGCTGAACCTAATGCTATATTGAATTCTACTGTTAGTTTAGATAATTCAACATTATATGTTACTTTATTTCCATGTAATGAATGTGCTAAGTTAATCATTCAAAGTGGAATAAAGGAAGTAGTATATTTAGAAGATAAATATCATGATGAATTAGCATTTATTGCTTCTAGAAAGATGTTTAACAGTGCAAAAATTATTTATAGACAAATGGAAATGATTGAAGTTTCAGTTAAATAATGAAACAATCATTTTTAAAATATAAAAAACTGATTATAGTTTTTTTATTATTCTTTATACCACTTATGTTTATAAGTATTTTTAAGGTTGAATATAACCTATCAGCTCCTGGGTATAATGATAATGTAAATCAGTTCATTGTAGTAAATAGCGACTATGAAGCTATAGGATCATTTCATACTACAAGTATTATATCTTTAAAAGGAATTACGTATCTTCAGTACTTAATTGGTAGTGCTGAAAGGAAAGTATTTGTTACAGAATTTCCTGAATATTATGATAATTTAATAGTTAGTGATTTAAAGATTATGAGTTATTTAATGAAGGATGATTCACTTTATACTAGTTTAATAATTGGTATTGAAAATACTGATTACCAAATAGAATATGAAACGTATTTAACAGTGTATCTAACTTGGAATTATTTAGATGAAGATACGTTAGAAATTGGAGATAAGATTGTAGATATTAAACGAGATGGAGTATCAATTAATGTTAGTGAAATACAGTGTTTAGACACTGTAGTATTTACTATCTTAAGAGATGACGAAATACTGGATTTCACAGTTACTAAAAATCAAGTAACTGATGAACTGTGTAGTGTTGGAATCTCTATTAGTAACTTCTCTAATATAATAAGTACTGAAGTTGAATATAAACTTATTGATTCTCTTACATCTGGGCCAAGTGGTGGTCTTATTCAAGCACTTTATATCTATAATCAGTTATCTGATTTTGATTTAACTCACGGCTTAAAAATTGGTGGAACTGGGACTATTAATATCGATGGAACTGTTGGTGGTATTGGTAGTATTGAGCAAAAGATTTATACATCTGATATGAATAATATTGATATCTTTTTTGTTCCGTTTGCGAGTGGGAATTATGATGATGCAATGGAAGTTTATAATACCTTAAATACTGATATGATTATTGTTGGAGTTAATACATTTGATGACGCTCTTAACTATCTTTTAAATTATGAGGATGGTGATAATAATGAATAAAGAAAAAAACATTATTAGATTAAGGAATTACTATGCTGTTTCTGAAATAGTAAAAAGTTTTTTAACTGGGTTTATATTCTTTATAGTACCTAGTGGATTATTTGTATTATTATTTGTGAATATTATTGTACTTTATGTTCCATACTTGTTATACTTGTTGCTGGTGCTTTATATAATAGTTATTTCAATAAGTTTTTTTGCTAATAAAGTGATTATTGAAACATTAATAAATTATCAAAACAAAGCATTGGAAATTAATTATAAAATTTTATATAATATATTAGTATTAATCTCAGTTATTGATATATCGGTTACTTTTGTAGTTGGATATTTAATATATTTGTATTACATTTAAAAGAGGTGCATTTTTATGAAAAAGAAACACTATATTATATTGGCTAGTGTAACTTTAATAGTTATACTTGATCAAATTACTAAACAGCTTATAGCTAACACTATGAATCAGTTTGAAAGTATTGAAGTGATAAAAGATTTCTTTTATATCTCATCACATCGTAACGATGGAGGAGCTTGGGGAATACTTGGTGGAGAAATGTTTATTTTCTTCCTTATCACAGCTCTTGCTTTTGGGTTGTTTTATTATTTAATTAAAGAAGCTGATTTTGATAATAAAAAATTATATTCTTTTTCAATAGTTTTATTAATTGCAGGAGCAATTGGTAATTTTATTGATCGTCTATTATTTGGATACGTTGTAGACTTTTTAGATTTTTATATATTTGGGTACGATTTCCCAACATTTAATGTCGCAGATATAGCCCTTGTTGTGGGTGTTACTATCTTTGCGTTTGACATTTTAAAGGAGGACTTAATAAATGCAAGAAATAAAAATAGAAGCCGTAAATAACTTTGAGAGAATTGATAAGTTTTTAAGTGAAATCTTAGAAGTATCGAGAAGTAAAGTTCAAGCTATGATTAAAGAAGACTTTGTTTTAGTAAACGAAGTATCTACTAAAGCGAATTATAAAGTTAAGACTGGAGATTTAATCACAGTTGAAGAAATGGAAGAAAGAATTATTGATTTAAAACCTGAAAATCTTCCTTTAGAAATTGTTTATCAAGATGATGATTTACTTGTTGTTAACAAAGATTATAATATGGTAGTTCATCCAGGAGCAGGTAACTGGGATGGAACGCTAGTTAATGCTTTGCTTTATCATATTAAAGATTTAAAAGCTATTAAAGGTGAAATTAGACCTGGTATCGTTCATAGAATTGATAAAGAGACTAGTGGATTACTTGTAGTCGCAAAATCTGAAAAAGCAGTAGAAAACTTAGGTGAACAGTTAAGACTTAAAACTGTTACTAGAAAATATACAGCGCTTGTTGAAGGTGTAATACCTCATAATAGAGGTAGAATTAATGCACCTATTGGTAGAGATCCAAGAAATAGACAAAAGATGGCTTGTGTTGAAAATGGTAAAGAAGCAGTTACTAACTTTACTGTTATTGAAAGATTTACTAAACAAACATTAATTGAATGTGTACTTGAAACTGGGAGAACACATCAAATCAGAGTTCATTTAAAATATATTGGATATCCACTTGTTGGTGATCCTAAATATGGAACTAGAAAAACTGATACAACGCATGGACAATTTTTACACGCTAGAGTTTTAGGATTTGATCATCCTATTACTTCAGAATATATGGAATTTGAAGCAGAGTTACCTAAATATTTTAAAGAATATTTGGATAATGTAGAATAGAGGGATTAGTTGTGGCAGATATATATATGCATAGCCGTATGGCAGAAGATGTTATAAAAAATATTGAATACGCTTTTAATAAAAAAATAGTATCAAATGCAGCACAAGGTCCAGATCCTCTTTACTACAATTTCTTTAGTAAAGATCACCCTGAATACCGTAAATATGCTGATGCAATGCATCGTAAAGATACTGATTTACTACTTAAGATTATGACAAATTACGTTAAAGAGAATTTAACTGCAGACAGTTATTCATTTTTAGTAGGATTCATTTGTCATTATGCACTTGATGTTAAAATTCATCCTTACGTATACAATCATGTAGGGGTATATAAAAAAGATGATAAAAGAACTCATGAATGGAGAGGACTTCATCTTAAGTTTGAAAGATCAATTGACGCAGTACTAATAGAAGAAGATACAGGTATTAAACCTCGTAAGATGAATTTAAATACTAAATATTTTCCACTTCGTTCTCCGTCACCTGAAATTATGAAAATATGGGACCATGTCTTAAAGGAAGTATATGATAAAGATAATGGTGGGGTTATGTATTCAATAAGTACAGTTGAAATGAGAAAAAATATTAAAAGATTTATAAAAGATAAAAGAGGTATTAAAAAACTAATTTTCAAATTTATAGATTTAATTAATAAAAAACACGATATGTTCTTCCAAGATATGTCAATGTTCAATCACATCGAAAAATATGATTTTTTAAATAAAGAAAAACATACTTGGTATCATCCAGTAACTAATGAAGAATATAACTATTCAGTAATGGAGTTATATGACCAAGCAGTTACTTTCGCAACTGAAATGATTGATAGTGTTGGACAGTATGTCTTAGAAGATGAAGATATTGACCTTAGTAAGGTCTTTACTAATTTATCTTATAATACAGGACTTAATTGTGACCACCCAGGTGTTATGCAATATTTCAATATATACCGAAAATAAGCAACTTGAAAAAGTTGCTTTTTTTATAATTTTTTTTAATAAGTAATTAACGTAAACACTACTAGCTTTAGTGGTGTTTTTGTAATTTTAGGCATCTTGAAAATTGATGATTTTATGTATATAATTAAAATATATTATCAAGAAGGAGGTGTCATAAATGGAAGAATTAAAACTACATAGAGAAATTATATGCATAGATTTAAAAAGCTTTTACGCATCTGTAGAATGCGCTTTAAGAGGTCTTAATCCATTTACTACACCTTTAGTAGTCGCAGATAGAACACGTTCAAATGGAAGTGTTGTACTTGCAGTTACTCCTTACTTGAAATTAAGAGGTGTTAAAGGGAGATGTAGAGTTTATGAGTTACCTAATGACCCTTCAATTATCTTCGCAAAACCAAGAATGCAGAAGTACTTAGAATTTTCAACAAGAATTCTTGAAATTTACCTAAAGTATGTATCGTTTGAAGATATGCATATTTATTCAGTAGATGAGGTCTTTCTTGATTTGACCAGTTATACTAGTTACTATCAAAAAACAGCTGAAGAGATAGCCGAGATGATTCTTAAAGACATCTTACTCTCTACCAAAATACCAGCAACTTGTGGAATAGGACCCAACATGTTAATGAGTAAACTTGCTCTTGATATTGAAAGTAAAAAGTCACCTACATTTATTGCTAACTGGGACTACTCTGATATACCTTATAAGCTATGGCCTATTACTCCATTATCTAAAATGTGGGGTATTGGAATTAATATGGAACGTAATCTAAATAGACTAGGAATTCACACAGTAGGAGACTTAGCACATTATCCTTTAGAAAGACTTGTAAAGTTTTATGGAATAATGGGTGCTGAACTCTATTATCATAGTCATGGAATTGATATGTCTATTATTAGTGAAAAATTAGCCTATAAACCAGTAAACAAAAGCTATGGAATGGGACAAACACTATTCCATGATTATTATGGTGATGACGTTGCTCAAATTATTTTAGAAATGACTGATACAGTTACTAAAAGATTAAGAGAAGGAAAGAAAAAAGCTTATACAATTAACTTAGGAATATCTTATTCTAAAGACACTAAAGGTGGCTTTAACAGACAGTTAACTTTAACTTTTCCTACTAACAATGAAGCAGAGATATACAATTCATGTATGGAGTTGTTTGATACTTTTTATGATGGTTCACCTATTAGGAAAGTAACAATACGTACTACTAATTTAGTAGAAGAATATTATATTCAGTTAAATCTATTTAAAGATATGAATAAAGTTATTACCGAACATAAAATCCAGTCATCAATTGATAATATTAAGTTTAGATATGGTAAAAATACAGTATTACGTGCTTCTAGTTTACTCAGTTCTTCAACTGTGCAAGCACGTAACAAGATGGTAGGTGGACATAATGCCTAGTTATATATATCATGACCGTAAGATGATAAAATGGATGCCATTTAATGCTTTATTAGAACAAGGAGACCATATTGTAGATTTATTAAATGGCAGAACTAAAAAAGTAATGCCAATTTTAAGTATTGATCAACAATCTGAACTAAACTATAAGCTAGAAGTAGCATATTTATTTAAAAATGAAGTCTTAATTAAGTATTTTAGAGATGGTGCGATTTATGAAATAAAAGGAATAATATCAAGGACTGATATATATAATAAACTTATATTTGTTGGTGATTCTTTTGTTTCTGCTTTGCAAATAATAAACATTGAAGTAATATAGCTCTTTACTGTTAATGCTTAAACATAAACAAATATTTAGTTCATTTAGGGTATGATATGACGAGCCATATCACAAATGACCTAAAAGAATACGGAATATAGCTTATTTGGTACTATTCTTCTTAAATACTACATAATTTATTAGTTGCACTCATAAGAAAGAGACTTTGAATATATTTATGTTTAACTTCTTTTTAATCGTCAAAGTCTCAGAGTAGTCATAAGTTGGAAATATTATGATTATTGAATTCCATCTTGATTATTCACTCACATAATTATATAATTATAAACAGGGATATTACAATACACTGTTAGGAGTTTATCCCGAAGTGTATTTTTTTATGAGTAGATATTAACTTAGATCTAGTTCTTTGATGTGTCTTGTCAAATAATAGCTATGGATTTATTTATTAAAATATATAGCCAAATTGAATAATAATAATATTTTAAATTAAATTAGTGAAGTTGTAAATTTTAGGATACACATAATTTGGGGGTTTGTAATATGAGAGATGCATATTATGTACATGGTGAATCAACAGTTTTATTGATTAGTAAACAAAATGGAAATTCAACACTTATATCAAAAAAGGACTTTAATAATGGAAATATTTTAAACAAGATTACAGATATGAATGATTTTAAAAACAAAATAGAATTTCACCCTGTTACAGCATATTCTAAAGATATTTATGGAACAATATTTATTAGTATTCATATTTCGAGCAAATGTAATCTTAATTGCTCTTATTGTTTTCGTGATGATAATAAAGATAACTCAATCTCATTTGCAGAGAGTAAGAAATTTATAGATCTAGTTATTGAAAAATTCCCTAACGGTAATAAGTTTATTGTAGATCTTTCTGGATCTGGAGAACCATTATTGAACTTGGATTTGCTATTACAAATAAATGAATATTGTAAAATCAAAAGAGATGAAATTTTAAAAGAAATTACAGTTATGATTGCGACAAATGGTACTTTACTATCATCTGAGATGGTTGAATTATTACAAAGTAAAGGAATTATTTTTGGTGTAAGTGTTGATAGTTCTTCAAAGACAACATCACATCGTGTAGATTTTAGTGGGAAACCAGTTCATAGAAAAATAATTAAAAACATTAAAAAGATAAAGGAACGTGGTTTTCTTGGTGCTGCATATACACTTACTGGAAAAACAACAGATATTGTAAAAGACTTAAAATACTTATATAAGTTTTTTCCAACAATTAGTATAAAACCTGTTAGATCAGATGATAGAGAAATCGGTATTAATTCATATACAATTAATAAAATTAAAAAAATATATAATGATTTATATAATTTTCTATTGAAAGAGGCTTACAATGATAAGCTTTCTTACTTCATTGCATTACTTGATGGAGATGATTATTTCGCAAAGTTTCTTTATAGAGCAATTTTGAATATTCGTGTTAATAGAAGGTGTGATGCTGGTTTGGGAAGATATTCTCTTGCAACTGATGGGAAAATATATGTGTGTCCAGCAGCGGTTAATATTAAAGAGTTGGAAATAGGGGATATTGAAAATGGTATCAATCATGATAGAATTCAAGGTATTCTATCTACTTTTGAAGCAGGAGATGAATGTGCTAGTTGCTTTGCTCAATATTATTGTGGTGGAGAGTGCATGGTAAATATAATTATAAAGCATATTAACCCAGGTAATGTTGACAAAGATATGTGTATCTATCGAAGACACCTCGTATATTTGGCATTATGCTTAGTTCATAATGTTGGAAAGAATAAACCAAATATTCTTCATAAACTTAGTGAGTATTGCGAGTTAAAGAGTAAACGTAATGTTACTAACCCTGACATTATAAAAGTTGCGAATAGGTTTGGAGATAAATATAGTTTTACTGAAATAATGCGTATAGAATTTGAGGAAAAAGATAAATTTGCTCTTCTATTAAGTCAACCTGAGGGTTAATGGTTTTATAAGAACTTAAATTGATTAGCATTTTTAAAAGGTTACTTTTTAAATGCTGATTTGCAATCTTCCTTGATGAGTTGAATTCTTTCATATAGTTTAATCAAGGTATAATAATGTTTTTTTAATGAAAGGCAGACTATATTTATTTTACTTAATTGTACAATATTTATGAGAGGATTATTACTTCTTAAATTCGGTTAAAGTACTTTTAATAAATGAAGAATATCCAATAGAGTATTAGATGATATAGCAAGTTTTATAAAAAAATGCTTAATTAGTACAGTATTGCTAATGTATAGATACAAATAAATATTTCATAAACTTTTTACAACAGGGGGAGTGATTTTTTGATTGATTATTGATTGGTTTTGATAGAAGAATTTCTGTTTGATAAATAAAATATGGAGGATAAGTTAAAATGAAAAAAATTATAATTATTAGTTTACTTTGTTTACTCTTGGCTATTACAACAATGGAATCAATATATGCCAATCAAAACAGTGATAATAATGAAGGTGGAATAAGTTATAATCTTGATTCAAATGAGATCTATCATTTTGATGTTTATAACATGAAAGTTCCACATGGTAGTTCTGTAAAGTTAGAGTTAAAGAGAACAGAAGTATTTAATATTTTTGAAGAGGTTGAATTGAAAGTCGATGCAGATGATGAAGTAGATATTGAATCTGAGAAAACTAAAAAAATAAAAGATGATTACAAATTAAAATTTAAGATTAAAGATACTGGGGAAAATGTAATTAAATTAAAGTACAAATCTAGCAAGAAAGAAGGAGAAATAAGAGTATTCATTTATTCTACAGAATCTTTCGATTATATTAGTACTGTATCCCTAAGTGCTGCTAAGTACGTTTATTTTCAGGAAATGGTTGAAGATGGTGTTATGACTGAAGATGATTTGTACTCTTTTGTTTATGGTTCTGATTTCATTGTTTACGAAGAATTGAACTATAATGTATTGAGTGGAGACAGTATTAGAGTTAAGGGAAAAATTGAATTTGAAGATGAAAATGGAAATTCTCATCCTGCACAAGGTATCAAAATTGAAATATATGATGCTGAGGTAATATTTGATAAAAAATTAGAAACTTTATATACTAATTCTAATGGTGACTATTCTTCAACATTCGCAAATGAAACAGCGTGGGGAGAAGATGGATATGATATATATGTGAAAGTCGTATTTGAAAACGGAGATTTTGCGATTTACAATCCATTTGAGTCAGCACAACAACAAGCTAACGTGGCATATAATCATAAATTTGTTTATTTCGGTAATGTACCAAATGGTGCAGAAGTAGTTCAGGATATCAAGTTCACATGGGGTCAATATCATGATAGAACATCAGCAATGCATTTACATCAAGCTGCAATAAGTGGCTTTAAATATTTAGATTATGTTGATGGAAGTCAAAGTTGGGGTAAATTATCTGTATGGTTTCCTATGGATTCAAGTACATCATATTATTTTCCTCTTACTGATACAATCGTATTGACAAACGCTAGATACTATAGATGGGATACACTGTTACACGAATTTGGACATTTTGTAGACGATAAGTATAATATGATTCATCCTGCAATACTTACAGAGTATAGTCATAGTTTTGGGCAAGATTTAATTGACGATTACGGGAAAAGTAATGGATCAAAACTTGCACTGACAGAAGGATTTGCAGACTTTTACGCTATGGCATCAATGAAAAAATTTGTATCACCTCTTGGCGTTGAGTCTCTCGATTACAATTCAAATGTATACAATGTTGGGGAAGACTACTATAATAAGAACTATGAATCATATTCGATGAACTTTTATGGTGAGGGTCAAGAAGGTGCCATATCGATGTTGTTATATGATTTAATTGATATAAATACTGAAGCCCATGATGGGCATGCTTTTAATGATTCTATTATATTTGATAAATTGAATGATGCAGACGGAAGTGGGATGGCAGATAATTTCTATGATTTTTGGACTGAGTTAACATCAACATACAATTACGATTTTGGTAAGCTTTTAACTTATTATGGGTTTGCCGCAAAACCTTTAACTCCAGTCTCTACATCTAACTACATGAGTCCATTATTCGCTTGGGATAAACAAGGTGGAGATGGAACTGCTAGTCAAAACGATCAATTTGAGTTACACCTATATAATAAGTATGGAACTGAAATATTTACACAACCTCTGGGTAATGTTTCTTCATATCAGTTATCAGACATTGAATGGACAAATATATTGCAAAACCAAACGGATTATATTACATGGAATATCACAGCTACAGATATAGATTCTCCAAGTACTGGGCCATATGATTCTGAATCACTTACAATATATTTGCCCGAACCAATTAATTTACCAGTAAATACTTATGTTTCTAATCAATTTATAAACAATGAAGAAATACACTGGTATGAATTTACTGTACCTGAAACTGGATATTATGATATTTACTCTACAGGGACATTAGATATGTATGGAGGATTTTTCTTTGATGTTGTTGCAGAATACTTAACCACAGGTATGTTTGCCTACGATAATAATTCTGGTTCAGGGAACAATTTTAAGAAAAGGCTCTATCTCATAGCTGGACAAACAATCTATATAAGAGTTAATGAAAACTATTTGACTCAAAACACTCAATATAGGATTAGAGCACAATTTATCCCACCTTGTTAATTATGTTTTTAATAGAAAGGAAGAAAAAAATGAAATATATAAGAATGATTGTACTATTATTTACTATATTCATTATTTCTGGATGTAAATATTCTACTCCAATAGGAACATCAAATGATCCTATGGAAATATCTATTCACATGAGTATATCAGAATTAAAAAGTAGCTATAGCAATACTGATGATATTGATATACAGTTTAAATATGGGCAGTTTCTAACTGATACTGAAATAGAGAACTTCGTGAGTTCAGTTATATATGTATATGTTGATAAATATCCAGATGGGGATTCAGTAATTATATACGAGAAGGTTTTTGATATTGATGAATTTGTTTCTTCTTTAACTTATTGTAGAGAATTAGCCGATTGTGATATTGGGTTCAATTTATCAATAGACTTTAGTGATTTTGAATTCGAGAAAGGTGTTCTTGTTTATGAGTATGTCCAATATGCTAACGTAGTATTGTTAGTTGATGATCAGTATGTTACTGAAGAAAGAGTATACAATGAAGCATTGAGAGTATTTTACAAAATCACAGGGGAAAAAATAAATTTCTCTTTAGTACCATTTCATTAAGGTATTGAAGTGTAATTATGCATTTATCATTTTTCTTTCCCAACTCACTAACAAGTAATTACTTAAACTCTGAGTATGATCTCGATAACTCAAAGCGGAAGAGAAAACAGTATAGAACCTAAACTTTGTGAATCGGACACGACTAAGTAATTAGATATATCCGATAAAGGTAGGAAAGAAGAAACTCATAATCTAAAACAAAAGTGAAATACAGTATAGTAAAAACATATGTCAGCTAATACTAGTCTAATTATAAGGGGAGGGGGATTAGTCTTCTCAGTTATATAAGATAGATGAAGTAGGAAATACAAAATACATATATGGTAACTTTGGAGCTTATAACTTAATTGTTATAGGTTCTTTTTTTGTGATATAATATTTATAGTTTGGAGGGATATTATGGATCATAATAGCTTATATAATCATTATAATGACATAATAAAATTTTACTCAAAAAAGGTTGAGTATCAAATTGCACTTGAAACACTAGACTACTATTTTGATTTTATTGAAGATATGCTGGTGAATGTAAATAATTTTTTGGTTTTGATTACAACTTTTAAAGAAACATACAAAGATATTCCTTTTGATGATGAAGATAGTATTTTTATTTTTTTCTCAAAGTACCTGAATACTATAAAGACAACACAACATATGGATTTATCAATAATTCTCAACAATTCCAAGAATACAATTTATAGTATTAGAAAATGTGTTGAAGTACTTAATATGGCTGATGCAATGACTCTATTTAGGAAGCTAAAAGATGATCTTATATTATTTGTATATTTTTTAAGATTGGGAAATATAGTATCTGATGACTACGATACACTTGATAAACTTGAAAAGTGGAATAATCATGTTCAAAATGCATATGATTGGGTTAATAATAGTATGAAAAACTTATATAGTTCAAAGGTGCTAAATCTCCTCCTAAAAGATAAACAACTAAAAAAATTAGACAAGAAAGTCAATTTATTTAGTAATTTGTTTAAGTTAAATAAACGTTTAAACAATTTCACACACAGTAATGGTATGTATTATATTACAAGACATAATCCCATATACTTAGAAAAAGAGACGATATCTACTTTGAGTTATTTTATCACAGAATTTGACAAAGTATTTTCATACCTTTTTACAATTGTGTTATATTTCGCACCACAATATATGGCTTCACCGGATTATCAAGATCATATAGAAATGGGAATGGATCCTCCAGAAGATTGTCAATATTGGGTATCAACGTATTGGAATAGATTTATTAAAGAAAAAGTATTAAAAGTTGATTCACAACTTAGGGATTTTTTAAAAGAAAACACATGTATGAATATTGAATAAAATCGGGTTTTAAAGGGAGAAAAAAATGGTTGAGATAATTGCAGCATTTATCGCAGGTGGATTTACAGTGATTTTAGCATCTGGTAAAAATAGAAGCAGATATATAACACAAGAACGGGAAAACTGGAGAAGATATATTAGAGATTGGTTAAAGGATATTACTCAAATAATTTATGACGACTGGGACTATAATAGATTACAATCTTTCAAAGGTGCTATAATACTAAGGTTAAATCCTACAAGGGATACTGATTTGATTAATAATGTAAATAAATTGAACTTAATGAAGAATTATCCAAATAGGGATGGAGTTGCACAACTTGAGAAAGTTAAAGTTCAGTTACAAAAATTACTCAAACATGATTGGGAAAGAGTAAAGAAAAATAAATCTATTTTAGGTTCAACTCCAATGTTGAATCTTACTTTATTGACTTATTTACTATATTTTATGTGGTTAACAATAGATAAATTCAGTCTAGAAAGTTTGGAATTAGATGTTAATATGATCATGATATTGTCAACTTTTTTAGTAATTAAATTTGCAATAGCTGAACTGAATAAAATACCTTTGTTGAGAGAATTTTCAACTTTTAATATTTTTGAGTGTTATTCATTATCAATTAACATGATATCTTTTACTGAAATTTTCACTTTAGTTATATACTCCACAATTTTAATTTTGATTTTTGGTTCATATAATATTATTAATGTACCATTATTAATTTTGTCTTCAATTATACTAATAATTTGGATTTTTGAGAAGATTACATGTGTGAGGAATAACTAATGAATCTTATAGTTACTGGAAATGGATTTGATTTATATCATGGACTACCAACAAATTATTCGGATTTCCGAAAATTCTTATTTGAGTGTGGATTAACAGAGGCAGTGGACTTTGAGGAGGTTTTCTCAGATATTACTTTGGATAAAACAAAGTTGTGGGCAAATTTTGAAAATGGGTTAGCTAATATAAATTTAGGTAAATTAGCTGCTCTTGTTAGTGAAAATGTTCAAGGTTATGAGGAAGAATTTGCAGGTTTTGATTACATTGATTATGAGAGAGTAAATCATTATTTTAATCATATAGTAGATGATGAATTGTTTAGAATTTTTGATGTGTTAATTACACATTTAAGAAATTGGATTTATGAGGTAAATTTATTATCAAAGAACCAAATAGGGTCGTTTTTGGAAAAATCAATTTTTGTGAGTTTTAATTATACAAATACATTAGAAAAATCATTTGGAGTAGAAGATAAAGATTTAATTCATATACATGGAACCCAAAGTGATAATGAACTATTTATTGGTCATGGAGAAAAAATGACAAGTATAGATAATGGAGAACAGATTCCATATGTTTATTTTAATAAGGAATTTCAATTAACGTTGTCAGAAAAGGATTTAGAATTTTTAGAGAAAGATGTATACAAACATTGTCTAAAACTAGATACATTTATTGACCTGTATCAAGATGTACAAAATATATATGTTCTGGGTCATTCTCTTAGTTCAGTGGATGATTACTATTTCCAGTACTTTTTAGATAATGTTCATGATACTGTTAATTGGTATTTTTCGTATTTTAACACTTCAGATATTGATAAGATTCACAAGTTTTGTAGCAAACATAATATTGAGGAGTATCAATTAAATACAATGGATTACTATTTTGATGATTTGATTAAGTATAAGTAGTATCACATTAATTATATATAATGATAAGTATTTTCATTTTTCTTTTCAAACTTATTAAAATACAATTACATAGAACTTATATAGTAGAGGTATTGATTGAAATGTAGAGATATTCAATTATATATTATAGACATGTCCATAAAGAATAAGTAATAAATATATAGATCAATAACTTCGGTTATTGGTCTTTTTTATACAATTAGAAAGGAGACTCCATGGAGAAGAAAAAGTATTATCCAAAGAAACATAATACTCACAATAATCATGTTCCTAGTATCACAAAGCCATTTGCTTTTGATAACCGTGTACGATATCAAAAAGGTCATCAGAATCAACTATTAAACGCTTCTAGAAAGACAGAAACCTATACCAAGGATAAAACAGTTATTGTAACTGAAAGTGTTAATGTGGTTGATTTTAATAGTGATAACTTTGAATATCAATTTGGAGAAAAGAGTATGAAGAAAAAACAATATGAAAATAGGAGGAAATATTAAGTATGTTAAATCAATGTATATAAAGATGGTGGAATTTCAGGTAAGAGTATGGATGAAAGAACAGGATTATAATAACTCATGACAGGTGTTGAACTTAGTATTATTGGTAAAGTATATGTTACTAAGATATAAAGACTAGCTAGAAAGTTGTGATTATTATTCTAAAAAAAGAAGTGATTTGAAAATTACTTTTTTATGAGCTAGAGGATAAATCTTATGGATGCTAATATATGTGTTTATGATATCTTCAGTTAATTATAAACTCAGTATAGATTATTTGAAGTGATGTAAAAAATAACAAGGACTAGTTATATGGAGCTATCATAACTATTGCATATTCGTTCCACATGCAAACTTATGGTATAATAAAGGAAAAGCAAAAGGGGAAAAATTAGAGGTCCTCTTTTGAGGACTTTTTATTAGGAGGAAAATTATGATTAATGTTTATGCAGGGAAGATTTATGTTGGTAGCCAATACGATTTGAATTCCATTAATGATGACTTCAATATTGTGCATGCTGCTAAAGATCCATTTCATAAAGACTTAGTAGGGTATACAGGAAGAAAATGTCCGCCTGACAGATACTATTATGAAGATGACAATCAAGCTTCATTATGCATTATTGATTTTCCAAGTAGTAGCCAGTGGGATTTTTTTCCAGAGGAAATGCTGAAATTAACTATGAATTTCATTGATAGATCTTTAGCTAACGGTAAAAAAGTTTTTATTCATTGTAATCAAGGGGAGTCAAGAGCCCCAAGTATAGCATTTATGTATTTAATGTCTAGAGGACTAATGAATGAAGATAAATTTGAAAGTAATCTAAAATATTTTTGTGATCTATACCCTAGATATAGACCAGCCAATGGCATTTTTGAAAATATCAAAAGGAAATATCCTTTTGAGTATTTAAAGAAACAGAACTAGGTAGGTGAATTAAATGGATAAAAGAATATTTATATCATACAAATATCCCGAAGGTAATAGATATAGAGACAAACTTATAAAAAAACTTGAGAATGGTTCATATAAGTACTTAGGAGAAACTAATAAGTCTAAAGATATTTCATTGCTTGATGATGCCGCTATAGGAAGTCTTCTAAGTGATAAAATATATAGTACTCATGTAACTGTAATATTAATTTCACCAAGTATTCTAGATAGTGATTGGATACCTTGGGAAGTAAGTTACTCATTAAGAGTTATTAATAGAGCAAATAGAAATAGTTCACGCAATGGTGTTGTAGCTATTGTAATTCCAGATCAAAATGGAAGTTATGATTATGCAATTACTAAAACAGATGAAGGTAATACCATACATACTTCAAGGTTACCTGGTATAATTGGAAGAAATATGTTTAATGCAACAGACGAATCTAGACATGAAACGACAAGCAAAGAATTTGGATCTTATATATCAATGTACAGGTGGAATGAGTTTTGTAATGATCTAAACGAGATAATAGATACAGCATATACTAAATCACAAACTATGACACATTTGTTTGATATAACAACTTGGATATAGGAGGATAACTATGAGTGATAATAAAGATAATACGAATAAAATTACACATTTAAATATGATACAGGAAGTAATAGGTAGATTTTCGAAGAATAGCTTCACAATAAAGTCATGGAATATAACTTTACTTACTGCATTTATAGCATATGGATTACAATCAGATATTAGTGAGGAAAACATCTTGATTGTAACAATNNTCTATAAAGCAGTTAATAGTATTAAAGATGATAGCGATATAGATTTTAGTATGGAGTTTCATAGACAAGAAGATAAACCAAAAGGATATATAGTTAAAAAAACAGGCCTGTTTTATGGGCTAACAAGACCTGTAATATACTTATTTTATGGTATTGAGTTAATCTTTTTGATAGTATTTCTTTTAAGTTAATTGAAAGGATCGGTACATTCTATGTTTGAAGAAAATAAGTGGATATTAGGAATTATAGTTGGAAGCATGACTTTATCAGGTTTAGCTATTCTTGATGAGCTAGTTATTCAAGTAATATTTTCTGCATCTGGAGTAATTGCATACTCTCTTGTAGGAAGTCTTTTAGGTACAGGATTAATAACATCTAGAGCGGATGCAGGTAGGGCTAGAATGGGGATATTTATTTTTCTAGTTTTTATTTTTGTATCGATATATTTAATGATAATTAAGATTATCACTTGGTTACTATCATTCCCGTTATGGGTTTATGTGATAATTTTCATTGTAACTCTAGGAATACTGATTGTACGTTTCATCTTAAATAGAAAGGCAGAATCAAATTATGTGGATGCTCACAAAAATGATTTATTAAAAGATTATGACACCGTTGAAGTGAACGAGAAAGAAACAATAGAAAATTTAAATCCAAACATTTTGACTGAAGAACCAAAATCAATATATCAGTTACTAGATGAAAACAAGGAGAAAGACGTAATTTATGTAGTAAGAGTTGATAATGGAAGTCCAGGATTACAATATGTCCAAGTTAATCAAAAAGCTGTTAAGTACCAAATTTTGAAAGGTTACTTAAAGTTTGACAATGCAGGTGTATTTAGAGAAATTTATTATGCGAATGAAAAGATTTGGAGGATTTACTAACTATGGGAAATGTAAGTAATAAGTATTATATTGATAATGTAAAAAACCAAACACATCTAGCAGAGCAAATAAATCCTCTGACTTTTGTTGAAAATACAAAAAATGAATTAAGTATAAATAGAAATCTTCTTAGTTATGATCATGGAGTATTTAAGATATACTATATAAGTGACATTCATCTAGATCATAAGATATTGAAGAAATTTCCAGTTTTTGCATCAAAATTAGAGATAACAAAGTATATAAAGAGTCTTGTGAAGGAAATGATAAGTGAATTTAGTGATTTAAGTGAGTTTATTAGACCTTATATTTTTATTTCAGGAGACTTAACTTATAATTTTACTTTTTCAAAAGTGTTTTATGAGGAACTTAGAAGTTTATTACCGAATGCGAATATTTTTATTGTCTTAGGAAACCATGAACTATGGGATATAACTTTAACTGAGAAAGCAAATACTTCAAGTCAAAAGGTAGATAGTGTTATTAAGAAATATAAAGGATTGCTCAATAAACTAAATATTCATATGATCCAAAATGAACTTGTTGTATATAAGTATAGTGGTAACTTTAACCCGCTTTATGATGTTTATAGGCTTGACGAAAATGAGATTCTTAAAATGTCGAAAGAAGAACTTCGTGAATTTGTTAAATCTAGTCGACTTACAATATTAGGAGGAATCGCTTTTACAGGATATGCAGCACAATATAACGCTTTGAAGGGTCTATACCGAGAAGCAATTACAGATTTAGATAATGATATTATACAAACTAAACGATTTGAAAGCATCTATAACAAGTGTAAAACAGCATTAGATGATTATCAGGTTATTGTTTTAACGCATACTCCAAAGGAGAATTGGTCCAAAGATGAGTATTGTAAAAACTGGATATATGTTAATGGTCATACTCACCAAAATAAGTTCGTAAACACTGCTGAGAAAACAGTGTACGCAGATAATCAAATAGGGTACTATAAAAAGAGTTTAGGATTTAAACATCTTTACTGTTCAGGAATTTACGATATATTTACAGATTATAAAGATGGGATTTATGAGATTTCAAAGGAAGAGTTCCAGGATTTTTATAGTGGTAAGGGATCGGGTGTTAGTTACTCAAGAAAAGGTACAAAGATATATATGCTGAAAAAGAATGAGATATATTGCTTTATTCAGAAATATATAAAAACTGGAAGTTTATGTATATTGAATGGTGGATCACCAGTAAAATTAAAACCTCAAAGAGAATTAGAGTATTATTATGAGAAACTAGATGTCTACACTAATGCTGTGCAAGACTTCTTGGATATATTTGATAGTTCACTTCAAGAGGTTTCCACACTTGTTAGATCATTTGGTGGAAGTGGTAGAATCCATGGATTTATTGTAGACATTGATTCTTTAAATCATTTATACTTGAATCCTTTTGATGGAAAAGTAACTCCTTATTACGCAACTAGCATTAATGATAAGTATGTGTATAAGAACATAGCTAGTTTGCTACGTTTCAGAAATATAGGATTATACAATAAGTATCAAAAATTATTAGAGTCAGGGAAAGACTTATCTAAATTTGATATGGTACCGAATGAACACCAACTGATATCAAAAAGTACAATTCACTCTGTAAAAACTGAGATATATAAGTTTTCTCGTATAGCAAAAGGACTTCAGTATCTATCTCAAATAAAAGTTATCAGGATTTGGAATGATAATCTTATGGAGAAGAGGAGTGAAGATGTGGATAGTAGAGTATTAATTACTGATTTAATAGGTGAGTAGCCCGAGTTTTTCTTAAAATAACTAACATTTTTGCTAGATTTATTGTATAATTTTAATAAATGTAAAGGGGTTTACGGGAGGTCAAAATGAATAGAGAAAATTACTATAATAAAATCGATGAATTATTAGCGATTTTAGCTCATAGAATTAGGACAAATAACAGATTGAATCTTACAAGTAAAAATATACACATGGAGAACTTTCTAGTTCATTTTTATAATGAACTTTTTGATTTAGCTATAGTAAATGCTAATTTCTTGAGTCAAAATACTAAGGCGATTGATCTGATTGATGATAAAAATAAAAAGATATACCAAGTTTCTTCTACATGTACTAAAAAAAAATTACAAGATTCACTCGATAATGTTGATAATAAATATGTTGGTTATGAGTTCTATTTTTCGCCAATTGCAAAAGCTGATGCTAATCATTTAAAAAGACATAAATATAACACTAAAGCAGGAATTATTTTTAATAAGAATTCTAATATTTTAGATTATACAAAGATTATGAATCATATTATTTCTTTAGATATTAGGAAACTGATCATCATACATAATCTTGTTGAACTTGAATTAGGAAATATACTAAGTTTTAATATTAATAATATGGGTAGTTATACAAGTGAAATTATCCTTTTGCTATCCAAGGAACCCCTAGTTATAAATGATAATGATGCGATGTTTAATACAACTGAATTTGAAATTGATAAAAAAATTGATTTTAATGTGTTGTCAAACGCTACAAAAAGAATAATTGATGAGTTTAAGTATTTTGGGAATAGAATAAATAATAAGTATTTAGAACTTGAAAAACAAGGAAATAATATCAGATATTCTATATTGTTTTTGTTCCAAAAAACATATTTAAAACTTATGGATTCATGTGAGAATCCGGACGATTTGTTTACCAAAATTACTGAATCAATAGTGGAAAAATTATACTTAATTAATCCAAATCTTGCAATTGAAGATTTAGATTTGTATGTAACAATACTTACTGTAGATGCATTTATTAGGTGTAAAATATTTGAGAATCCAAACAAGATAGGAGATGATGCGAGTGTTAATGCCTGATAATATAAAACCAGAACATTCTATTTATTATGCAACTTCTCTTTTGTTAGAAAATATATGGGAAAATCCAGACATACTTGCTATGGATTATGTTCAATCATACTATGCTTATAATTTAACTGGTAAAATAAGTTTTAACTTATACATTTTATGTATTGATTATCTATACCTTTTAGGTATTATTAAAATAAGAATTGAAGGGGGCCTTGAGATATGTATTTAAAGAACCTGGAGATATATAACGATGACAAGTTGATAAGAAAAATTGATTTTCAAATAGGTTTAAATTTCATTGTTGATAATACACCCGTCAATGAACTAAATGAAACTGGAAACAATGTAGGAAAGACTACTGTTTTGAAGATTATAGATTTTTGTCTAGATGCAAACCCTAAACATATTTACACAGATGAGGAAAATCAAAAAAATATATATCATTTGGTGAAAGACCATTTGACTAAGAAAGAAACATTATTTAAATTAATCCTTTGCAATAATTCTTCTCTAGATGCTAATACAGTTACTATTGAAAGGAACCTACTAAGAGGTAAAAAAATGATTAATAGGATTAATGGTGAAAATATTTTAAAGAAGGACTTTGAGGAAAAACTTAAAACACTATTGTTTCCTAAAGTCGGAAGAACCAAGCCTACTTTTCGACAATTAATTGCACATAATATAAGATATAAGCAAAGTAGTATTTTTAACACTATTAAACATCTTGATAAATATACTACAGATTTAGAGTATGAGACACTGTATCTTGAGCTATTGGGATGTAATTATGACCAATCAGAGAATAAAAAGAATATTACAGATTGTCTAAAAAAAGAAACTCAAATGTTAAAAAGAATATTGAATAATCGTACTAAATCTGAATATGAAATTGCACATAATTACTTAATTGATGAGATTAAAATATTAGAAAAAAGGAAAAGAAGTTTAAATATTAATGAAAGCTTAAATGAGGACTTTGAAGCATTAAATAGATTATCTTTTAAGATTGGAAACCGTTCAAGTGAGTTAAGCAATATTGAGATGAAAATACAATTAATAGAGGAAACAACTAGAGATTTAAGTAATGCTAAGTCTGACATTGATACCAATTTCTTAAAGCAAATTTATTCTCAATTTAAAGTTTTTAACCCCGATACTCATAAGACTTTTGAGGAACTTGTTGAGTTTCACAATAATATGATTGATGAGAGGAATAAATTCGTAAGGAAAGACTTACCATTACTAAAAGAGAGTAAAGCTCATTTAGTAAATGTTATTACCGGATTGTCTAAAGAGGAAAAGGATCTTTCTAAAAAAGTTACTAGATCAGATACATTCAAAGATTTAGAAGATATATTAAAAGAAATCAACGATAAGTACAGGGTTTTGGGAGAACATGAGTTACGAATTTCTCAGATTAATGAATCGGAAGAATTAATAGAAGAATTAAAGGGAGAATTACATGATATAGAAACTTTTTTGTTTTCAGATGATTACGAAATACTTGTTAAAAATAAAGTTACAGAGTTCAACAAATTCTTTTCTAGTGTATCCAAAGAACTTTATGGTGAAAAATATGCTTTGAGTTATGAAATTAGAGAGAGCAAGATAGGGGATAAGTATTACCAATTTACTGCATTTAATACTAATTTTAGCTCAGGTAAAAAGCAAGGAGAAGTTCTTTGTTTTGATATAGCTTACACTCTTTATGCTGAAAATGAAGAAATAGACACTCTAAAGTTTTTATTAAACGATAAAAAGGAACTTATGCATGATAATCAATTGATTAATACTGCAAACTACCTGGTAGACAAAGATTTACAGCTTGTAATCTCAATTCTTAAGGATAAATTGCCTAGTAAATTACAAAAAGATGATAATATTGTATTAGAATTAGCTACAAATGATAAATTACTAAGAATTGAAAATGAATAAAAAGATTTCTATTTGAAATCTTTTTTTTCATAAAAGTAAATCATTTATGAGTTTGAAAGTGATATAATAATAATAGTTACTCAAATATATAATAATTGATAGGGAGATGGTCTAATGGATAGCGAAAGGTATTTTAGTAATTTAATAAAAAGTGTGTCATTTGATATTGTATGCCAGAAATGTAAAGAAGTATTTTCTCAAGAGTTGGAATTCTCAGAGGTTGACTATACTGCTGAAAAAACAAGTGATATGACCACATTTGTAGATTATTCTTATGAATGTGAAAAATGTGGTAAGTATATTTGTATAACGGGTATGTCGGACATTGCTCAAAAAACAATTATTTTTGATGATATTGATGATGAGAATATTTTTATAACTGGAAGCGAGGAAATGTATAATGATGATGAATTCATACATTTACTTCCCGAAGAGAATTTGGAATATAATTTGGAAGAGATAGAAAAATTAATTGAACTAGCGGATGAAAATCCCCAATTAAAAGATACGCTATATAGATTTGCATTCATAGGCTGTTATTCAGCGATAGAAGGTTACTTGAAGGAAAAATTAATATATATTGTATCATTTTATGATAAAGGAAGTGATGTTTTACTAACTAACTTCTCTTTTTCAGATGAAAAAAAATATACCTTAAAGGAGTTTATGAGTGTCAATTTAGAAACTAAACTTAGGAAATATATTGAGGATATGATATTTCATAAATTTTATACGGTAGAGAATATGTATAATATGGTATTAAATGCTAATATTGATATCAAAACTTTTTTGATGACAAATATACAACTAAGACATGATTTAGTACATCGAAATAACAGGAATGATGTTGGTGAAGAAATAATTATCAAGAAGACTCTCTTAATTGATTTGCTGGCTATTATAAACAAGATAAAGGATGATATAGAAGAAAAGTGGGAGATTATTGAAAAGGAAATATTCAAAGAAAATCAATTTCCAAACATTACAGATATAGATAATATATAAGTTATTTTTCCCCTAAGTGCGATATACTGAGCCGTATCACAAATAGTTACAACTAACGATATAAACAGCATAACAAAGCCCTATTGGGCTTTTTCTTTTGGTTCTTACAAGACCTGTTATTTATAATACTGTGTGGTATACTATAAATAAGAAGCCAAGGGAGAAAAATGAACAGTCCTTGTGAGGGTTGTTTTTTTTGGAGGGATTGTCTGAGGCATGCTTGATATAACTATTATATTACATTGAATTGAGGTCTGATAAAAATGAAGTTTTATGAGAAAGTTGATAAAACAAAAAGATTAAATAGTGCAGTTGATGCTAGAGTAGCGTCAAGGTCTGTATGTATAAAAGGTTTAAAAGTTCTTATGGTACATAATAAAGATGATGATGCTTATTCTTTCCCTGGTGGTGGTGTTGAAGCAGAAGAGTCTTTAGAATCAGCATGTATTAGAGAGACTCTTGAGGAGTCAGGTTATAGAGTCAATGTAATTGAGTACATGGGTATTGTTGAGGAGTATTTTGATGACAAGTATGAATTGAATAAGGCATTTAATATGAAATCACATTATTTCTTATGTGAAAGTATATGTGAGGAATGTCAAACACTTGATAAATATGAACTTGAATGGGATTTTGAACCGGTTTGGATTGAACCGTTGGTAGCATTAAAACATAATCTTAAATTGAAATCAAATCCATCTTTTTCAATAAAAAAACGTAGATATCTAGATAGAGGGATTTTTGTTCTAAAACATATTATTAGGAGTAAGTATCTTTTTCAAGACTCCTAGGAAAACAGCAAGTATTTCATAGATAAAATCGTGTTTTAGGTTACAGGATATTAAATATTTGGTACTTTTCCTTGATATGATACCTCTGAAGTAGCCACTATAAATAATTAATAGGCATTATTCACTTCGTTAATGCCTTTTACTATGTGATATGTTAAAATAATACATGGGTAGATGCGGGAGCAACAGTAACCGACAACTCTGGAGAAGTATTAACAGTTAAAGGTACAGTAGATACAACAACGATAGGAACTTATGAAATACAGTATTCAGCAACTATTCCTCAGGAATTATTGCTACATTAATAAGATATATCCATGTAATAGAATAAGAAATAAAAATAAGGACTCTCAATATAAAATGGAACCTATAGAATAGACACTTTGGAAAAAGGGAGCTATTTATATAGGTTCTTTTTTTGTATACTTAAAACGAGAGGTGATGAATAA
>JRFF01000035.1 GCA_000753575.1 Candidatus Izimoplasma sp. HR2 | reverse complement strand
ATAACTTTCTTCATTGTATATAAAAAGCCTATGATTTCTCATAGACTTTTTCAGTGCCTTCAAATTTTAGTCATTCTTTTTAATTGATCATAAATATCTTCTTTATGTTTTTTAATAGTTTCATCTGAAGAAAGTTGTTTCTGTTGATACATATAATGGCTTAATAATGCCATTTGAATGTATAATCTGTTTTCAGTTTGCATAAATGCTAATGAATTCTCTCCATCTAATACTTCAGATGTAACTTCCATCTCTCTGTTAGCTGGTAAACAATGCATAAATTTTATATTTGGATTTTTTGTTTTATTTAATTTCTCAATATTAACCTGATATTTATCCATAAATGCATTTTTCCTTATTTCCTTTTCTACTTCTTGATCAATCCACCACCATAAATCAGTATAGATTATATCGGTCCCTTTTATATATTTCATATTATCTGTAATCAATATAGATTTTTTATATTTAGGATTAGCTTTTACAGCTTCTTCAATTACTTCTTTTTTCATATGGTATTTTTTAGGTCCAATTTGCTTAAATCCCATTCCTAGTTTCATTGAAATATTCAATAAACTATTACATACATTAGTTCTATCGCCAATAAATGTTAAATCTATATCTTTAATATCTTTATCTATGTTTTCAATAATAGTCATCACGTCAGCAAGTGCTTGAGTGGGATGATTATAATCAGAAAGTCCGTTAAATACTGGAACTGTAGCATGATTAGATAATTCAATAATACTATTGTGTTCCCATGCTCTCATAAATATTCCATCACAGAGTCTTGATAAGACTTTTGATGTATCTTCTAGAATTTCTCTTGATCCTAGATGAATCTCTCCTGGTTTTAAATATAAGGCATGTCCACCCAGTAATGTCATTGCATTTTCAAAACTTACTCTAGTTCTACTTGAAGGAAGTTCGAATATCATTGCCAAACTTTTTCCTTTTAATATCTGTGGGATTGCTTCATCTTTTTTTGCTTTCTTAAACATGATTGCCAAATCGATTATCTCAAAAATCTCTTTTTTACTTAAACTATTAATATCGATAAAATGTTTAATCATTTGTAATATATCTCCTCAAGTGGTGTAGGCTTATCAATGTTTCTTGTAAAATAAGTAACAATAATAATTGTAAGTAAATTAACCGATGCTGGTACTAAGGTGTAGAATTCCCAAGGTTCAGGAATAATCGTTCCTTGAATCAATGCTCCAATTAAATTTACTGATAATCCGGCAAACATTCCCGCTAATACTCCATATGAATTTACCCACTTTGATTTTAGTGCAAAAATAAATGGGAAGAATAAGATTCCAAATAGTAGTGTAAAGGCAAAAATAGTTAAATCATAAAGATTGGTTGACACTAGACCAATTAATATCGCTAAAATACCAACAATAACAACTGAAATTTTAGTAACATTCACAAGTTTTTTATCATTATTTTTCTTCATAAATATTGGTTTATATATATCGTTTGACATTAAAACTGCAGTTGCGAATAAACTAGTAGATGCACTTGATAATACTGCAGCAATTAAACTCCCCGCAAAAATTCCAAGTCCAATTGGTCCAAGTAATTCTTTAGCTAACAAAGGAATCATTAATTCACTATCTTCTGATATTCTAGCAATTGCATTTAAATCTAATAATCCTGTATTAACCATTGTTATACCAATTAATGCTATAAAAATAGGGATTAGTCCAACAGTCCAATACATTAATCCAGCAGTAATCATTCCTCTTTGAGCAGTTTTACCATCTTTAGCAACAAATGCTCTTTGTGCAATATCTGGAGAAGGTACATTTCCTAGTGCCATTCCTATCCACATTGCGAAGTAAGCTATCCATGAAACACCATTATCTTTATTTGGAAAGAAGTTCCAATAGTTATCTGGTGTATTTACTGAAATTACTTCCATTCCACCAACTGCTTTTACACCAACAAAAACTATTAATATTAACCCAATAAAAATAATAATCATTTGAATAGCATCTGTCCAAACAACAGCTAATATTCCACCTAAAACTGTATATAATATAACAACTACTGCACCTAGTAAGAATGCCAGCATGAAATTAACACCAAACAATACATTAGTTATTTTCCCAATTGCAAGTAATTGAACACTTGTCCAAATGACATATGTAGGAATCATTAATGCACTTGCACTATAACTAACATTTTTATTAAATCTACGATAATATAATTCACCAATAGATTTTAAATTTAATTTACGTAGTGTCTTAACAAAGAAAACACCTACCAATATTAAGGCAAGCCCAGCTGCAAAAGGATCTTCAATAACTCCTATAACACCATCGTTATAAGCAGCACCACTACCTCCAAGAACAGTTCCACCACCCCAAAAAGTAGCAAAAAGAGTCCCAACAATTAGAAAATAACCACTACTTCTATTAGCTACTAAATAGCCATCTGCATCTTTTGTTTTTTTACCTGCTAAAACACCAACAGATATTATTAGTACTAGAAATAATCCTATTATTGATAACGATATTATATTATCCATATCTTCAACTCCTGTCATCCAAGCTCTTTTAGGTGAATTATAACATAAGAAATCTTAAAAAAAGATGTATTTTCGATACATTATAACTATGTTGTGGTAAATACTTAAAAAGACTATGAGATTAGATCCATAGTCTTTTTACTTTACTTCTATTTCTTTTCTCTTTTTCTCTCAATTAACCTAACTAAATACTTACTTTTAACTTGATCACTTGCCATTATTTGTTTAATAGGAGGTAGTTTAAGAATTACTCCTAATATAGCAGCTAAAATTCTATGATTAAAATGAGCTTGATTATCAAAAATTAAATTATGTAATTTACCCGCATCAATAGCTTCTATTACTACTCTATGAGTTATATCTATTGGAGTAAGTATTCTTTTATCACGTGTATTCATTTCTATTGCATCAGTTGGACATACATTAACGCATACTCCACATCCTATACAATTCTCCGGAGTGAGAATTGCTATCTTTTTATTCTTTTTAACATCATGTTTAGATATTAAAGATAAAGCCTCCATAGGGCATACTTCAATACATTTCCCACATCCAACACATAATTCATCAATGACATTCGCTATGAAATTTGATCTAATAGATTGTGCAAATCCAGTTCTTCTAGCACCTACCAAAGCTTCACAACAACAACTACAACAATTACAGATAAATGCTACATTGTTTTGTACATTCTCACCAAATTGTACTAAGTTATGTTTCTTAGCTAAAGCAAGTAAATCTAAACACTCTTCTTCAGTAATCTTTTTAGCATATCCATGCTTAATTAATGAATCCGCAGTATTATTAAAAGTCATACATATTTCCATAGGTGCATCACATGCTTCCCCTACATGTTCTTTCTTATGTCTACAGTAACAAGTTCCAACACCTATATGAGACGCAGTCTTAATTACTTCTGTTGCTCTTTCATAATCAAGTACATATAAACTCTTATCTTCAACAGTCTCTTCTTGAACAAAAGTTCTCCCAAGAGACATAGGCATAGTAAATAACTCCATCACAAAATCATCTTCAACATTGATATATTGATGAAACAATTCAGCAAGTACTTTTTGATCTAATTTTCCACCAACCCTCATCATTGAAAACTCAAAGAATCCTGCCATTGGTGGAGGTAAAGAATATGTTGCATTCCCGTTAACTTCAACATCAATTAATAAAGCCCTTGAAGCTAACTCATTAAGAATCACACTTGATTCTTCAACACTTTTCTTCCAAGCCTTACTAGCTACCTTAGCTGTGAAAGGCTTAATAGGTAATTTAGAAACAAGTAATGCTTCTTCCTCACTAAACATTACATTTAAAATTTTATATAAGCTTTCAGAAGGTGGTGCACCTTGTGGAAACTTATTTAATCTTGTAACTAACTTGTCATACCCTTTTCTAGATGTATTATGTCCCATTTATAATTCCTCCCATTAGTTTTAACTATGTCTTATAACCTCAAATCTTTCCATTTTATATTCTTCATTATCGTTAATACCTGCTTTTTGTAATGCAATTCTTACTTGTTCTTCAATAGTATCTATTCCATCTAGATTTGGTAATAACAATCCAGATTTATATTGTTGGTATACAATAACTCCATATCTCTTAACATCTAATTCACTAAACGATTTTATTGGTTCGGGTGGAAATAATACATCCACCTTATATTGTAAGTAAGGTAATTCCTTTTTCTTTACTCTACCAAATCGTGGATCTCTAGTTCCGGCACTTATCGCATTTTGAATAATCTCATGCGCAGTACTTCTAGTAGTAGAACCTGTTGTTCCGATACACCCTCTTAAATAATTATTTTTATGAATAGAAACAAAAACTCCTGCTTTATTATTAACTAATTCATCAATAAGATTATCTGGTATCTTCATCTTCTTATGATGTGTTACGTAATACTCTAAAGATTCTCTAGCTAACTTAACATAAGGATCTTCTTTATGTCTTAATGAATCAGTTTCTTTTTTTTCATTTGATGAATAAATTTCATCAAATTTTCTAGAATCATCTTTTTCTAATACTTCATATTTAGCGACAGCATATCCAACTCCGAATGGACCTTCATATGATAACAGTTCTGAATTAACTTGATATCCATCAAGCACTCCAGCCATCATCGTAAATGATCCTAGACCACATTCTGCTGCTTTTCTCACCAAGTGTGGATCAAAAGTTAATAGTCTTAAGAAGTCACCAACAGCTAAAGCTTCAGTAAGTTCTTTATCAAAGATTGGTCCTTCTTTTGCGAGTCCATAGGGACCATGTTTTTTTAACTTATGAGATAAATCACCACTAGCTACCCAAACCACTTTCTGATCTTTTGGTATAACTGATTGAATTAATTTACCTAACTTGTAGTGTTCAACTGGAGTTAGTCCTGATGGACTAATACGTATTAATTTATATTCATTATAAAATTGATTAATAAAATATAAAGGAACCATTGTTCCATGATCTAAAGAAGGATTTAAGTCTCCTTCAATACCAGCTGGCATTCCAAGTATATCTGCCTCTTTTGTAATTAGTCTTATTAATGATCTGTCATAGTCTACCTTAGCTTTTACATCATACGCTCCGAACTGACTAAGATTCCCAACACCTACAACACCTGGTGAGATATGAAAATAGTCCGCATATAACTGAGCATGCGGTGATGAAATAATTATTGTATCAGGTTTAATTTGTGCTATCTCTTTTGAGATTTTAATGTATGCATCAATAGTATCTTGAATTTTAAGTTCTTCCCCTTTACCTACCTCTTGAACAATTAATGGAGGATGAGGAACTATAAATGACGCTATAATTGACATTTTAAAACCTCCTTCATACTTATATATTTCCTAAATATATATTTTTAAATCCAACATCTTGTCCGATTTTTTTTGCTATTAATAATGTATCTTTTGGTGTAACTTGAATATCTTTCATTTTATAAGCTGGGAAGAATCTTGAAATATGCCAAGGTGTATCTACTCCAACATATGTTTTTAAATCATTTGCTATTTCTAATATATCTTCAGGCTTATCATTTAATCCAGGAATAACTAATGTAGTTACTTCAAGATGAACACCTGCTTCTTTCATTACCCTCATATTTTCAAGTATTGCTTGTGCATTACCTAAAGAGTATTTTTCATATAATCCGTTTTGACCTTTATAATCAACATTAACCGCATCTAAGAAAGGCAATACTAAATCTAAAGTCTCTTTTGACATATACCCATTAGTAACCCAAATATTTTTAAGTCCTTCAGCTTTTGCTAGTTTCATTGTGTCGTATGCATATTCAAGAAAAATAGTAGGTTCAGAATATGTATAAGAAATAGAAGGACATCTATAATGTACTGCTTTATAAACATGTTCTTCAGGAGTTATATACATCCCTTCAATATGTTTATAGGGCTTTGGACTTTGTGAAATTAAATAGTTTTGGCACCAAGGACAATCCATATTACATCCCACAGCTGCAAATGAATAAGTATTTGATTTTTTCATATAGTTATGTATTGGTTTCTTTTCAATAGGATCAATACTAGCTGCCACAGTTTTTCCGTAATTCAAAACATGCATTGTTCCAGCCTTATTTTCTCTAACACCACAAATCCCTCTTTGTCCATCCTTTAAAACACAATAATGACGACAAACAAGACACTTCACATTTAATTTAGTTAATGGTTTATATAACATAGCCTCCATAATTATCTCCTAATTTATTACTTCCTCAAAAATACATACCTTAGATAATTTAATAATATCATTTTTTTCTCTTACTTTCATTAAAAGAAAAAATGACATCTAAATTAGATGTCATTTTATTTTATTCGTCCCAAGCTGTAACTTCTTTTTTATTTATACTACGAACATTATCACGAACTAAATCTCTCATTCTAGTAAACTTTGTTAATCTTTTCCCAAGTGCGATAGCATTTCTTCTACTCGCTCTCATCGCTTTACCTTCATTAGTAGCATTTAAAGAATGAATATCCATTTCTGACTTAGGTGCATTTACTGTATCATTTAAAAACTTAACTTCACTTTCAAGTAAAGATAATGCTTTATCTATATCCACAGATAAATATCTCCTAATATTTTTCATGGCATTCGCAGTTTCTCTTCTAGCACTTAAAGCTAAATAAACTAATCCATAATATATTATTCCAAGAAAAACTAATGCAAATGAAAATCTAATTCCAGCAACAATCATAAATAGTCCAAAAAATCCAAAAAGAATATGTAAAAACTTTGTTAAAAACAACTCTTTATCAATCATTGTTCTAGCTTGTTTAATATTATCCATTTTAATCCTCCCTCTTCATCTAATATATATTCAGTATTATAATTATACCAATTATTCTATAATTATTAAATAACTTTCTTTCTCACTTTAAAATACAAACATTGATATTCCAATCAACACCAATAAAACTATAATAACTTTTTCAAATCTTTCTTCATTTAATCTACTACTTACTTTCATACCACTAATTACTCCCAACACCCCAAAAATTACGATGTAACCCGTGTTTAATAAAATATCAACACTATATTCCATATTGATCACTAACATCCCTACACTCACAATTCCAAGGAATAAGAAATAAGAAGCGAGTGTGCTCTTAAACTTAGCTTTTGAAGCTCTAATCCCTGTTAGAAAGAATACCACAGGAGGTCCATCAATCGTTGCGACACCATTACCAAGCCCACTAAAAATACCGGTAATAGCTTGATTTATAAAATTATCTTTAAACTCAAATTTAAAATCAAATACTCTATTTGATATAGCTAGTAATATTAATACCGCAGCTAAATATTTAATATAGTTATCATCCATATCCATTAAGAAGAATAACCCTATAAAGGTAAAAACAATTCCAAACAAAGCAATTACCCAAACATCTTTAAGTATCTTAATATCAAAACTTTTATTCTCGAAAAGTAAAGATGTATTAAGAATAACATTAAAGGTAATCATCATTACTACTACCTCTGTTTTAGGATATATTAATAAAAGCAAAGGAACCGCAACTAAGCTTGAGCCAAATCCACTCGTTCCTTTTACCAAACCCGAGAAGAACGCTATAAGTGCTACATATATAATAATCATATCTTTCTCCTCCTTCTTCTAATTAATCCAGTATAATTATACCTTATTTATTGATTCAATATCAAATAGCTTTCTAAGTGTTATTTCCCATAAGTAAAGTGAAGCAATAGTATTATATGGACTAAATTTCTTTTCAAACTCATTAAACTCTTTAATAGTTAATTCATGATCCATTTCATAAAGCCATTCAATTCCTCTTCTTATTGCTAAATCTGAATAACTAATAATATCTTTTCTAAAAAGAGAAAATGTTAAAAACATTTGAGCTGTCCAGTTACCAATTCCTTTAATTTTAATTAACTCTTTAATAACTTCTTCATTACTCATACTGTCAAAATCTAATCTAATTTCATTATTCTTAAATGCATTAGCTATATTCTTAATGTAACTTGTTTTTGATTTAGACAATCCACACACTCTTAATTCCTCATCACTAATAGATAGTATTCTTTCATATCTAACACTTCCTACTAAATCATTAAATCTATTCCAAATAGTAGTCGCAGCTTTAAAAGAAATTGCCTGATATATTATACTATTAACTAAAGCAGTAAAATAATCTGGAATATAGTGATTTTCTATATCTCCAACAACATTTATTAACTTCTTAAAAAGTTCATCTTTACTAGATAAGTAGTTCTTTTGTTCATCAGTAATTTCAAATTTCTTAAAAATAATATCATTCAAAAGAAGTACCTCCATCTCTATTTTTAATTTTATTATATCATAAACTAAAAAACACCTATTAAAAAGGTGTTTTTATTTTATATAGTATTTATATAATTTGAGAACTCAGTAATACTTTCAATATCCCCAATTAAAACAAATCGATGAAATTGTTTATATTTATGATACTTAAATCCAAATGGGCTTTTAATACTATTAGAATGCATTACTATTTTATTTTTCTTTAAAGTTGATATCTCTTTTTTATCTATAATCAAACATGCATTCTTAATACTAATATCTCTTGAGTCATTAATGAAATCAATAATATCTCTATTACCTCTTCTCTTTAATTCATCAAATGATAATCCACTATTAAGATATTCTTTTAGTTGTTCCTCATCAAAGTGCCATATTCCTCCCACTTTTGTTCCAAGTAATATACCTTTATTAATATGTCTTCTTAAAGTTCTTTCTGATATTCCAAACATCAAAATAAGATCCGCTAATTTATACATATCCTTCACCTCCACCTAAATTATAATATACATTTTAGATATACACAATGACATTTTGACATGATTTGGCAGGTTTGAAACAATCTAAAAGAAAAGGTAACTTCGCATGAAGTTACCTCATAGTATTTAATTAAATTGAAAGTGGTCTTTCCGATAACTCAGAAAACAACTTAACAGAGTATATTGCAACAAGGATTGCTAAAACTGATGTGATTATAATCGTAAAGATATCATATCGATTTGTTACAGTTCCAAGTTCAAATAAAACCGATCCAAAGAAGTTATATAATGCGTGCAACATCACTATGAACCATAGGTTATTTGTTTTTAAATACATAACTGCCCACATCATACCAACTAAGAAGGAATAACCTACCTGTAGTAATGTATTACTGAGCGATGCACCTGAGAATAAATTAATTACATGTATGAGTCCAAATACCGCTGATGAAATAATAATTGCTAATAGTACACCTTTTTTTGTTTTAGGTAACTTTTGTAAGAGAAAAAGTAAAATGATAACTCGAAAGATTATCTCTTCAAAGAAACCAACACTAAGACATTCTATCATAAACAAAAAGACAGTATAAATCGGTTCACTTAGTAATGTTCTTCCATTAAAGTATGCGCTAATTGGAAAATTGTTAATCGCGACAATAATTCCAGGAATAATAATAAGTAAAGATTTATAAGGATTATTAAACTTTAGTAATTTACCATACCCCATACGGAATAACATAATAACAAATAGAATTCCCAATATAATTCGTAAAAAACTGTTTTGAATCATAACTGATACAAGTTGGTTATTAATAATTTCAATCATGAATAATAACTCTACTTACCAGTTTGTTTTTCTTGTACAACAGATAAATACCAAAGAGTATCATAAAGACACTAATAAACTGAGCAGGTGTTGGGAACACATTGTATTGTGTTTCAAATAAAGGGAATAATACACCACGATCATCTCCACGGATAAATTCGATTAGGATTCTCCAAATACCATATCCAATAACATAAGTCTCCACTTCAATACTTTTGAAAAATTTTACATTATTCATTACGAAGAATAATCCAAACAAGAATGCAGATTCAAATAATTGTGTTGGGTAAACAGCTGTTTCTGGATAAAGAATATGTGCGTGTCCATGAGGGAATACAACACCTAAGACAGAATCTGTAGGAATCCCAAAACAACAACCAGCAAAAAAACATCCAATACGTCCAATCGCATGTGCAAGTACCACTCCAGTGATAACAGTATTAGCAATCTTCTTCATATCTTTATTTTCATCTTTATAAAAGTATTTCATCAAGATTAAGAAACTGACAAATCCACCAACTAAACCAGCTAAGAAATTGATTGAACCAAAAGTCCATTCTCCTTCTCTAATAGAGTGAAAAATCCCATCTATAAGGTATGAGAAAAATAATGCAAATATTAAACTTATACTGATTAATACGATTAATCGATTGGTTTGTTTACGAGTAAATCCATCCTTTTTTTCAAATCGATGAATAAGGTAAAACACCATAATTACGATACCAGTAATCAGGATTAAATCATATGTAGCTATTGTGTAACCGAAAATATCTGGAAGTATAAATGGATACATAATGTCACTCCTCTTTACATCTATTCTATCATGATATCTATTCTATCATGATTTTAATAATATTTTCTCATTTTCTAAATAAGTGAGTGATTATCGAGTAATCACTATATTATAAATCTTTATAATCATTAGTTTATATACTTAGACTTGAATAACCAAGATATCTTAAAATAATAAAAAAAGCCGATTAGGCTTTTATTATTTTGTCTTAATTCTGCTTTAATCCTACTTCTTCTTTTACATCATTAATCATTCTATATATATCTGCAATAGCAAATAACATAATTGGTATTATTAATATTGGTAATAGGAATAGAATAAATCCTTGTTCTTCCTGAATTATTAATAAAAATATCATAAATCCAATTATAAATAAATATGTCCATGCAAGTACTCTAAATCCTGAACCATATGTATTATCTTTAATTTTCATTATTCTATCATACTTAACAAGTATATCAAACACATCATCTATTAAGTCTTCAAATACTAACAAAGTAATACTACCCTCTATCTTTTTAATATAATAATACTCTTTATCATTTTCTCTCATATATAGGTAATAGTTATTATATTTAAAAGACATATAATTAGTAAATTCCTTTATTCTAATATATCCTTCTACATTTTTAAGATTCCTAGTACTATATAAATCATGTTTTACTAATAATAACTTCTTATTATAGTCTTTCTGATAAATATCTAAATCTTCTTTAATACTTTCGTATTCATCCACTTCTTTAATTATTTGTGCTAGTTTTCCATTCATAGTTTTTATCCCTTGCCTTTCATGTCTTAGCATTTCTATAACTTTTTCTTATTCTAAATATCACTATGTATTAAATATCATAAGTTGAAAATACTTTCTCTTGGTAAATATCGCATCCTTGTTTTTTATAAAAACTAAGTGTTCGCTCTTCTGTTTCTTCTATCATTCCCATTATACGATGAATTTCATTATCTTTACACCAATTTCTAATTCCTTCAAACAAGATTGAACCATACCCTTCGCCACGATACTTACTATGTATATGCATTTCATTAAGCCAAATATACTTACCTAAACTTTCCATTCCAATACTAACATTAAAAAACGCGAAACCAATCGGATTACTCATTTCACTAATAACCATAAGTTTAGACATCTTACTACTAAATGCAAGTTTAAAAACATCCATAATCTGTATATTAGTTTTAGGTGAACCAATATGTTCCATTTGATCAAGACATAAATTAATAATTTGATTATACTCTAAAAATTCTTCCATATTATTTACCATTGTCACTTCAACCATAACTAATCCTCCTCGTATAATATTTGTATAAGATCTTAATGATTTTATACGCCTTTTATATTCTTTCTCT
>JRFF01000034.1 GCA_000753575.1 Candidatus Izimoplasma sp. HR2 | reverse complement strand
TATATTTCCAACAGCTTCAATAGTTATATTACCACCAACAGTAACATTCCAATCATTACCTACTGTCACATCACTATCTTGGCCAATACTTCTTGTTTCATTATTTCCTATATCTTCAATTTCATCATTACCAATTGTTGTTTTTCTATTATTATCAACTTTTATAGTTTCATCTTTTTTGATGTATTTAGTTTTATCAATATCAATAGTTACATTTTCATCACCAAATATATGTTTATTCACATCACCCTTAGTGATCTCAAATTTATCACCTTCATTTCTGAATACAATATTACCCAAAGCATCAATCTCAATATATGTATTTGATGGATGAAATATATGAATTCTCTCAGCACCATTTGTACTATCAATCTCAATCGTTATACCTCTATGAGTAGTCAAAACAATATTATTAGGATATTCAGCCGCATATGCAGATTCCGGCTCATCCCATGTTTCACCATCTGATTTTGCCACACTCAAATCAAGATTATCATTTTTATGATCTACGATTGTTCCTGTTGATATTCCCCGAGCAAGTCTATGATAATCTGATTCATCAAGTCTATCAATTCTTGGATATACACCATCGGGGTCATTAAAACCCTTTTTTACATCAGGAGCATCTACAGGTAATCCTGGCGCGGTTGCAAAATACCTCAAAGCTTCCCAATTTCCACCCTCAAAGAAACAAAATACATGTGACCCTTGCAAGGGTACGGAAAACATACCATGACCACTCACAGACCCTTCTACAAGCCCGAGACAAGGTTCACCCCAAGGAAGTTTATCTGTAGATATCCCTTCTTCTAATTTCTCTTCCTTTTGTTCATCATGAATACCCCAAACGCGAATTTTACATCTACCTAACATTTCAGGATCATTATTATTCTCAATTACCCCTCTATAAATACCACCAAATTCAGAAACTCTAGGTATAAAATGTTTAATGTCAGTCCTTACAGTCATATAATATCACCCTCACATATTAAATTTCTTGGATTTCACTAGATTTTTATTTGACGAATCACCATACCCATTCTTAATACACACCAATTTCTGTTTATATCCACCTGTTACGTTATTACTAAGATAATGTGTTATAGATTTAATCAAATATTTTCCATCCATTTGTTTATTCTGTACTTCTGTTTCTTCGTAATAACTGGGCCATAAAATTCTTATAAGACCCCCAGCATGTCTCATTTCATGCCCTTGTACTGTAATCTCAAGAAGTTGTTGATTGCAATATTCTTTAATCCAATTCCCATACCATATATTATCAAGAATCTGTTCATCACTACATCCATCAATTTGTTTTCGTGGTCTATCTATAAACATATCAGATGAGAACAAAGTTTTACGACCAAGTATTGTAAATCTATCTATAGCATCAGTATAACTATAATTTCGACGAATTAACTTCTTCCGTTTAATATCATACCCTAAAAGTGAACCCCCAGATAATGATTTTAAAGCCGTAAGATCAAGATGTAATAATTTATAGTCATTAATCTTATTGATATACATTGGATTTTGTTGTTCAAATCCATATACATTATTATCACCAACAGGACTCATATATTTTTTCTGTGATAAAAGTTGTTCTAATGTAATTAAAGCATATTCAAATTCCTTTTTGTTGTGATTATTGTATCTATAAAATAAATAACCAGATTGTCCCGATTTAATCCCACTAGCACGATTCATCAACCATATAATACTTTCAGCAGGTGTTCTCAAATGAGTATCAAAATGTTCAATAACCTCATTTGATTCTTCTATTAACGAAAAATTATCTATACCTATATGTGATTTACATATATCTTTTATTATCTTGGATATCTGAGTATTATTCCAAGCTTTATTCCAACCATTTGAGTGTAATTTCTGGTAATTCTCATCAACCAAAATAAGTTCCAATTTAAGATTTTCCGCCATCCTTGCTTTTGATTCTGGTGTAACTTTATTGATTTTCTGTACCTTCATGTCAATTTGTCTATAATCACCAGTACCAGCAGTATTACCAAAAGTTATTCGAAATATCTCATTACCATTAATAGGCCCTGTTTCCATTAAACCAACTCTATCCCAAAACACAATTTTCCCTGTTATAGACAATGAAAATATATCTTCTATAAGATAAACATATTCAATAGCTGAACCTGTTATAATGTTAATAGTATCCCCATTAGTTATAACTTCAACAGAAAATACTTGTGTTCCTAATTGTGTGTTAAGACTCATTTGTGAACCACTCATTATGGATTTTCTTTTTACTCATTTATAAACTCTCAATCGCTGTTATATCATCAAAAATAGAGTAAATATTATTATATCTAAGAACTCGAAGAACTCTACCTTCCTCAAGTTCTTCATAAGGATTATCTATACTATTAAATAAAGCAACTAACCACCACAAATAAGGTGTTCTGTAATGAAATACAGATATATTATCCAACCAATCATCCTCTTGTATAGTATAATAATCAAATAAAGATTCATTGTTATATATTTCTTCATTTACATTATATGAACGAAATATATTAAGGAATATTTCTTTATCTTCTGTATCCTGTAAAACATTATACAATCTTAAATTAGAAGAAATAGGTAAATCTCTATCAAAATCATTTAATTGTTTTATTGCCATTTTTACTCCATAAACTGTGATTTAGAACGTACAGTTATTTTTTTATCCTTTTCTGTTACCAAATTGCCTCTATACAAAGGATTTATATCAACAAAACCCAAATCAACTGTTGCTGCTGATGGATACCCGTCAATCCACGGCCCCTTATACGATGGCTGAACTGATGTTAATGCTACTGTTTTTATAGATACAATGTCTACAGATTTACTTTTACCTGTAAATGTCTGTAAATTAAACACATAAGGAAACGTAAATTCAGTATATTTATCGGAAATTTCAGCGCAAGAATATTCTATTAATTTTTGTATGGGTAAAAAAACATCATTGTATGTATCAGTGTAAACCGAAAATTCAAATTGTATATTAAAAGACCTTCTAGTAGAACCAGTATATAAATGCGGATTATCAGCTTTGTGTCCAACTGAAATCCCACCAACTCCAGCCCAAGTACTCTTAAGAATATCATATTGTTTCTGTATTTTAGATGTAATTGTTTTTAATGCAGCGGCAGGAGTTACCAAATCTTCCCATGTATGTTGATATACAAACATTTGTGTCATAGGCATTAAAAACCACATCGTATCCGCTTTTGCCGAATCATCATCTGCAACGTGATCAGTTCTGGTATTAATATTTGTCATAACCAATTTTCGTGGTGTGATCTTTAACCAAAGCGTATCTTTTGAGTTAGCTCTCTCTTTATCTATACCATTTGGATAAAATTTACCCCCAAAAGTATCAGCCATTATGCTCCCCCCCAACTCTTATTATATAATAAAACTCCCATATTTTCTGGTTCTGTTGGAATTTCTTCTGGGAATGAAATATTAATATTATTAATATTCTCGGCAACTTTATTTTGTATAACAGTATTCTCCAACAAACTTTTATTTGTTTGATCAAGTTTATTAGATGTTGTATTAATCGCAGCTAAATGTTCATTAGATTGTAGTGCTTTTGAAGTCGAAACCCCTGTTGTTGAAAGTGTTTTGCTAATATTTTTTCTTTTAAAATCCTGTGAACTACCACGATTAATTTCAATCTTTCGACCAGCTTGATTTATTTTGATTTTCTGTCCAGCCTGTGATTTAGGTGGTTTTACCTCTTTACCCATAAACCAACTACTAATTTTACCAAAAAATCCACCAACCATATCAACTAAATCCCAAATAGGACCAACCACTTTATCATAAATCCATTTAATAATCATATCCATAGCATCCATTATAGCAGTTTTCCCAAAATCTACTCTAAAATCCGACCCGAACAACCACGAAAGACCATTAACAATCATCTCAGGTATATCAAGAAATGGTTCTAATATGCTTGCCAATAAATTATTAAATATCCCTGAAATATCACCAACTTTAAACATTTCTTTTAATTGATCAAAATCTTTGAAAAAATTCCAAATCATTTTCAAAGGCATGAACAATTTCCCAAAAAGTTTACCAATACCCATAAAAAGTTTGCCTAACGGTCCTTTTGTTAAAACCCTCAAAAAATTTTTAAAATATATCCCTATTTTTGATAATTTCCCACCAGTACCAAAAATTGACATTAACCCAGAAGTAATCGAAGGTATAATTTGACCCAATTGTTGAAAATAACCTATTAATACACCAACAGACAATGCAAGAATAGGTATTAATTTTTGAAGAAACGACATACCTTGTTCTTTTTTATTAGCAAACCATTCTCTTATCCTAAATTTTTGTTCAACTATCCATCTCTTTTTTTCTTCTTTTCTAACTCCAACTAATGAATTTCGAATTTCTCGTTGTACTTTTGCTGTCTCCTTTTCGTGTCTTGATGGTCCAGATAATAAAATTTTTCCCATAGTAAACATACTCTTGCCGATTGCTATTACTGGACCTGCTATAGCATCAATTGGAGCCATAATAGCAGACATATGAGTTTTAAAATGTTGCCCCACCTCTTTAATACCAGTTTTGTAATGTTCTATCATAGCATCACTGAGAACCGCTCCCAAAACCTTATTATCTTCAACCATAGAATGTCGCCATCCATCCAATGTTCTAGTGAACCCTTCCACTATTGGATAAAATAAACTAGTACTTTTATCTATAATTTTATCCATGTTGGTATCAATATTAATCATAACACTTTCCAAAATATCTTTGTTGTCCTTTAAATATTGATTGGATAAATTAAGATTTCTTAGTGCGTCATCCTTTATTTGTTGTAACATGAATCTCTTGTCTTCGTCACTTGCTTTTGAAAAAGCAAGTCGTTTAGATTCATCTGTTCTGAATATATTTGATATACCATATGACAATTCCCTAGTAAATGCTTCCTCAGCACCCAAATTATTAGATATCATTTCAGCAGTTTTGGTAGATGATATAATTGTTGACTCTAATTCATCAATAACATTATGTAATTTATTCATTGTTTTCTGTGTATTGATTGTAAATTTCTCACCAGACATTTCCGCATCAATTAATTTACGAAGAATTTTATTTGATTCCTCTTGTTTATTAATTAATGTATCAACAATTATTTTTGTATACTCTTTGTTACTAGCCATAACATCTCCAATTAAAAAAGGGTCTAAGAGTATTTAGTTTCTCTTAGACCCTTTTGAGCCTTATTGGGTTCAAACCCAAGAATATAATTATTTTTTACTCTGATTTTGATATGCTGCTTCTTCTTCTTTTAAATCTTTTGATAACATACCAACTAGTATTTTTCGTTCAAAATCTGGCATTAAATTACTATCCATTATTGTAATATTTGCTCCTCTTGCCAGAAAATATTGCTCACCTAATATTGAAGTTAGGTCACAATCATTACACAGAACAAATATTAAACAAAAAAATCAGATAATGGTATCTCCATATGTTTTTTATGACCACAAGATATACATTCGGTGTTAATCTTAAATTCAACACCAAATTCGTGATCTTTAAACCATTTAGTAAATTCATCAAACACATCACCCAATATATTTTCAAGTATATAAAATTTATCATCAAAAGATATATTATCAAATATACCAGATGGTGTATGTACTTTTTTTATACTATTTGCAAAAGTACCTGTTTGAACTTCAACTTGTTTCTCTATAAAATTTAAAGATTTATTATTAAATCTCTTTATAGAATCTTTTTGATCAAACCTTGTAGGGAAATCAACTTCAAATTTTAGATTTTCACTAATTGTTATTATATTATCATCACAACTAAAAGGTTTTATTTTTAATTCCGAAAGTATTACATTTTTTATATTTTCTACATTACACTTAGAACATTTAAAACTAAAATTATAATTATCACCTTTCGTGATCTTTCTTATCTCCAACAATAAAGAAAATCTATCTTGTAAATAAATTTTTTCTATATCAAAATCTTCTGTCAAAACACAGTTAGAAATAAGTTTATCTAATGCTTCTTCTATTACATAAGGATCTTTTTCATCCTCATAAACTAAAATTTTCTTCATCTGACCAGTAGTAATTGGCTTAATTAATAATTCCTGACCAGAACCAGGTAATGTATAAGGGAATTCATAAGACTCAATCAATCCCCTGATATCCACAGATTTTACTTCACTCATTATTTACTCCTTAGTATACTTCTATTATACAGACACAGATGTAGCCTTAACATCACCAAAAATATTATCAACTATATGATACTGATAAGTAAATGTCACATCAAAAGTAGAAAGTTCTTTTGTTCCATAATCAAGAGTTATCTCACCAACTGAGCTAGGCCATGCATTAATAAGACTGTATGACATAATAGCCCTGCCTTCTGAATTAAGTTGTGATAAATCAACCTGACCAAAATATTCAAGTGGTTTACCATGAACATTAGACACAGGATCGTGAATTTTCTTCATCCATGTTAAAAAATCAGATCTTAATTCTTGTCCCGTATCACATTTAAATGATATAATTAATTCAGCAAATGTACTAACACCACCAATCTTATATTCATTCCCCTGCCAATTTGATGTTATCGCCTCAATAGTCTGAGTTGGCAAAGTAGTCGAATTTACAAGATATGGATGGTTTTGATCAAGTGCAATAACAGGATTTGTAATACGAGCATAAAAAAGATAACCCCTCGCAAAATCCTTATATGCACCTATCATACTATCTAAATTAAATCCCATGTTTCTTCCTCCTATAAATTAAAGGGGTTACTTTATTCACCCCTATATTATTTAAACTGCCGATGCTGCTTCTTCAAATGATGCTCCAGTTTTAGTAGCAACGAAATTCAGCACAATATATTCGGCAGTTCTTGTTGGTTTGATAAGAATATCGCACCATAATTCATTTCTATCAATTCTTTCTGGTGTATTATTAGTATCATCACAAATAACCTTGAAATTATAAACACCACGTCTTGATTGAATATCTCTCAAGAATGGATTAATCATATTCACTAAAAGATTTCTTGAAACTTCATCATTCGGTTCAAATAAGAAATATTTAGCAGATGTACTAATTGCTTTTTCAAGAACAATGAATAATCTACGAACATTAACACGATTAAATGCTGATTCTTTAGACAACATTGTTTTTTGTCCCCAAACAACTTTACCCTGTCCAGCAAAAGACACAATAGGATTGATCCCGTTAGAATAAAGAATATCTCTATAACCAAGTTTGGGGTTCCATGCCAATCGTCTAACACCCGTAAGTATAGCTCTATTTAATCCAGCCGGTGCCCACCACGGATCAGTTACATCATCAGTTTTAGCATAAACACCACCAATATGTCCAGAAGCAGGAATCCAACGATATTTCTGGTTGTATTTATCGTACACTTCAATCCAGTTACCATAAATAGATGCATAAGATGTGTTTTCATTAAAGCCACTATCAGAATATGTACCCGTTGCATTTCTCCAATCTCTAAGTTGTGTCGTTTCATTCCCTTTATTATTAACTACTAATACTTTAGGAACATCAAGAATTGTCATACAATCAAGTCGTTCTTCACACATAGCAATAAGGTCAGATTTAACTGTTTCTGATTTACCAGCGTCAAGAATAAGATTAACATCAATTGTTTCTGGATCTTCATAAAGTCTATATGCTGAAATAATATCAGAGTCAGAAGGTATTCCTGTGCCATCTGAACCGGACACGAATTGATAAAATGTATCCTGTGCTAATCTAACAGGAAATACTTGATCAACAATTGAAGATATATCAGCAGAAATTCTAATATATTGTGACTGTTGATTAATTATATCTTCAACAAATCTTTTTCCGCCTGTTTCATCAAGAGATGTTGAATCAGTAGACACATTGAAAATTTCTTTTGTTACCCATACCGATTTTCGTTGTGGCATTTCTTGAACTAAAACCAAAAAATCATTAGTTGTTGCTAATTGAGAATCCACTCCTGAAAACGCCGAATACGCATCTCCAAATTTAGTTTTATCAAGAGTTCCATTTAACATCCCTTGTTGTGTAGCATAATCAAGAAACGCTATTCTTATTCTATTACCCCAAGCCCCACGAGATTCACCAATAATCCAAAAATAATCAGTAGTTGTCGTGACTTGAACATCATCACCAAAATCATCAGGATCTTCAGATGGTAAAATTGAAAAATCAAGAGCTGTGCCATTAATATCATATGATGTATCACCACCAGTGTTCAAAACAACTTCGCCTGCATCCAATTCACCATCAGCATCTGCATCAGTGATATCAACAGTAAATCCTGTACCAGAACCACCCGTTGTCGGAACATCAGAAGCAGTAATATAAGCAGTACCAGCTGTTGTAATTGAAAATGTAAGAACCAATCCAGCAGTACTGACAGTTTCGATTGTTAATGTACCACCAGTTCCAGCACCACCAACTGTAACTATATCACCAACAATATAACCACCAACTGTTAAATTATCACCTATAACAGTAGACGTTGTAGCAGAAGCCGAACCTGTCACATAACCTTCACCACCTGTAATCAATGTCAATCCATCAACCACACCATCAGCAACAGAAGTAATTTTAATTAATGCATCCTGTTCATCAGATTCATTACCATCAATTGTGACATATTCACCTACAACAAATCCTGTTCCACCGACAGCAATAATAGTTGATGTTACAATACCGTCAACAGCAACTATATCAACAGTCAATCCAGTACCAACACCAGTTCCAATAGTTATACTAGAAAATATAGCATCAGTATTTGCCACTCTAGTTGCGTAAAGTTTATTCCCATATTTCAAAAATCCGGCAGCGGCCAATAAATCTTCATATGATTCATCAATTGGTTCCCCAAAAGATGAAATTAAATCACTCTCATCTGTAATAAATGTTTGTTTCTTTTCAGCGCCCTTATACGTTTCTCTTAAAGCAATTACCCCAATACTTGTAGCAACGGCTGGTATAGTCGTAGACAAATCTATTTCATTTACATCTACAATTGGAGACATGAACAAACCCATAATTATATATCCTCCTAATTAAATATTTCTTATTTCATATCTATCATAAATAAAATTCGCACTTGATTCTAAATTTTGCGAACCTTCACGATAATTTAAACTTATTTCACCTAACATATTTATCCATAAACCTACAATGTCTATAATAAGGATTTCTTGACGAAAATTATCCAAAAT
>JRFF01000033.1 GCA_000753575.1 Candidatus Izimoplasma sp. HR2 | reverse complement strand
GACTAATATTTGTACCTTTTACAGATATTTTACTAAACATTTCAAAAGAAACACCGTAGTTTAGAGTGCAAAATTCTAATATTTCACTATTAGATCCGGGATCTTGATGAAAAAATTGATTACATGGAAATCCTAGTATCTCAAATCCTTCATTTTTATATTCTTTATATAGTAATTCAAGACCTTCAAATTGCTTTGTAAACCCACATTTTGAGGCAGTATTTACTATTAATAATACTTTATTATTATACTCACTAAGTTTTACAATTTCACCATTCATCTTCTTTACTTCTATATTATATAATGACATATTATCTTCCCCTTTATATCAATTATAGCACCTATTTATTATCTAATCTACTTACACGAATTAAAAAGGTACTTTGAAAGTCAAATAATTTCGTGTATTTGGTTGCAAATTGACCGAAAAAATGATACTATTATATTGACCATTTGTAAAATATTACAGAAAGGGTGTTAATATGAGTGAGTTCTTGCACAAAGATGACCAAAGAAAAGACCGTATTTTAGAGGCTGCACTGATTGAATTTTCTGACAAAGGATATAAAAAGGCTTCAACGAACACTATCGTTCGTGAAGCAGGGGTTTCCAAAGGATTATTATTCCATTATTATAAGAGTAAAAAAGACTTATATATCTTGTTATTCAGTTATGCTAATAAAGTAATCGAGGATGAAATATATGCAGAAGTTAATTTTGCTGATAGAGACGTATTAAATCGTTTGTATCAATCAACTATTACTAATATAGAAGCATATGATAGACATCCACTATTTGTTAAGTTATTCGAACTTAACGCAAAAGTTGAAGAGCCTGAGATAATCGAAGCTACTCTTAAAATTGGTAAAGATACAGGATTAAGAATTTATGAGAAAGCATTTAACAATATTGATTATTATTTATTCTCTGATACTATCAATATCGATAGAAGTTTAGAAGTTATTAAATGGACTATAGATAGAATAAGTGCTGATTGGAAACTTGAACATAAATTTGAAATGAAATCTGGAGCTTTAGAACAATTAAGTATGGATGTATCACATTACCTAGATTTATTTAGAAGCGCATTTTACAGATAGAAATTAAAAGGAAAATTCAATTGAATTTTCCTTTTTTCTTTTAAGCTAAGAAAGGTAATAGGACTATCATTATTCCCATAATAATAATGAAATAGAAGAACAAGTATAACCCAGTAACAGCTAAAGATAGCAATATATTAATTATGTATAAGAACTCAAATTTCTTTCTATCTTTATCTAGTAAATGTCTAATAAATATTCTAATAGCTTTTACTACCATATAAAGTAAGAAGAATACATTTCCTACAGCTAATATAACAGCAAGAATACTAAAAAATGTTCCCAGAGTTACTATTGATAAACAAATAGCTATATTTAGTACTGATAAAACTGACAATAATAAAAATCTAGTAAAGAACCTAGTTGATTCTCTTTTCATATCAAATCACTCCTCTTGTATATATCCATTTTAAATAACTTTTCCTTATTTGTAAATAAAAAAAGATCTGTGAGGATCTTTTTTTATGAAAACGAGAATTTTCTTATGTATTTTTAACGACAGCTGTCATTGGAATTATAATGAATATAATCCAAGCTAGATGCCATAATTCAGCATAATAACCTACAAGCATAAATATCGTTACTGCTATAAAAGGAGTAAGTGCTACTATTCTTTCTTTAGGTCCTACTTCTTTAATAATTGAATATACAGGAATACTTAAGAAGAATAACCAACATACTACCCAGGCATTTAATAAGAAACCTGTTAATAAGAATGCTGCTATACTTAAAGCTATAACTAATCTATAATCATTATTCTTATCTACTGTAATTTCCCAATCACCATTAAAAAATGATAATATAATAAATGGTACAAATGTAAGCCATGCATATTGCCATGAATCTGCGTATGTTGTTCCTATATATAAATATCCTACGATACCTGCAATTGCAAGTAACTCCCATAATAACATCATAGCTTTATTTTTATGATGCAATATTCCAAGCATTGGAATAAGCATAAATACAACCCATCCTTCAACCCAGTATCCATACATTCCTAAAACTATATAAGCAGTACCTGCAATAAAAGGACTTAATGCAGTTAATAAATCAATCTTCTTCATTGTATATCTAGAATTCCATATCCCCATAACTGGGATAATTATGAATATCATCCATCCTGGATGCCATAAGTCATACAAGAATCCAAGTAATAAGAATATTGTAGTAGCTACAAAAGGACTTAAAGCAGTACTTAAGTGTTCATTCTTAGTTTTACCCATCTCCATAATAATAGCTGTCACAGGAATAAGTAAGAATACCATCCATCCTGGATGCCATAAATCTAATCCAAAACCTAAAATTAAAAATGCAATAGTAGCCACAAAAGGACTTAAAGAAATTACTTTTTCAGATCCTGGTAATGGTCTTTCAACTTTTCTATAACCTTCAGTTAATTCTTTTATAATACTTCTAGGATGTCCTAGTTTCTTAGAAATCTCATCATTCATTAAACCTTTATCACCCCAAGAATCATACATCTCTGAATAATCATTTATAATATCTAATCTTTCAGACTCATCCATTTGATAATCATCTAATAGATTTTTTAAATCTTCTAAATATTTACTCTTCATAATTACTACCTCCTAAAATTCGGTAAACACCGTCTAAAAAATTTCTCCATTCAGTTTCATACTCATCTAGTTTTTCTTTTCCTTCACTTGTTAATGAGTAATATTTTCTAGGAGCACCAATACTCATAGATTTTGAATATGTATCAAATAACCCTTGTTTTGTCAATCTTCTTAAAATAGGGTATACGGTATTTTCATTAACTTCTACTTCTTGTGAAATAGATTCAATTAATTGAAATCCATACATATCTTCTCTACTAATCATCTTTAATACACACATCTCAATAATACCTCTTTTGAATTGCGAGTTCATATAATTCCTCCTTTACTGTGTGTAACACAATTATATAGTAACACCTTACTGTGTATAACACAATAACTATTTAAAAAAAGTAGAGTTTTATCAACTCTACTTCTTAATATAGTATCCAATTCCAATAGTTTTAGGACCAGAGTGAGCCCCTATTCCAGCCGTTAAAGGCATTGAGAATATATCTTTTAATTCATTATCATTTTCTTTCATTCTAGAGATCATATAATCTCTAATTTCAGGATTATTAGCATGAATTACAAATGGTTCAACATTTTTATCTTTAGTTTCTTCAAAGTATAAATCAAGAACATGTTCAACTGCTTTTTTAAATGTTCTTATCTTTTCAACAGTAACAACTTTTCCGTCATCGATAGTTAAAACTGGTTTCAGTTTTAACGCATTTCCAATAAATCCAGATGCATTTGATAACCTACCATTTTTAACAAGATAAGTTAAAGTGTTAACAGCGAAGTATATTTTATTATTATCTCTTATATATAATAACTCTTTTTCAATATCTGGGATATCATATCCTTCTTTTACCATCTCAGCTGCTTTTAAAGCCATCTTAGCTTGAGGATACGCAAGTGTCTTTGAATCAAAAACTTTAACTTCTAAATCATCCACTTCATTTCCTGCCATTAATGCAGCATTAAAGATTCCACTCATTTGTTTAGAGATTGTTATTACTATGGCATGTGTGTATCCTTCCTTAACAAGATTTTCATATATTTCTATCATTTTACCTAGTGGCATAAAACTTGTACTTGGGAAAATTGATTTATCTTCTTCTAATCTTTTATAAAAGTCATCAGCATTTATTTCAATATGATCTAAATAACTCTCATCTCCAAGGTGTACTGAAGATCTAAATATTTTAATATCATAATCATGATCAAAATATTCAAGGTTAGCATTTGAACATGAAATTATAGCAATTTTTTTATCCAACATAATCTCCTCTTTTCTAGTTTTATTATATCATAATAAATAAAAAAGGAAGATAAAAAATCTTCCTTATTAAAGTTCAGTAACTACTTTTTACTATTTCTTAAATTAATTACTAATCTTATTTATAATTTCATCATATAAGGTGTTTAGAATACTGTATTATACAAAGTTTATAATTAGTGATTACTATTTTAACAATATATAATTTTATTAAACTAATTACACTTGGAATACATAATTAATTAGTGTATAATCATATATAAAGAAAAGAGGTGTTTCCATGTCGATAAATTTCAAAAAAGTTGGAAAAACATATGATAATGGAACAGTTGCTTTAATAGATGTAAGCACTGTAATTGAACAAGGAGAATTTGTAACTATTATTGGTTTATCAGGAGCTGGTAAATCAACCTTATTGAAATGTATAAATAAGATTGAAAATGTAACATATGGTGATCTATATGTTAATGACATTCTTACAAATAATTTAGCAGGAAAAGATTTAAGAACTTTCAGAAGAAAAATCGGGATGGTTTTTCAATCTTTTAATCTTATAAGTAAAACAACAGTTTTACGTAATGTACTAACATCAAGAGTTGCTGATATGCCTTTATGGAAAACATTTTTAGGTATATATTCAAAAGAAGATAAACTAATTGCTTTAGAAGCATTAAATAAAGTAGGAATACTAGAAAAAGCTTATACCAGAGCAGATCAATTATCAGGAGGGCAGCAACAAAGAGTTGCCTTAGCTAGAACTGTAGCACAGGAACCAAATGTTATTTTAGCTGATGAACCAGTTGCATCACTTGATCCAATTACTGCTAAACAGGTAATGGATGATTTTAAAAGAATAAATATTGAAGACAATATTACTGTAATTGCAAATATGCATCATGTTGATTTAGCTTTGCAATATGCTACAAGAGTAATAGGAATACGTGGTGGTAAAATTGTGTTTGATGGTCCAGTTGAAAAAGTAGATGATGATGTACTTACATATGTTTATGGTAGAAAATTAACAGCCGCAGATAATATTGGTTAAAAATATGAAAAATAAACTTCAACAAGCTGGTACATCCATAATACATTTTTTCGATAAGATTATTCCAAAACCAAAACAAGTAGTTTTAGAAAATGGAACTATTGTTAATCCACCAAGAAGTGCAAGTATGTATATTACAATTGCACTAGTAATTGTAATTGTATATTTCTCGAAAATAACAGAATTTGAGTTAGCTGTTATATTTAGAAATTTCACAAATATATTTGATTTTTTAAATCAAATACTTAGACCAGATTTTAGTTATTACTCAACTGTTGTTCCAAAAGTTCTTGAAACAATTAGAATGGCTTTTCTAGGAACATTAGTCGGAGCACTTTTATCATTACCTGTAGCATTTTTTATTAGTGCAAATATTAATAAAAATGCAAAATGGATAGGTGCATCTGTAAAAGTGTTGTTATCATTAATAAGAACATTTCCAATGTTAGTATATGCTAGAATTATACTTTTATTATTTATCCCAGGTAGTGGTCCCTTAGTTGGAACAATATCTGTAACAATATTTACATTTAGTATTTTAACAAAAATGCTTTATGAACACATTGAAACTATTGATTTAAGTGCTTATGAAGCAATTGAAAGTACTGGAGTAACAAAAGTAAAAGCATTTATTACTGCTGTTTTACCAGATATTTTACCTGTATATTTTTCTTTATCACTATACAGTTTCGATATTAATATTAGACATTCAACAGTATTAGGATATGTTGGTGCCGGTGGTATTGGTGTTATTTTAAAAAGAACATTACAAAACAGAGAATACAATCGCGCAGGAATGATATTGTTTATAGTATTTATAGCAATATTATCTATTGAAGCCTTAAGTAAATATATTAGAAGGAGGTTGGCGTAATGGAATTAACTGTCCAGCAACAATTCGATAATGCTCCAAAAGTATTACTAAAAAGGTTATTAATTCTTTCTACAATATTTGCTTTAATTGTTTGGTCGATATCTGGACTAGCTTTTACTGGATTTAATAGAACAGGATTTGAAGTTGTTCAAAGACTATTAGCTAGTTTTATTCACCCAAGTACTGACATTTTATTTGGTACTCATTCTTATAGTGTTAAGGTTTTAGGTCTAGAAACTATAGCAATAGCTTTTCTAGGGACTATAACAGGAGCTATTTTAGCAATTCCAATAGCTTTCTTAGCAGCTAGAAATATTGCTCCTAAATTTGTCAATATCTTTTTCCAAGGAACTATAACAGGAATAAGAGTATTCCCAATATTTGTTGTTGGTGTTGCTGTTATTCGTATTACTGGACTCGGTCCCTTTGCCGGGGTATTAACAATGGGATTCACTTCTATTGGAATGATGACAAAATTATATGTTGAAGCAGTCGAGGGTATTAACAAAAATGTAACTGATGCATTAAATGCAACCGGATGTGGTGCTACTCAGAAAATTAGATTCGGGATTATACCGCAATTAACTGCAAAATTCTTATCAACTGCAATTTATCGTTTTGAAATTAATATTAAAAATGCTGCAGTATTAGGATTAGTAGGAGCCGGTGGTATTGGTGGTCCATTATTATGGGCTATTGGTAATAATAGATTTAATGATGCCAGTGCATACCTTATTGGTTTAGCTGTAATAGTATTAGCAATTGAATTTTTCTCTAATATTATAAGAGGAAAACTTTCTTAAAAAAATAAAGCCCACCTTAATTATCACTAAAAAGGTGGGTATTTTTTTTATTTGAAAGTTGGATATATCCTCTATATCTATGCATAGTCCTATAATATAGTATTTAGAAAAACTATTGAGTTTTTTGTCATTTTATCTTATAATAGATGTATTAATATATTTATTTTTCCTGATGTTTTTTTGTAATTCGAAACCATTATTTTGGTCTATTGGAGATGAGCGCCTAATACTGAAGAGATAGCTCTAGGAGGAAAAATGAAAAAATTACTTAGTTTAACATTATTATTAGTGAGCGTGTTTGTTTTATCTGCATGTGGACAAGATGATACAATGACTGAATTAAACGTTGTATTTGTACCTTCTCGTGATGCAGTAGATATTTTAGAAGTTACTGCTCCGCTAGAAGCTTTATTATTAGCTGAACTTAATGCTTTAGGGTATGAGTTTGAAAAAATCAATATCGAAGTAAGTGCTGATTATGCTGCTGCTGCTGAAGCTGCAAGTGCTGGAACTGCTGATGTTGTATTCTTACCAGGAGGAACTTACGTTACTTATGCTGATTCATTAGTACCTATATTAGCTGCTGCAAGAAATAGCCTAACTAAAAGTTCTTCAAACGCTGCAGACTGGAATGACGGATTAGCAACTCAAGAAATCCCTAACTCTAAAGATGCAACTACTTATTTATCATTATTAATCGCTGGACCTTCACCTGCTGGTAGAACGTTAGCTGCAATTATTAATGGTGGAGACGATTTAACTTGGGACGACATTAAAGATGTTTCATTCTGTACAGGTGGAGCAACTTCAAGTGCTAGTTATATTTATCCAAACTTATGGTTAACTGAAAACTTTAGTAAAACTATAGAAGATATGCCTAATGCTACTGATGCTGGTGGTTACGGTGGTTCTATATCTGCTTTAGAAGCTGAAACTTGCGATATCGCTGCTATTTATGGAGATGCTCGTATGCATAATCCATTCACTGCTGGAGATATCTTCGCATTAACTGATGTAATCGCTGTTACTGTACCAATCGCAAATGATGGTATTCAAGTTGGTGGACACATCAATGTTAAATTAGCTGAAGCATTACAAATTGCATTTATGAATTTAATCAATGATGATGCAAATGCTGCAATCTTTGATATTTATTCACATTCTGCATACTCACCAATGACTTTCGTTGGGTATGAAGGAACTCGTAAAGTAAGTGGATTGGATACAATTTTAGACTAATTAAGATAAAATTGTTTTAGTGTTATAATAACAACTTAAATTATAATTTTTTATCAAACTAAAGTATTATTATACATTCACTGAAAAAAACAAAATAAAAAACCGTATACAATTATACGGTTTTTTTATTTATCATTTTCTCGGCGCTAAACTTCTTGCATAAATAAATAACAAATCACTTAATCTATTTAAATACATTAAACAAAAATCTAGATCAGTTCTTCTATTAATCTCTGTGAACATTACTAAGCTTCTTTCAGATCGCCTAGTAATAGATCTAGCTAAATCATAATAAGAACCAATTAAAGATGTATCACTTCCAGGAAGTACAAATAACGGCTCTATAACAGTGTTAGTTAAAAGTCTTTGTTCTAATTCTTCAATTACTTCGATATCATGTTTAGTAATTTTTGAAATACTTTCTCTTCTAGTTGAATCATCAGATGTCGCAATTAAAGAACTAATATTTTGTAGTTTTTGTTGTATCAATCTTATTATATCTTGATCATCTGTCATATGATATAAATGTCCTAAATAACTACTTAGTTCATCTATATTACCTAAAGCTTCAAATAAGATATTACTTTTAGAAAGTTCTACATTAGAGTAGTTTCTTGAAAGTCCTTTATCTCCTGAAGTTGTAGAAATAACTTTATAATTATCAATCTTTTTCATATTACCACCTCGCACCTCTTATTATATGAAAAAAGTAGCAAATATGCTACTTTTTTTAATATCCTGTAAACTTATCAAATTTAATTTGTTTTGGATCCACACCTTCACCTTGAAGTATTGAAGTAACAGCAGTTACATATCCAGGGTTCCCAGATATATAATAAAAAGCATCATTTTTGTATTTAGCTCCCATAATTGCCGCAGTTGATTTCATATTTTCTCCTGTTTTTTCATACTTAACATTTACATTTTTCATTTTACTAAAATCATCAACAAAACAATAAAACTGTCTGTGTTCAGCATGTACTAATGTAGCTTCTTTTGTGTAATTTAAGCCCTCCAGTTGTTTTAGTAATCCTCTCATAGGAGTAATACCAATCCCAGCTGCGAGGAATACACAATTATAATCCGCTTCCAAAGTAAAGTCACCAAGAGGTCCGTCAACAGTCATTTTATCTCCTGGCTGTAATTCTAACATCTTAGCTTTAAAATCACTTGGCTTTTCTATAATTTTTGTACCAATCTTAAATATCTTTTCTTTTGTTCCTGACGCATAGCTTAAAGCTCTAACTTTTCTACCTTCGATTTCTTTATCTACATGTTTAAATGAACCATATTGTCCTTCTTTAAACACAATACCTTCAGGCATTTCAAAATTGAATATATAGTAGTCATCTCCAACTTTTTCTATGTCTATCAATGTTAATATATTTCTTGTCATTTCTACTGACATATTTATCACCTCAATTAATTGTATTATAGTTTTTCTAAATAGAGAAGTGTATCGCAAATTTTTCTAAATAAAAGGAGAGTAGTCTACTCTCCTAATTGATCTAGTTTCTCTTTATAAAAAATTCTATGTCCGAAGTAAATATATACCACAAATAAAGATAATAATATAAACGATACATAATTAGGAATATTGTCAGTAACAATTCCTAAAACTCCGTAGTATATTAAAGTATTCCCAAAGAATAAGAATAAATAAGCTCCAACTAAAGTAACCATATATTTTTTAAATCCTACTCCTGATAAAGGTACTGCGATTTTAATTGGGTAAGTTGGAATCATTGGAACACCAATTACGATTATATGTCTCCAAGTATCTGTGTTCTTAATCCAATTTAACACCTTATCTGCGACCTTTTTCTCTTCAATTGCTTCTTGATATTTATCTTTGAATTTCATAACTAAAAAGTAAAGAATCAATATACCAATTATATTAGAAACAAAGACAACTATATATCCTAATCCTGCACCTAAAAGTGTAATAGCTAAAGCCAAATTAAACAAAGATAATGGATTTTCAAGTATTGGATGAGCTATCCCGAATACTATAACAATTATGAATCCATAATTTCCTAAAAATAATATAGCATTATCTACAAAAGATGTAAAATCTATAGATAGTAATAAATCCATAATAATCCTCCTTTACTTAATTTAAAAAGAAGGGAAATATTATTTCCCTACTTTTTCTTTAACTTTTTCATAAGTTTCTTTTGATGCCTTTGTTGCTTTATCAACAATCTCATCAATCTTGTCTTCTGCTTTCAAAGCGAACTCTTTAACTTTTTCCATCTTTTCATCCGCATTTACTTTTACTTTTACTTCTTCAAACTTGTCTATGCTTTTTTGAACAAATTCCCCGGTTTTTTTACCTGCCTCTTGTCCTGCATCTTCAAATTTCTTTTCAAGATCAGTTCGCTCATCTTCTTGTTTCTTTTTTCTTTTAAATAGTCCCATTTGTTCACCTCCATATTTTTATTATATCTTAAACATATGTATATCTTATGAATTATTATAACTTAGATTTTGATAACTTAATAACACTTAACACATAGAAGAATAATCCAAATGCTATCATACTTATCACTAATGAGAAATGACTCATCAAATGATCTCCAATATTAACCTCAAGACCAAACATAAATGAATAGTCTTCAAATGCCTCTATAGGTGCATTAGCAAATACTTTGTCAATTGCACCTTCCATATAAATATTTCTCATCAAAGTTACACTATGTGCACTTGGTAATAAATTCATTACTATTTGTACATTCTTACCCAGTACACCAATAGGTATATAGATTCCTCCTAGGAATCCAATAAACGTCCCTATTAATGTTGCTAAAGTACTAAAAGCATTTGATGTCTTCATAAATAAAGCTATATAGAAGAACAAACTACTAAAAGTCATAATAGATAATAATACAAGTCCTAATATTTTAATTGTAGAAATAAATCCTAATATCTCTCCACCCATAATTACTACATATGTTTGGCCAACAATGAAATTTAGTCCTACCATTATAAAAGCTATTACCCATGAACTCATTAAATAACTAAGCGCTAATAAATTTCGATTGATTGGGGAAGTATAAAAATCATTTAATACTCCTGTAGTTCTATCATTAATTAAAGTTCCAATAGCACTTAGTGGTACTGTAACTGTGGAAACAGTTAAGATACCCGCCATTATCCAAGAACTTACAAGCCAATCAATACCATCAACATTATTATAAGCTTCAGATAATGTATCTGTTTGCATTTTACCTAAGAATAAAACATACATGATTATAATAATAATTACTGATAAAAAACTAAAGAATACGGTTGCTTTATCTCTTAAAAATATTTTAGTATTTCTTAATACTAGTTGATAGAGTATATTCATTATTCACTCACCAACTTTTTACCAGTAATATTTAAAAATACATCATCCATATTACCTCTTAGTATTTCAAATTCTTTAATATATTCTTTATATTTCTCGATAAATGGTAATCCATCAAAACAACTATTTATAATAATATTTATAGTTCCATTTACAATATAGTAATTAACTTTATCTTTTATAAGTATTTCTTCTAATCCATTATTAGGTATAACCTTTATTCTATCATTAGAATACTTAAGTCTTAACTCTTCACTAGAACCAACAGCAACAATTACTCCTTCATCTATTATAACTACTCTATTCGCATCTAATGCTTCTTCCATATAATGAGTAGTTAAGAAGATAGTAATTTCTTTTTCTTTTCTTAGTTTCTCTATTAACTTCCATATATCTTTTCTACTTTTAGGATCTAATCCTGTAGTAGGTTCATCTAAAATTAATATCTCAGGCCAGTTAAGTAAAGCTCTCGCGATATCTGCTTTTCTTCTTTGCCCTCCACTTAATAATCCATATCTTTGATTAATAAAAGGAAGTATTTCTAAGTACTCATTAATTTCATTAATTCTATTCATTACTTCATGTTTACTAATATCATAAAAAGAACCTCTAACTTCTAAATTCTCTTTAACTGTTAGTAAATCATCTAACATAGAACCTTGAAAAACAACTCCAATCTTTCTTCTAATAGATGAGTCATCTTTACCTAGCTCATAGTTTGCTACTTTAACAGTACCTGTATTCTTCTCTAAGAGCGTAGCTATAATATTTATAGTAGTACTCTTCCCAGCTCCGTTAGGTCCTAAAAAAGCAAAAAACGAGTCTTTTTCAACACTGAAACTTATATTCTTTACTGCTTCTATGTCACCATAAGTCTTAACTAAATTTACAACTTCAATAGCTTTCATTTATACCACCCTTATATATTAAATATATTTTATTAAACTAGTGGAGAAAATAGATTAAACATACCTTCCACAATTCTACTAATAATTCCTCTATTGCCCCATCTTTTTGGATTTACTTGTTTAGATATTGATAAGTCTTTATTAAAATCTTTAATAAGTTTATCTACTCCAGTTTTATATAGTAAAGCTGTAGCTTCAAAATTAATACTCGCACTTCTATTATCTAAGTTATAAGTACCACATGACGCAAGTGTATCATCAGAGATTAATACTTTAGCGTGTGTGAAACCTTTTTTATAGAAATAGATGTTTATTCCAGCATCTAATAATTCACCAATAAATGATTTAGTTACTAAGTATACTGATTTCCTATCAGGTACACCAGGTATAATAATATCAACTTTAACTCCACCTTTAGAAGCGATAATTAAAGACGTTAGCATTTGTTGATCTAGCGCTAAATAAGGCGTCATAATCTTAATTGATATTTTNNNTCAGGACCTGAAGGTATGATTTGAACTAATCCTTCAACATCTACTTTTAAAGCATTATAGTATTTTGAATCTTCAATAAAGAGATTAGTATTGTAATACCAATCTCTAAAGAATAGAGAAGTTAATGAATTAATTACTAATCCTTCAAGTACTAAGTGAGTATCTCTAAAATGACCAAATTTCTTAACTCCGTTATTATATTCATCAGCTAAATTCATTCCACCAATAAATCCATACTTACCATCAATTATTGTAATCTTACGATGATTACGATAATTGATTCTAGTATTAAATAGACCAAAGTATACTCTATCATTTGCAACAACTTCAACTTTACTTCTTCTTAAATTTCTCATAAATCTTTTATTAAGCATAACACTACCAATTGAATCGTAAATTAATTTAACATCTACTCCTTCTTTTGCTTTTTTCATAAGAAGGTTTAATACTTTTTTACCAATTCTATCAGTTCTAATAATGTAGTACTCCATTAATATATATTTTTTAGCATCTTTAATCTCTTTAATTAATCTAGGGAAAAACTCGTTTCCGTTTGTTAAAACAGAAGCTTTTGAATTATTTAGATAAGCATGGTGACTAGTAATATTATAAGCGGTTTTATATATATCAGTTATTTCAGAATCAATATCTAGATAATCCTGATCATTAAAATCAGTTGTAGGTTCATTAGTTAAATACTTACCATCATGGATAAGTGGATGAGTTTTAAATCTCCAACTTCTTTTAAAGTTCCTACCAAAAGTAAGGAATAATGATAATCCTATAAAAGGCTCAAATGATAAAAGTATAAGCCAAGGAAGCTTTGAAGGTGTTGTTTTACTACTAACAACAATACCAATCCAAATAAGGATAGCTATCCCTGTAACTGAGAAATGAAACACAACATTGAAGAATTGTGTAAGTAAATACTTATTTGAATAGAAACTATATACATACTCAAAAAGTGCTTTAGCTAGTAAAGCAATAATTACAATTAGTACTACCCATAAAATTCTTTTAATATTAGATCTCATATGTCTCACCTACTTATATATACTTATTATAATATATACTTGTGATAATTTTATGTATTTAATTAAGTTTAATTTAATTATCAATCTTCACTACTCTTTCACATATCTTAAAAATGGATAAAGTATAATTATTATTAATTAACTGGAGGAATGATAATTATGTTTAAAAGATCTTGGATTAGCGTTATTAAAAATAAAGGACGTACAATTATTCTAGCAACATTACTGTTTGTGATTGCTAACTTAGTACTAAGTAGCATATCTATAAAGAGTGCAACTATAGAAGCAATGGACCAAGCAAGAATCTCACTTGGCCCTGAAATTACATTAACAACAAATAAAACTGATTTATTTGATTACATTAGAGCATATAGAGATGAGTACGGAACTAGACCTTCAACTGAAGAGATAAATGATTTACTTACACCTATATCAAGTGAAATAGCTTATGAAATAGCTGAAAGTGAATATGTTACTGACTTTAACTTTAGTTTTACTACAAGCACAGTAGCAGTTGGTTTCTTACCATTAAACGATGTAGGAACATTGGATTATACTAATATTAATAAAATTAGTGTAACAGGAACATACAATCCAATGTTATTAGATCAATTTGGTGATAGTGGAGCATATGAATTAACACTTGAGAGTACTTCCTTTTCAGGAAGTGATCAAGGAGTAATAATAATATCTGAGACACTCGCATTTCAAAATGACTTAGTTATTGGAGATACTTTATCCTTAATAAACCAAGAAGGGTTAAATGAAACAGGATTTATAATTGTTGGATTATTTAATAGTGAGGATGCCTTTGAAACTACAGGTAGAAACATTATTGATAATGAAGTATTTATTCCTTTAAATGATGCATTATCAATTAACGGACAAGATTACACTTCAGATTTTACAATAACTACCGCAAAATATTACTTAGATGATCCTTTAAATATTGATCTATTTGTAGAAGAAAGCACTTTTAACCATGAGGAAATAAGTAGTGGTGCATTAACATTCAACGATGTTAATTATGATGCTATTACAGCACCTTTACAAAGCGTTGCTTCGTTTAGTGATATTGTATTAATCGCAGTTGTTGTAGCCGCAGTTGTAATTTTAACACTATTAATTATTAACACTTTAAAAGAAAGAAAATATGAAATTGGAGTATTACTTTCTTTAGGAGAAGATAAAGTAAAAATTAGTCTTCAATACTTAATTGAATTACTATTAATTGCAACAGTTGCCTTTACACTCGCGATAGCTACAAGTAATAGTATAAGTGGATATTTAGGTGATATACTAATTGAAAATGAAGTAGCTGATGCAAGTACTGAAACTACTGATACACCAAGAGGTGGCGGTGGTGGTGGAATGATTACATTAACTCCACTAGGTGATGTTGAATATATAGATGAAATAGATGTATCAGTTTCATTCAATGACTTTTTAGTAACAATAGCTTTAGGAAGTATGATAATAATATTAAGTAGTGCGATACCTAGTTTATATATAACTAGATTCCAACCTAAAAAAATATTATCATCAAGAAATTAGGTGAAAAAAATGGAAAACTTAATAGAAGTAAAAAACTTATATCATAGATATGAAGATGGACAAAAAATGAGAGCTGTTTTAAAAGATATTAATATTACTTTTGAAACAGGTAAATTATACGCAGTTGTTGGATCAAGTGGATCAGGAAAAACAACATTACTTTCTTTACTAAGTGGACTTGATTCAGTTCAAGATGGAGATATTACATATCTAGATGAATCAATTAACGATATTGGATATACAAAATATAGAAAAGAATTCGTAAATGTAATATTTCAATCGTATAACTTAATTAATTATATGACTGCGATTCAAAATGTAATCACAGCTGTGGATATTAAAAAAGTTAAAGTTCATAATAAAAAAGAAAAAGCATATGAGATACTTGAAAGTTTAGGAATTGATAAAGAAACTGCGGATAGAGAAGTCTTAAAAATCAGTGGTGGTGAACAACAACGTGTAGCTATAGCTCGCGCTTTAGTCCATGATTCAAAAGTCATTTTAGCTGATGAACCTACAGGTAATTTAGATGATGATACTGAAGATGAAATCATTGATATATTTAAAGATTTAGCTTCAAAAGGGAAGTGTGTAATTATTGTAACTCACTCACAGAATGTAGCAAAACACGCAGATATTATTTATGAAATTAAAAAAGGAAAAATCGAAATAAAAAAGGACTAAAAAGTCCTTTTTTTTGTAATTATAATGCTTTAATATCTTGTTGTAGTTTTAAATTAACTTCACTATTGTTTTTAGCTAAAGTAAGTTCATAATCTTTTTTAACAGCTTTTTTAGTAGCTTCAAAGTTCTTAGATTGATTACTTATGTTTTTATCAATTTCAGAAATATTTACTTTATAAGTATTCTCTTTGGTAACGAAGTCTAGTTTAATATTACCAACTTTGTTACTTGCATTAAGTTCTATAGTAGAATAGTTTTGTTTGTGAATTGTAGATTGTTTTTCTAACTTACTAGCTTCAGAATTTTCAGCATCTTGAAGATGTCTAGTAAATTCAGCAACTTTGGCTTCATAACTTGCTTCATCCTTAGATAAACCATCTTTATTTATTGATTCTTCACTTCTAATTTTAGCTTCTAATTCTGATAAATTTTCATCTTGAACTTCTTTAAATCCAAATTTTTGTTTTTCGAATATATCTTTAAAGTCTTTAACAACATTATTTTCATTTTGAATTCTACTCATTTTAAATGCTGTAGTTTCTTCAACTAATAAATTGTTTCTAAGTTGAGCATTTTGAAGTAATAATGCAGTATTTTCAAATGTTTTAAGATGTCTGTTTTTAGCTTCTTTTAATTCTTTATCTTTATTACTGATAACAAGTTCAATAGCTTCATTAATTCTTAATAGCTCTTGGTTAAAGAATTCTTTTGTTTCATCAATAGAAGTTTCTCTTCTTGCCTTAACTTCAGCAATACCTTTATCAAATAATACTGTATTAGAAGTAATGTTTTCTCTTTTTGTATGAACATAAGCATTTAATTCATTACGACTATCATTAATATCATTATCTAAATCCTTAATTTCTTTTTTATAAGCTTTTGTATCTAAGGCATTTCTTTTATCAGTTATTTTTTTAATGGCATCATTTGCTTCTTCTTCATAAATTTTAAGTTCTTCTAAGTCTTTAGATGAAGCTTTTTCTCTTTCTTCATCATATAAGATTTGTTCAGTCTCAAATGCACCATTAATCTTAGCAATAACTACTTCTTTATCAGCTTCAATTCTTGTTTTTTGAGCTTCTAAGAATTTCACTTTTAATGAAGCTCTATTAGCTAATTCAAGTTCTTCATAAGCTAAGATAACTTCTTCTCTACCTTCAAACAGTGATTTAATCTCTGTTTGGAATGAAAGGTTTTCTGATGATAATTGGCTTTGACAAACAAAATCAATATTATGATATTCAATAATTTCATTTTCTTCATTTACTTTAATATCTAATACTAATTCTTTTTCAGAAACTTTTGTTTCATTTTCTATTTTAGATAGTTCAATTGCTTTTTTCAATTCCATTAACTTAATTTTTAATTCTAATTTAGAATCAATAAGTTTAAGTTCTTTATTCTTAATTGCTAATTCTTGTTCACTTTTGATTTTATTAATTTCATTTTGTTTATCAAATTCAACTTTTAATTTAACTTGAGAATCATCTTCTTGTTCAACATCTAGTTTTTGTTTTAAAACAATACCTGATGATTTTACTAAGTTATCTCTTTCAACTTCATTTAATTTATTAATTGCTTCTTGAACTTTTAAATCAGTCTCTAGTTTAATACCATCAACATCTTTACTTAAGATAACTTTATGTGATTCAATTTGATATAGTTTTTCTTCTCTAGCTGTAATTAACTTTTTGGTTAAAGTAGCAATTGATTCTAGATTCTCTTGAATCAATAATTTTCTTTTAGAATTTACTACTTTAAACTTCTCATTATGCTCATTAGTTAATATTTTTAGTTCTTTATCAGCATTTTTTTGTAAAATTGCTATTTCTTTTTTATGTTGTTTAGCTGCTCTTTGATCATTATCTTTTATGTTCTTATTCATAAATTTTTCATGTCTAGCTACTTTAGAATCTAGTGTTGATTTAATTGCTACATATTTAGTATCAAATTGTTGTTTTTCTAATGCAACTTTTTCTTCGACTTCAGCTAATTTTTTATCAAATCCAGGTTTTAAATCTTCAATTGACTTAGCATTTTTTTCTTCTTCTTTAAGTATATCTGCATTTTCTTTAGCAATTTTTTTATCACT
>JRFF01000032.1 GCA_000753575.1 Candidatus Izimoplasma sp. HR2 | reverse complement strand
TCTATCCATAATTTCATATTCCATCCTTGTGTTTCAAAAGACTTGGAAATGATTTCAAAATATTTTGCTCTAATTTCTTGTTTTCTTAATAATGCTTTTAGTTTGAGTATATCTTCATCTTTAGGTAGATAATATTTTTCAATCTCGGTTTTACTTAATGTGACCGCTCCTTCTTTTAAAGCTTGATATTTCTCACTAATTACTTTTCCAAGACGGTCATTAACTTGTTCCATTTTTGCTAATTCTTGAAGATATTTTAAACGAAAATCTTTATAATGAAAAGCATTACGTTCAATACGCTCTTTTAACGTAAATTCATTAAACATTAAAATATCATAAACATTATATTGTTCTTCTAATCTACCAAATAAAGAATCTTCATTTAATTCTTCCCTGATTTTATTTATAACTATTTTTGATTCTTCGTTATAAACATTTACTAATTCACTATAATCTCTTATATCATTCATATTTTAAACAAATCCTCATCTAATATATTCATAGTTCTTTGTGGGGGCATTCCACCAGTTTCTTCTATCGACAATCTTATATATTCATCCCATTTTTTGGTTATATATATACGGTCATTATCACTAATACTGGAACGTTTTAATATATATGAGAGGGGTATTCCTATACTAAGAGCACCTATAATTTCATCCAATGTTTCATATTTTAAAGAAATCTTCATAATCTTCTCCAAACATATCTATCATAATCTCTTCATAATTTTCAACTCTGTCAGGTGGAATTATTATTTTTTCGCTAAATAGTTTATGTCTAAATATATCAACAAGATTTTTATCAGGTATTTTATTATAAATTCCTATTGTTTCTTGTACCATTATTCTCAGACGATCAATTTCTTCTGGATGACCACCGTGTATAATGGAGTGTATAAAAGATGTATATAATGTTATTGGATGCATAATAATAACATATCATATTTGGTATTATTGGTAAACATTGACATATAATATTTATTAGTTTAATGTACCGAATAATAAGAAAAAGGATAATATTTATGGCAAAAGTAAAAATTAATGCACTGTGTTTACGTTGTCGAAAAAGATGTAAACAATTTNNATGTAAACAATTTATCCCAGTTGACGATTAATATCATATTTGTTATAATATCATTTTATTAAATTTATAGGAGTATATCTAATACGTGTCTGATATCATTTTATCACCAAATTCTCAATATTTAGAACAAGTTATGACCAAAGCCCTGTTAGAAGATAAAGATTATGTTGTAAACGTCACAAGAGTTTTTGAAGAACATTATTTTGATTCTGCTGAACTCCAACAAATATTTTCTTATGTAAGTTCGTATTTTAAAACACATAGAGAAATACCCACTAAAGAAACTGTCATAAATAGTGTACCAATTGACTCTAAAGAATCTGTTCAAACTTATCTTGATGAAATTGATAATATGGATATTGATGTTATCCGTCATCGTGATTGGTTAATGGATCAGACTGATATTTTTTTAAAAGATAAGGCAATTAAAGATGCTATTCGTAATTCTGTAGATATTATTGATTCTGGTGAAAATACTTACAATATTAGAAAATTGATTGAGGACGCATTATGTAGAACAATGGATGTTGATCTTGGTTTGGATTATTTTGGTGATTTAGGACCACGTTTACATAAAATGTTTACAGATGATACACAACGAATACCAACATATTTTCCAGTGTTTGATGAATTTATTAATGGTGGGTTTCCTCCCAAAACTCTTTCAGTTTTGACTGCCAGAATTCACGGATTTAAATGTTTATCGTATAATTCATATATTCACGTAAAGATAAATGAAATAGTAGAAAAAGTAAAAATTGGTGATTTTTATAATAAATATACTTATAAAAAAGAACTAATAGAAGAAAAACAAATACCAATGGTTAATGTTGCAAAAGAAAGTGTTGATATTAAAGATAAAACTATTCTAGTTTTATCTGATAATGGCTGGATTCCTGTTGATTTTGTTCATAAAACACATTCATTTAGGAAATATGTTGTTTTATTTGAAAGTGGCAGGGAACTTGAGTGTGCCGATAACCATTGTCTTATTACTGATGGATATAAAGAGGTATTGGTAAGGAATCTGTCAATCGATGATGTAATTTTATCTGATGACGGGGTGGATGTTGTATTTGATATTTTTGATACAGGTGAATATGAAGAAATGTATGATATTACAATGCAAGATCACCATCTTTTTTATACAAATGGTATTCTTTCTCATAATTCAAATGTTATGGCAAATATGATTGCTAGACAAGTTCTTAATGGTCATAATGTTGCATTAGCTTCTCTAGAAATGAGTGAAGAAATGTTTGCTCAACGTTTTGATGGTATATATTCTAAATTGGATATTAATAAATTCTATTTTAATCAACGACTACAATCCCAACTTGTTGAAAGGTTGAGAAATGTCAAATCTACTGAAGGGCGAGGTCAATTATTTATTAAATCTTTTCCAACAGGTAAGGCATCCGTCGCTGATTTTAAAATTTGGATGAGAGAATTAAAATTAAGAGGTTTTGATATTGATATATTTTTCTTTGATTATTTAAATTTAATGACATCAGAAGAAATTAAGAAAGGGGATAATTCATATTTACAGGTCAAATCTATTGCCGAGGAAACAAGAGCAATGGGATTTGAATTTAATATTCCTATGGTATCTGTATCACAATTAAATCGTAGTGGTACATTTATGTCTTTCGATGAGGTTGATTTTAACAGTATCGCTGATAGTTTAGGGATTCCAGCCACAGCAGATTTTATGATTATTATGGGGTCTAATGATGAACATATGGTGTATAGTCAGGAGGTCCACTATAAATTAGTCAAAAATCGCCTGGGCGGTCGTGTGGGTGAAATGGATAAATTCTATTATGATGCTCGTTCAATGAAAATGTATTGTTCAAGTGAATTAGATTTATGGATGGATGATGTTGTATCTTCAGGTGATGAGAGAAATATAGCATCCCAACAAGGTGATTAACTAATCATGAAGCCAATGAATCTTAACACAAAAAAGAAAAAGCAAGCAACGGAACAATTTATTAAATTATTGTTTGAAGAGAGTTATGAATTATTAAGTGAATATAAAGGTGCATTAAAGAAAGTTAAGATAAGATGTAATAAAGGTCATGAATATAGTGTAACACCAAATAGTTTTAAAACAGGTTATAGATGTCCAAAATGTTCTAATAAATGTCCAATACAGGCAAAAGAACAATTTATTGAATTATTAGACCAAGAAGGATATAAATTACTATCTAAGTATATTAATATAAAAACTAAAGTTAAGATAAGATGTAATAAAGGTCATGAATATAGTAGTGCAACACCAAATGATTTTAAAAAAGGTAATAGATGTCCAAAATGTTCTAATAAATGTCCAATACAGGCAAAAGAACAATTTATTGAATTATTAGCACAAGAAGGATATAAACCATTAAGTGAATATAAAGGTATATTAAAGAAAATCAAAATAAAATGTCCAAAAGGGCATATTTATGAAGTAAAACCTAGTAGCTTTAAAAATGGTAGTAGATGTCCAAGATGTGCTGGTGTATGTCCAATACAAGCAAAAGAACAATTTATTGAACTGTTGAAAAATGAAAATTTTTTTCTACTATCTGATTATAAAGGATCGCATCAAAAAGTCAAATTAAAATGTCCCAAAGGGCATATTTATGAAGTAAAACCTAGTAGCTTTAAAAATGGTAGTAAATGTCCAAAATGTTCTAAAAAATGTCCTATTCAAGCAAAAGAACAATTTATTGAATTATTAGCACAAGAAGGATATGAATTATTATCTGAATATAAAAATATTGACACCAAAGTTATATTAAGATGCCCAGAGAGACATGAGTGGAATACAACCCCCCATTCATTCAAAACAAACAATAGATGTCCTCACTGTGCTGGTTCTACAGGACAACGTAAATTACAATCAATGTTAGAAATTAGAGATTTAGGTAGCATGGTTTATAATAATAGAACAATTCTCAATGGTTTAGAATTAGATATTTATTATCCAGAATTAAATATTGCAATAGAATATCAAGGTAATTACTGGCACAATAAACCTGATGCTATAGAAAGAGATAAACGAAAAAGAAAATTGTGTGAAGAAAAAGGTATTAAGTTGATAGAGGTATGGGATAATGATTTTATGAAAGATCCTGATTTAATCATAAGAAAAGTTGTTGACGAGATACTTACTTACATGTAAAATGAAGAATATAATGAAAGAATTGAGGAGACTTTAATAAGTGGTAGAAACATTAACAGATAATAATTATACAACAGAATTAGGAAAAAATAGAATATCGGTCGTAAAAGTACATGCAAACTGGTGTGGTCCATGTAAATTTTTAAAATCTCACTATAATAGATGGTCTGACACTTTTAAGGTTTACAATGATACGGAAATAAAGTATTATGAATTAGATAATGATAAAAACAAAAAATTTACTGGTGAATATAAGGTAAAACATCTCCCATCAATGTTATTTTTTGTATACGGGGTTCATATTTTCACTATTAGGGGTATGACTAGATCAAAAATATTTGAAGAATTGTTACAAAAGACATTGGATATAAAATTTGAAATAAAGGAAGAAGATAATGAATAGATTAGATGTGTTAGGTATAATTGAAATCACTGATGGCATGAAACTAATAGAACTTAACGAAAAGATTAATAGAAGTGTTTTATCTTACGGCATAGAAGCAAAAATTGAAACTCATAAGGAGGATGATGGCAGAATGTATGTTGCCATTTATAAAGAAAATGAAAGAATATAAAATAATAAATAGTTCACCAAAAAATGCTACAACAGAAGACGAAGTTAATTTTTGGGCTGTTGAGGGTTGGATTGTCATAGGTTTTACACGTCAACAAATTCTTATGGAAAGGGAAAAACAAGATGAAGAAGATAAAGACGAACAAATTCTTCTCAGGGATTAAAAGTCTATATCATACATGGTCTTTTAATAACAGATTTAGTTCTGTTAGATGGCGGTGGCCTTACTATGATGTAAAATATGGTATCTTGAATTTGTTTGAGTATTTCAAAATTGTATGGCTTGATCGTGATTGGGATTATATTTTTTTAATAAAACTGATTGATTTTAAATTGGCACGTATGGAAAAACAACTTCGTGAATATGGTAATCATACAAGAGCAGAATTTGATGCTGACAATATTCATAAAACACGTTTAGCCATTAAACGTATTCTTGATGGTGATTACCATGAGAATGTTTACCGTCACCATGATAAAAAATGGGGTGAAGCAACATATGATTTTACTCCATGTCGTTATGATGAAAATAACGAACCAAAATTTTTTAACATGAATAGTATTAGAGAAAATGCAACTACAGATAAACTTAAAGAACAAGAAGATAGTGAATATAAACGACTTATATTCCGTTCTGATTATCTTAAGAAACAGGATCTTGCGTATGTTACTAAAATGATCAACAAATATCTATTTCATTGGTGGGATTGATGGATAAAAATCAAATTGATCTGGCTATTATTAAAGTTGTTATGTTTCTTTATGTGTTTTTTGCACATCCTATGGTAATTACGATGTTACTCAAATAAAAATAGAAAGGATTAACTAAAATGTATGTTTCAGTAAAGTTGAAACTTGCCTTATCTATATTATTAGCTGTAGATGTATTTGATGGGCTTTCTTGAGTCTAGATACAAATAAATAAAGGGATTAATATGAAAATTCAGATTTTTTCGGATATCCATATGGAATTCGGTGTAATTGATAAACTGTATGAGAAAATGGTAACCTGTGACGCTGACGTAATTGTCAGTGCGGGTGATTTTTCCGATGCTGGTAATATTACCAACGACTTGTTGCAGCTACAAGATGATAGTGGTAAAACCATTATACACATAAATGGAAATCATGAATATTATGGAACTACTAGAAAGACATTAGATAAAGAACTATATAATATAAAAAATTTGAATAGTCATATACATGTTCTTATTGAAAAAGATGTTTGTATTGGTAATGTCTGTTTTATTGGTTCAACTGGTTGGTGGGATGGTTCTAGTGGTCCTATTACAGAAACAGTAAAATATGGACTAAATGATTTTCGTTTGATATATGATTTAATGGATGAAGGGAATCTTGATGGTGTTGTATGGGGAAGAAAAGCACAAACTTATATATCAAGTAGAATGCACTGGTTGCGTCATAATATGCCTGATATGAAATTATGTGTTGTCACTCATCATTACCCACATTATTTATCATTAGCTCCGAATTTTGCAGGTAGTCCATTAAATGTATGTTTTGGTAATAGATGGGAGTGGATGATTGAAAGATATCAACCTGAATTTTATATTCATGGACATACTCATACTTCATTTGATTACATTGTTGAAGGTGATGATCCTACAA
>JRFF01000031.1 GCA_000753575.1 Candidatus Izimoplasma sp. HR2 | reverse complement strand
CCAAAAGGGCTTTGTTATGGTGCGCATGTCATAAGTTGCAATTACTTGTGGTACGGCTCGTTGTATCGCATTTAGTTGCAACTTATTATTTTATACATATATTGGATGTGCAAACCAATGTTTAATATCACATTGATTTATCTAGCTTCGATAAAAATCTAAATATTATTATTGATAGTTAATTAATTCTTCGACTATTTGATTGTATTCAGCTGGTTTTTCTAAATTAGATATATGTCCAACATTTCTAAATTCAACAAATTGAACATTTGCGTTTTTTTGAAGTGCTTCAGCGATTTTCATTATATACTTATTTATATCTTTATCGTACTGAGCTTTAATAAATGCAATTGGAATACTAGTTTCATTTATAACATCAATGTAACTATAGTTTCCTAACATGTAATGAGAATCTATAATGGCTTTTGGAGAGGCCTTTTTGAATATATTGCAAATCTCTTCTTGAACAGATTTAACTTTCGAAGAATGCTTTGAAGCGAACTTTATATATCCATCAAATTTCATTAATTTAATTAATAACTTATCAAAGAAACAGATGAGTTTCACTGTCCGTTTTGACATAAATAATTCAGGAGTTGTACCATTAGTAATTATCATCTCTATTTTTTCAGGAGCAACTTTTAGTATTTCATAGCCAATTACTCCACCCATTGAATTACCAACCCAGATACAGCTAGAAAAATCTAGTTTGTTAAAGAGTTCAATAACTGTCAATGCATATTCTTTTAAGGAATATTGAATATCTATTTCATCCTTCGATGATTCTCCATGCCCCGGAAGTGAAAATGAAATTACATGATAGTCTTCAGAAAAATAGTCTATTTGTTTAGTCCATTGTTCAACATTCGCCCCTAATCCATGTGCAAAAACAATTGTCTTTTCATTGCCTTTACCCGCTTCAACATACTCAATGTTGTATTGGTTAACTTGTATCATATTTTTTTTCATTATGGTTCCCTCACATATTCAAGATGGGTTTTTAAACCTGATAAGTATGATTTTTTATCTTCTATTCCTACTTCAAAACTATTCAGTGTTTCGAAATAGTACTGATTATATCCTTTAAGTAAAAAAGAGATATGAGATGAAAGAAATTCAAAGTTATCTTTTGGAATGCCAATAGATAGGAATATTTTCTTTTGATAGTCGTTCGCGATTTTATATAAATCTTCTTTTACTCTCCTCAGTTGTCGAGATTCTAATTCGCTCACCAACTTGTAAAAGAAGCGATAAGCAACTGGGTCCTTAATCAAAAAATCAAACTCAATTGATGAATAATCTAATATTCTTTCCCTCCAATTTTCTCCTTTAACTTCATTTGAATCAAAGTGTTCTAATAATCTTGATACAGATATGTTAACTAAATATATATACAAATCCAATTTGGTTGAGAAGTACTTGTATAGGCTACCCTTTGAAATACCTATGCTTTTTACCAGTCTGTTAGTTGAAGAATTTTCATATCCATGTAATGAAAACTCCTTAAATGCAGCCTCAATAATTTTATTTTGTTTTTCTTTCGAAATATTATCAAATGTTTTATTCATACAATCCCTCCGGTGACCACTTGGTCACTTATTTCAATTAAATATTACCATTAAATGAATTATTTGTCAAATTATTCATTTTCAAAATGTGTAGTTTGCAATAAATTCATGAAAAGTATGTCTTTAATACATCAAAAGCAAAAGCCCAGAAAGGGCTTTGTTATGCCATACATGTCATTAGTTACAATTACTTATGATACGGCTCAGTTTATCGCAGTTAGGGGAAAAGAATAAAGTCTTAATCGCTAATAGATTAAGACCTTTTAATGCTTCTTTACATTTTTTTTAATATAAGTATTCCTAAATTATTGTATCTAATATTAGTTAAACAATTTAGGAAACTTACTCTTCGATATTATTGTATAATGATTATCGGGTTTATTAAATAAATCAAAATGAATTATTGTTCCTTTTATACTCTGCTCTATTTCACTTATCTGCTTTTGCCATAGTATCACTTCACTATTATTATATCACCAATGTTTATTTCTTTATTCGTTATTGATTATTTTAATTGGTGTCATCTTTAGCAAATTAATTAATGGCAATATAGATGTTAGTAAAACTATTCCTAAAGAAATACCAATCACATAGATAGTAGATGTTATTTCAAAAGGTATTAAATTAAGTTCTATAAACATTGTTTTTGCAAAGACAGTTGATTCAATTTCATTAATACCAAATATACTTATTATAAATCCAATAATAATGGACACTAAAGATATCAAACCATACTCTATCATATACATTTTTATTACATCAAAAATAGTAAAACCTAATGATCTATAAATTCCAAGTTGCTTTTTATTTGTTAGAACGCTTAAATATGAATAGAGAAATAGAAGAATGAAGGTAAATGCTAATGAAAAGTATAGTAACGAGTACATTAACGGAATAGTAATATTTTCATATTCATCGATTGCTCGATATAAATTGAACATACCCTCACGATTTACAATTACCGTTGAATCAAATCTTGGATCGCGCAATTTATGCACATTCACAAAATCTCTTTCTTGAATATCTAACAAAATATTCTCTAATTCTCGTGAATTATTTAAAATAGATATACCGATATGTTCATAAGGATAATTATCATTCAATGCTGTTATTAAGTCTTTCGTAATTACAACAGATACATCACTAGGAAAAAGATACTCATCAGTTCTTTTACTATATACGCCTACTACGACAAATGTTTCAGGTAAAAAGTCCTGATATTGTTCTTCTACTGTACCATTATCGTAAGTTATCTCAATATTTCCTATCTGCAATAATGTTTTAAACTCCTCGAAGGAAATCACTCCATTTATTAGATCATCAATATCACTACTATTAGTTGGGAACATCCACGATATTTGATCGATATTTACAGCTATTTCGTTGTTTGATAATGGTAATCTACCTATAACAGAATCAAGATCTACGATATCTTCACTATAGAAATCACCATTAACATGTTTGATACCTTCATCGACTTGAAGATAAAAATTGACACCATTATTATAAATACCATCAATCAGTTCCTCTGAATTTTGATGAACTGAATCTAACCCAATAAATATATCAGATATCGCAAAAATTTGTGCATAAGGATTTCTTTCCCACATTACATAGCCATGATCGGGTGTAAAATCAGTTGATCCACTATAATAAAAGTCAAGCCCCATTGTTGTGTCTTTGTATCCTCTCTCAATATAATCTGTGTGGATAATTCCAACTATTGTTAATTCCATTTCAACATAATCATTATATCGCTCGTAGCGATTCACTTTTAATATTTCTCCCATTGCATCTTCAGTATCAAACAATGTCAGTGCTATATAGTCTGTAATTATTACTTCACTACTAGTACTTGGTAGATCACCCTCTAGGTTACTAATATTGTAATCTATATCTTTATTGAGAAGATTAACTATGATTGGATATATAAGAGAATTTATATACTCACCATCAAAATCAATGTCATTCACAATGTTCACATTACTATTTAGTACAACGTTTTCCTCTCCGTATTTCTCAATTAAATCGTTATACGCATCATATACTATTAAATTATCAAATCCAAATCCACTACCATTAAAGGCCAAATTACCATCTTTAGTTGTAACGATACCGATACTTGTGATATTGGTTACAGTATCGTCTGAACTTCTTAAAGTATCTGTGATAATTTCTTCTTTTGTTGTCATAATAGTTATTATACTTGTAGCAAAAATTCCGATCATCACACTAAATAATAAAATTATTAAGGTACTTTTAACTATTCCTTTTTTTAGATGTGATAAGCTTCTAGAAAATAAAGTCATAAATGAAAGTTTTGATTTCTTATAAGTATCAGTTTCTTCTTTTGATAGTTCTACTGAATACTCATTCATAATTTCACCATCTTGAAGTTCTATAACAGAATCTGAATATTCATCAGCATATTCTTTTTCATGCGTAACAAATAATACTAATCTCGTCTTTGATATTTCTTGCAGTAACAGTAGTATACTTTTAGCTGTTTTACTATCTAAGTTACCTGTAGGTTCATCAGCCAATATACATTTTGCGTCTTTAATTATAGCTCTTGCAATCGCGATACGTTGTTGCTGTCCGCCACTTAGTTCATAGGGCATTCTATGCATATATTCAGACATCTCAACCTTCGTTAAAACTTCTGTTATTTTTATTTTTATTTCTTCTTTACTGAAACCTTGCATTTCTAAAGGTAATGCTAGGTTTTTATATACACTAATATTATTAATCAGATTATAGTTTTGGAATACAAACCCAACTATATCTTTTCGATACTGATCTATTAAGGTATTAACATTACTATATTTACTAATATCATATCCAAATACATTTACGTACCCTTGATCAATAGAGTCTATTCCCCCTATTACATTCAATAGGGTTGTCTTTCCACAGCCACTCTTTCCTAGTATACTCACAAATCCCTTTGATGGAAAATCAATCGAAAAATCTTTAAACACTTCTTGTTTACCAGTATACTTACTGGAATAACTCTTATACATGTTTGAAATCTTAATCATCTACATCACCCCTATGTCCTAAAAATATAAAAACAGCTTATGCAAGCTGTCTTTTTTAACACCTTACTTTTCTTCCTTAGTTAAATTATACCATATTGAAAAAGATTAATAAATTTCAAATATTATAAACTTCATACTCTACATAAGTAAATCTTTATATTTATTCAAGACACTCCCCGAACCAGTGTACAAAACACAGTTTTTTTGCTCTAAATTCGAAATCTCAATACTTTTTTCGAAAAAATGTATATATTTTAATATTTGAGACACGAAAAAAACCTGAAACAACATATTTTTGGGTATTCAAATAATGGTCTTTTTAGGCTTTTTTTATGTTTAATTGTATATAAAAAACTGAGAATATCACAATAGTTTAAAAAAATGACTAAAGCATAAGATGTCATAGTCATTAAATATTATAGTGATACTTATTGAGAGAATAAACTCCCTACCGAAATGTAAAGAAGTATTCAAGCTTTTGTTAACGATACCTTCTAATCATTTTCAGAAACACATACAGAATATTCAATCCCAATATCCTCCAAGAAATCACAACTTAAATTGTTGTACTTTTGATGAAATTCATAAATATCATAGTATTGCTCATTATAGTAGACTACATATTGATATCTAGTTTTTTCACCTATATTACAAGAACAGCTGTCCTCAATCGGATACCCGATCATATAAAACAGCATGTCATATGGAACATCACGATATAATATCGAGTAAAGCTCTGACTCATATTTTACTTGCCAATCAATATCTGTAACATCTACAGTTTCTGTCTCAACACCAAGAACGTCCTCATTTTGATGACTCTCTTGGACAGGTCTTTGCACCGTTAACAAAGGTTCAAGAATATAACTCTCATTAACATCAAATGAATGATCATTATCAGTCTCTGTACATCCTGTTAAGAAAGTTACCACTAATAGAATAATTAAAAAATATACTTTTTTCATAATATCCCTCCAAAATATAATTATCTGATTATAATTATACACTGTAATTTGACAAAACTGTGACAAATAAGATTAGTTACATATTTCTCTATCTAAACTGCTTTTCTGTTTTAGGTTCGAATTGGTTTCATTTTGCGTTTCGAATCCACTTCCCATGCTTGAAAAAAATCTCCCTATTATATAAGGAGTTTAATGGCTTTATTAATTTGTTTATATTTCAAACCCTTTATAAGTGTCTTGAACTTCAAATCCAAACTCCTCAGCAGTTCTCAACTCTAACAAATTTGTTGGATCAATGAAATATGTTATCTTCACTGCTTCAGATTGCTCTATTATTCCAAGAATAAGCTCAGAAAGTAATCCTTTAAATACTATACTCTCTTTTGAATCAGTAAATAGTCCGTATATCTCTTGACTAGATTCGCCATTCTTTGCAAAAATTACTCCAATTATTTCTTCATCACTTAAATATGCCAATATATCAAATCTACTAATATCATTTAATAGATTTTTGGAGTTCCAGTACATATCGTACTTGATTGCAAATTTCTCATAGAACTTTTCGAACTCATTAAAGTTGTTTTTATCAATTTTAACAACATTGTCATTCCTTAAGTAAACTTTAGCAGGTTTATGTAATATTAAATTTACACTGTTTTCTGATAGGTTACCCTTTTTCTCAAGATAATTAATTGCATTGCTATTTTCACCAGGCATTCCGATAAACAGTTTATAATCTTCTTTGCCATTTTTCATATGTTCTATAAAGTAATCTGCTACTACATTATATTCTCCATCTATAACGAATACTGTAGTCTGCATATATTTATCTTTATCTATCCAATAATAGCTACAAACACCATGTAACTTTCCATTATCGTAAATACCTAGAAGTTCTCCAAACTCATTATTAATCTCACGTTCTAATGTTTTAACAACATCTTTCATTGTGTTGAGTCTTATATAGCTTGCAGTAGTAGCATCTATGCTTCTGTTAAAAACAAAATCTTTAATTTCTTTAATTTCATTCAATATTTTGATTTTCATAATAACAACCCCCATCTGTTTTCTGTTAAGTTTTAGTTGTATAAGTTTATCTAGTATAGCTTCAACTCAAAGAATACGGCTCCTTGTAGATTGCCCAATTGATCTGCCCAACAATCTTTTAGAATCTTAGTTTGCTTAAATCCAAGTCTTTTATAAAATTTTTGTGCACCTATATTTTTAAGATTTGTATCTAATATGATTTTCTTTGCTTTCATTTCATTCTTTAGAAAAGAAATTAACAACTTAATTGCCGTTGCACCATACCCTTTACTTTGTTCAGTAGAAACACAAATTTTTATTCCTATTTCAAAAACACCATCTGACTTCAAACGGTAATTCATCTCACCAATAGGATAATCATTATCTAGTTCAATTATAATTAACTGATTATCTGGTAACAAATCCTTGTTTTGTGCATCAATTCTTTGAGATAGTTTTGATTTATCAGTAGATAAGCCATTTGGAAATCCCGCATGTGCCATAATCTCTCCGCTTGCCCACCAATTGCATAGATTATTAATATCATTTTGCTGAGCAGATCTAATTGCTACTTTTCCAAATTTTAAATACATATTATCATCTCCCATCTAATACATTTTATCATATTGTCAAATAAAAGGCACCATCTATTGAATAGTACCCAAATATGCTATATTTCTTATTTATTAGGTCATTTATGGAATCGTTCAGTTTATCGAACTTAGGTAAAAACAATAATAAACCATGAACCACACAGATTATAGTTTATTATTGTTCAAAACTTGTATTATTTCTTTCATTTCATTTAGATTTTGGAAATACCAATCACTTTCTTCCCAAGAATTCTTTTTATGAGAATATACAATACCTAAATAATTATATAGTTTCGCACATAATAAATCTAAATTGAATTCCTCTCTATTTATATCAATACCTCCTGCAACTATATTGGAATGATATCTATCTAATAACATTTTATGTAATTTGGGTTCAATCCATTTTTCTTTTTTATTGAAGTCCCCAAATAATCTTCCTAAATCAAGAATGTATGGAGCATACATTGCGTATTCCCAATCAATAATTGAAACAGAATCTTCACTAGCTAATATATTAAAAGTTATCATATCATTATGAATAATTGTGGTGAATGAATCTTCAAGTCTTTTGTTTGAATACACGACACATTGTTTGTCAGATAATGTTAACTCAACATCAGAAAATAAGTCTAAATTAATTTCTATTGAATTCCAACTTTTAAAATTAGGATACCTTACTGCATTATTGATTAATCTAAACTTCAAATGTAAATCACTTAAACAATCCATGGTTTTCTCCAAATGATGTTCTTCAATCTTAATTGCATCTATTTTGTCCATTAACAACCAATTTTTATCATCACATTCGAACCCACATTTTATTTCAGGAATAAAATTAATTCCACTTTTTTTGAGAAGTTTAATTGCATTTGCCTCATAAGAATTTTTATTACTCTTTAGAACATATTCTACCTCATTACTTTTTATTATGTAAACATCATACTTTCGATCATATTCTTTCGAATAAAACTGCTTGATATCTTGTATATTATCAATGTATTTTGTAAGTTCATAATTTCTTATAACTGATTCTTTTATACAACAACTTTTTAGTTCCATAATCTAACCCCTCTATTCCTTGTGAAGTTCTATATTTTATTAATTCAAGTAACTTCTCTTCTCTATTTGTCATATTATCCACTATATTAAATATATTATCATAATCAATAAAAAAAGACACTATCTTTGAAGACAATATCTTTAATGTATATTCCGTATTCTATTAGGTCATTTGTGACACGGCAATTTATCGAAGTTAGGGGAAAAGAAAACAACCTTTAGAATTTAAAAAGGTTGCATTTTTTCAGTTTTCAATTGTTAAAGACTTGAAGATTAATACATATTCAAGATTCATTGATGAAACTGACATAGAATTCACACTTGAAGTGATTTTAGGTATTCGTTTATAGGGGATTTCCCTTGAAAATTCCTTTAATATTACGAATTTTGATTTTGCTTCAATATACTGTTTTGAAATTTGTGTCAGGGAAATATTGATACCATCAACAGTTCTATTTCCTAATGTAAGAATGATATAATCTTGTGTAATTCTAATTGTTTGACTTAAAAACTCGAAATAGTCAGCTAAAAATCTTACAACTTTTTTTCTCTTGTGAATCGCGATTCTATTAGTGTACTCCTCGACAATCGTTTTCTCTAATTTACCTAATTCAAACCTTGTTACACTTCCACCCATACTCATTGAATCTATAGTAGAGTAACTATTCATTTCCCATCCATCTAATATCAAATCAATCTTATCAATCCAAAAAATCGATAATGTAGAAAACTGCCCATAGGGAACAGTTGTATGATTATCTCCATAAGGTGGAGATGTGATTAATACATCAATACAATTCTTATCCATATTTGCCATTTCAACTAACGAGTCACACTTTTTAATATTGTGATTGTAATTATTTAAAAGATAGTGTGATTTATTCTTCTCTATTCTTTTTAAAAAATCATCTTCAATATTGTTTTCTATAGAGCTTATTGCATTTGGTTTTTTTATGTGCAGTTTATAAGTCGATGATCTAGTATTGCTATATTTACGAACTACATTAGTGAAAATAACCCAAAAATACTTTCTATTGCGAACATCTTCTATTTGTCCAATTGCAAACTTAATCTTTGATAATGACATAATTACATCTTTTCTAAACCACTTCTCAATTCTAGGAAAATCATGGATTGGAAAATCAATATCACTACTCAACATTTCTTTTATTTGAAAAGCGTCTTCTTTAATGAAATATGAATTAATACCGTTCAATTTCACATTTGTGATTAGATTAGCTAGTGGGTTAATGTCAAACCCATTGATCTTAAAATCACTAGATAGTAATGCAGCTTCATAGAGCGCAATTCCTGAACCGTGAAAGGGATCAAGTAATCGAATCTCTTTTTTATATCCCACCAATTCATTAAGTATCTTATTCTGAATCGGTGCTATCATTGGAGCTGGATATAATACAGTTCCATGAATATCAAATTTATTATTATATTTTTTGTATGCTATATCAAATTCAAACATGTTACTTCCTCCTCACAAGAGTATAACATTTAATGTAAACTATTTTATGAAAATATTCAACGCATCCAATTAATACTACATTATTGAATTGTTAGTTATTATCTCGTTAGTTAACACAACAAAAATTGCTGCTTTATGACCTAAATGCATAATTTCTATATCTGATAGGTATGTAGCAGAAAAGTGTGCGCCTAAATGTGCTTTTTCTATAAATCTTTCAAACTCAACTCTATCTAATATGTTGTCCAAAGACCTGTAGTTCATGCTAAGATTTGTGGCGATCAAAGTTTTATAACTGTTGTTGTTGTTTAACTCCTCTATAACATTTCCTACCTTAACTTTCAAATCAGTAATTGAAAGATTGACTGAAGAATTCATTTTATTGTTATCAATTATCTCTTTAATGCAAATCTCGAAAATGGCTCTTAAAGAAGTACCTACTAATTCTGCATTTTTACCTGGAGAATATACAGAATTTATCTGATTGAGTAATTTATTCAACATAAGATTGAAGGTTATTTGATATGAACTTGGTACTGGTGCTTCCAATAATATACTTCTAGTTGAGGAAGAAGGATTAATCGGAAGTTTCTTGTTAACGAACTCTAAAATAAGTTGCTCTATAATATCGCCTGTTTTTGAGTCCTTGTATTTATATTCAATAATGAAGCTGCAGGGACTTGTTACACTAGGCAAGATATCTGAAGCACTTATTTTTGAATTAACATATATTTCCACTAAATCTTTTATGTTTTTGCCTTCACTATCTGTAGCAACTGAAACATACTCACGTAAATTAATTTGTGGTGTAGGAATTTCAAGGATGTCATTATTCTTATTTAATGTTATAATCGCAGGATATATTTCTGAAGTTGATGAAGGAACTAAGAATGTTGCTGTTGCGACTCTATTTGCAAATTTGTAGTCTACTTTATTTGATTTTTTCTCAATATCAACATCATTAATGAAATAGAACTCGGTTTTAATGTTTGATTGTAATTCTCTATCTGAGGTATCTGATAAGATTTTATCAAATCGACTTCTTCTTAAAATATCGAAATCCCTTAAATGCTTTTTCATTTCAGATCCATCACTTTGAATCTTATAGTTCAAATCATTACAAAACTTAATAATGGAATTTGTAAAGCTATTTTCTTGGAAATTCGTTCTATCAGAATTGAAGTCCATATTATGTGATGAAGTTATAATATTTATGTTTCCAATTATTTGAGGTAGAGAAACAGATGATTTTGTTGCTCTCGGTAAAGAAGGGTCAAAAATATCAAAATTATTGAAGAAATTATTATTTATATATATCAGCGGAGTAAGTTGCTCTTTTGGAGAAATGTATAATCTATCTACTCTAGATTTATCTCTTGGTTTAAACTCAAATATTACTAGATCTATATTTAAAGATACGTCAGTAAGTGTCATTTTATAGTCTTCAGTTCTCACGTTTATATCATTATGATAGAAATGTATTTTTTCATTAGATGAATCATACTTCACCCTAAATAGTCTTCTTTCTCTTAGAATCTGTGTAAAATCTACAGGATTATCAACACTGTTATACTCAATTCCACCATTATTAAATGAAATCTTGAAGTTGCCATCTAGAAATGAATGTACTACCCTCTTCATATTTTTATCATCCGTAAAGTATTCTAATAGGTATTGTTTTTCATCCTCACGTAACTTAATCTCAATTGTTGTCCCATTAGAATCTTCAACATTCTCTTCGTACACATCAATATCATACTCGTCAATATAGTCTAGTTGAACTAATTCCTCAAACTTCACTTCAAAAGTTCTCATAATTTTTTCATTAATGGTAACCCATTTTACGTGATTCCCAAACTTAAATACTGATAAAAACCCTAAACCTTTTGAACCCTGTGTATATCTACCATATTCATTTGTTACACCATACTGTTTATCACTATTTGAGACATGAAACAATTCATCAATAGCTTTTTCAGATAAGCCACTTCCATCGTCCAATATTCTTAATAAATTATTCTCAATATCTAAATCTATGTATATTTCATCCGATCCAGCATCATATGCATTCTTAACCAATTCATTCATAGCAATGGTTAATGAAGGAATTTTCTCAGATAATTCCCTTAATATATTCCCAGCAACTCTTAACTTAGTTTTATTCATAACTTGTTCCCCCCAATTTTTCTCTTCTAGTTTTTATTATAACAAATATAAGGTAATTAATATATCATCAAGTTTATATAATTAGAAATAAAATTAAAAATACTATTTCTACACCATAAAACATATATATAATTGGTCTAGAAATACCAAATAATAATCCGGTTTTATTCACTTTATAATCAGATTGCTCATCTGTTTTACGATGAAACTCCATACTAAAATCTATATCGCTATCATCTTTAATACTATTAACTGCTTTATAGAGATTTCTATATGATTTTTCTAGATTCAGGTAATACCAATCTAAGAACATAAAGCCTAATGTAAATGCAATTGTTACAATCAAGATGTTTTCCTCACTAATATCTGATTGTAATCCATATGCTATAAATGCTGTTAGTAATGTAATATTCCACGACTTTATTGTGAAGCTATTCTTCGAGAATCTACCTATTACTTCCTGAATCATATTTAAATGCATAATTTTATTCGTGTTATCTTTATTATCACCCATTGTTTTCCTCCTATATTTGAGTTGTTATATCAAATAAATGTGTCATATTAACTGATTTATTATATGCTGTATTGATAATATCTTTATAGCTTGAACAAAACTCATCCCATCTATATATTGATATATAAGATCCAAACTCAGTATGTTTGGTCTCATGTCTAGATTCAGTTGTAGCATTAAACATATTTGATGAGATTATATCAGGCAATTCACTAGTATTAATCACATCACCACCAGAGTCTCTTTCAAGAATATAATCAAATTCGTTATCTTCATCAGGTATTACCACGGCAACAATACCATTCCTACTACTATTTCTATTAGCTCTATTCATTTCCTTTATAGAGTAGTGCACCTCCCAAGGAATCCAATCACTATCTAGAATGTTTGATGTTATTAGAATAACAGTTACATGTGTACTATAAATCTTATCACTCAAAACGCTACCAATCCCTGCTTTATCCATATGAGAAATATTGATTGTCTTGTCATCTTCTCCAAGATAACTATATGAGTTTTTATCAAGTTTACTAATGAGTTTGTTTCTGTGTTTTAATCCTTCTGGATATTTATAAGAAATGAATATTCTTTTTATCATGATATCTACCCTCCTGAGTTTTCTGATATAGAGGATTTTCTTGAAAAGTATTTCTTCATACAATCATTAATAAATCGCGTATTATTTATCCGCTTTAGATTTCTCTCATTTCTTCTTGTAAATTCATCTAGAAGAAAAATGAGTCTTGCACATTTTGTAGAATTGTATTCAATCGCTAAATCAAAATGAAACTGATTTAAAATACCTTTTTTAAATTCTCGAATGTAATAATTAAGAACATAGTCTGAATTCTTTTGAATAGCTAGATAGAACAATATAGGATAATCACTTGGTTTATCACCAATTTTCTTATATGGCAACAGTTTTAAAATATCATCATTTTCACATTTTAGTATTGTATCCACAAAAGTTTGGTTTTGCTTATTCAGTAGACAATATTTTATATCTGAAATCCTTTGCATTTCACTATTGGTTGCATAATGGAAATCCAGTATTGGAAATTCGAATTTCATATCTATAATGTGACTAGAATTTGATTTATGGTCAAACACTGAATGTCTAAGACCACTTTCAATAATATCTGGTCTGTTATTACGAATAAGAAAAATAAGTACTTTCATATCGTTGAATAAAGGTTCCATGAAAAACCCCTTTCCAACCATAAGTAGAAATTTTTCAATGTCATTAGACTCAATAATATAGTCTAGTATACAATTACCATGTCCATCGGGTTGATCAGGAAGTTTGAATGGGCTCATCTCAGATATGGGTTTATTTGCATATTCAGAAACTTCAGTTTTACGTCTTCTACCAGAACGAAGGATTTCTCCAATAGAGACATCCAGTTTATTAGATACACCCACATAATTTGGTGCCTTCAAGTATGTGCCCTTCTTTTCGCTTTGTCCAATTGCCTGTCTAGAGATTTTAGCAGCTTCTGCCAAATCTTCTTGTGTCAGTCCTTTCTTCGTACGGACCATTTTCATATACTTACCTACAGATTTATATGGCATACAAGTTCCTCCTCATAATTATTCTTGATTATAATCAACGCAATGAATACTTGTTGCAATGAAGGGTTGCGAAAGCTATGACATATTGCGAACTTCGCACCTTAGCTAAAAAAATCGCATGTCTGTATTAACCCACCTTTTGATAAAAGGCTAAATATAGGTCACAAACATGCTATCATTATAAGTATTCCTGTCCCTCAAATATAGTATATCATAGGGGAATAAAATTCTCAATAATTGAATTTTGGAGTCTATTATCTAAACCTCGTCTTTACTAGAAGGTTATCTACGAGAACCCTTGAATGCAATCATGAATTGCATCAAACAATGAAAGGCCAATAACAAAGACTTTGCATGAGTTTTTCATTTTCTTCTATAAATCCCTTAACAAGTCTATATATCGTGCACAAACTATTCATTTAACAGTTTTTCAAAATACTCAGCCATTTAAATCAATGATTTTCATACTTTGATATAGCAGTTCATCATAGTTCACCTGGATGTCCATTGCAAGTGTTGACTTACTTATGATTGAAATTGTCCTTACTATAGTACGCAATAACTGCTTGACAAGTAATCTTTCAGTATCAGTTTCTGGTTTAAAGGTAGTAATAATGTTTGACAAGAATGACTCAACATCCTGTTTTGTGACACTCAGTGATTGTGATTTTAGAATTGAATCATCTTGATCCAGTTCCGAAATTAGTTGTTTATATTCATCAGTTTTCTGATTTATTTTCTCGATATCCTCTTTAAGTTCACTAGCAGTAATAATTCCTTCAGTGTATAGTTTACGAAGTTCAATTTTAGAAGTTGCTTGTTTCTCTATTTCAATTTCTATGATACGTCTTTTACCATCCATACTGTTTTCATCTATTGTATTTTCTGTGATGTATTTATATAGAGTATCAACTAGTTCAGGTGAATTTAATTTCTTAGCTATTTTCTTAATCGCAATTGGATCTATTAAATCTACTCTGATACCATTTGAATGGCATGCGGTCAGACCCTTGTTGTGAAATTGTGAACAGGTGTAATATAGTCGTTCTACTTGCTCTCCATTTTTCTTTTTATACCTTGTTTTAGAACCTACCATTTTACTTCCGCATTCTGGACAAGTGAGTACTCCAGCTAACATGTATTTTCCAACTGATGGTTTTCTTCTTTGATTGGATTTCATACGTTCTTGAACTTTATCATAATCTTCTTTTAATATGATTGCTTGATGATTGCCTTCTACTAGTATGGGACTAGTAACTAATCCTTTTCTTCGTTTCTTAGTCCAGTCTTTATATTTACCATATCTTATGTATCCAGCATATAAAGGATTATCTAATATTGTCTTCACAGTATTAATCGCAAACAGTTTATGTTTCTTTGTTCTAAATCCTTCTTTGTTTAATTTATTAGTTATTGCTTTATATCCATATCCACCTAAATACATTTCAAAGATTGTTTCTACTATCTTTTTTTCTTTTGGATTGAATACAATTTTCATTGTATTCTTCTTAGATGTTTCATCAATAACCCTATCATATCCAAATACTGGTGCTGAACCGTACATTTTTCCTTCCTTAGCTCTTTTTTCTGCACCACTGCGAGTTTGTTCCATGATGGTATCTCGCTCCATCTCAGCAAAGATTCCCATTAGTTTCACCATCACACTACCCATAGGTGTTGAAGTGTCAATACCATCATTAATAGCTTTGAATGATACATTATGTTTTTCAAAATCATATATCATGTTTTGTAGGTCTCTACTATTTCTGGCTAGTCTTGATATCTTAGTAACATATACTTTATCAATAATACCAAATTCAACATCTGTCATGAGTTGTTTTAGTCCTATTCTTTCATCCATGCTCTTTCCTGATATTCCACCATCACGGTATACAAGATAATCTTGTTTTTCCCTTTGTGCTTCAATAATTAGTTTTTCTTCTTGGTCTTCAAAGGAGAATCCTTCTTTAAGTTGTTTCTCAGAACTAACTCTTATGTATAGACCAATCTTCTTATTCATTTTGTTCATCAGATTTCTCCTCTCTTTCTTTTTCTAATTTCATTACTAGTAACTGATATAACAATTCTAGTATTTTATTATTCTTTATGTTTTCCATATGATACACCTTCCATCATTAATTTTAATAATGGATTGTTAGGTGATTCATAGAAGTCTAATAATTATATAACAGATAAATAAAAAAGCCTAGATTTCTCTAGGCCCGCTAAGCTTTAAATAGATTTAATAATCAATATGACTAGCAAATACAATATATAGTGTAAACAAGAATCCTAACGTGCTTGGAATTTGGAGCAACAAAAACGTATTTAATCTAGTAATCATTTCAATATTATTATTTCTTAATTTCACTATTAAAATGAATGATAATATCAAACTAATTATAATCCCTACTATTAAATATGGGATTACATAAAAGAAGTCTACAAACATAAAAGATTTAATTACTGTAGAAATATACACAATAACTAAATAGATAAATTGAATCCCGAATAACCCGTAAAAAACTTTTGTACTTTCTTTTGTATTTCTCATAACAACCTTCCTCCTAAAACTCTATTTAAATATCTTTTCTTACTTCTATTATACACATATATGTGACAAATTCATGACAAATAGTCTAGCTATCCCCAAACTTTTTGCTGTAAAGATTTTGTATTGAATAGTGTTCATCTCATCTAAATTTATCTAGAACCATACGTATTTCATTTAGTTTAGTTTTTTCAGATATCTTGATTTCTTTCTCTTTTCCATCTTTCGCAAATCCTAAGTGCTCATAGAAATCAATTGCATGCTTGTTTGATTTTAGTACCCATAAAGAAATCATACTGTATTCTGATAACTCGTTATAACAAACATCCATTAATCTTTTTCCAATACCTAGACCATAATAATCCTTAAGTATATATATTGCATTAATTTCACCTGCATCTTTTAAATCCTCATCTCTAGCTTTTAAATAGCAAGAAAATCCAATTACTTTATTATCTACGATTGCAACATATGTATTCTGAGGGTAGTTTTTTGCTGATTCAATACACTTCTTTAATGATCTTGAATCTAAATACTCTTGGTCTATTAACCCTGTGTATGTTTCATTCCAAGAGTGATAGTGTACATATCCTTTACCTTCAGCATCAGTGATTGTGGCTTTCCTAATAACTACTTCTCTTCCCATAGCAATCCCTCCTATATGAGTTAATTATACCATAAAATGAATTTAAAAAGCCTAGATTTCTCTAGACTTAATTTGACAAAGTTTTTAATTGTTCAATAATATAATTAGTAACTGTAGAAATTAAATTTTCAATTCTATTGTCTTTAAAATATAAAAACTCATAGTTTTTATCCTGTTTATGTCTATACTTGCTGCTAATCCAATCAAAGTTTTTACATAATGAATCAGAATCAATTAGGTCTTTAATTTCATTTTGTTTACAACCAACCCTTAGACTATCAATTTGATTTAATAAGTCTGGTTTATCATCTAGCAGTTTATAATCCAGTGTATCCAATTCATGAGTCATTACTTTTAGTAAGTCTTTACCTGTATGAGGTAAATTCTTATCTTTCAGAATATTATTAATGTCTAATCTAAAAGTATAGTGAAATGCTTGATCTGTTAACAAATGAACTAGATAGCCTAATGCAAAACTATTATCCCTGTTCTCAATATTGGATTTATAGTATTCAGTGATTCTATTTTGGAATAAATCTTTGTATTCCTTTAAGTACCAATTATCTGAACTAATCCCTTTTCTTAAGTGGGAAATCTTTTTATCGTCTCTGTGATAATCCATTTTAGACATAATTGCATCAGGAGCGATGCTACCTAAAGTAAATGAATCTTTATTAGCAACTGAAATATGTTTGTCTTCCAAGAGTTTTTTTGCAATATATACATGTGCAATTACTCCAGCCATATTAGCTCACATCCCTTAAAATTTTCTGACACTTATCAATCCAAGATTTTTTATAGTCATCATAATTATCAATAAACCTGTTTTCTAAATCCGATATATTTGATAACCCTAACACAATAGACTCATCTGCTAAAATTTGATATAATTTAGAATTATTGTCAGATAACTCACATACAACATTGACATCTGTGACTCCTAGTTTAAACAAATAGAATAGTCTATGGTGCCCGTCTACTGAAAACATTTTACCTTTATATTCAATAATAAAGATATCTCCGTAATTATCTTCAGACACTTCAGAATCCTTTACTGATTTGTATTTGTCTGTTGATAGGTAATGTTGTTGTGGAATAATATCGAATATACTTACTTTAATATGTTTGTATTTCATAATAATCATACACCTCTTTAAAATAAATTATAATATGTGCAAATCAATAAATAGAGAATATGTTTCTCCGACTCTCAATAATTTTTAATTCCAATTCCATAAAAGTCCTATTTGTTTTCTAACACCATAGATAGTTCATACATTGCAGTTTTGTTACTATCAAACATAAGATATATTAGTGCAGTTTTATAATCAACCCATTTATATTCACTATGTTCTTCTGATAAAGTAAATTCACTATTAGTCTCGACTGCAAATGCATATTCAGGAATAACATATAAATCAGGGTAATTCATAATAATTTCTTTGAAACCTAAAGTGGGAATACTTGATATAGTTGTTAATTCAACAATGTTATTTGATACATCAGTTTTTGTTTCTTCATACATTTCTCTAATAGCAGCTTCTAGCTTTGATTCAGAACCTTCGCCACCACCAGACACAAATTGCCACATATCCTTGTCTGATCTCTTAAATATACAATACTCAATACTCTTATCTATAATTCGATAAGGTATTACCAATGCTTGAAAAGGTGCTCTTGCCATATTACCACTCCATTCTCATTAAATAATTATATCATATTATTAGTAAAAAGGAATTTAGTTTTCACTAAACTCCTTACTGTAATGTTCTCTTATTGAATAGTGTTCACCTTTTGAATTAATGATTAGATGATCAATTAAATTGATATCTACAGTTGCACATGCTTTCCTTATGTTCCGTGTTGTCTCTATATCGTGAGGTGATGGTGTTAAGTCTGTACTAGGGTGATTATGTCCTAATATAACTGAAGTTGCATTACTTAGTAGTGCAACTTTTAATATATCTTTAGGAGATATCACTATATGATTGGTTGTTCCTTTATAGATAGTAGAGTAATGTGTAGGTCTTCCTTTAGTATCTAAACAGATAACTCCTAAACATTCTTGACTATTATCACCAAACATTTGATTAAAGATCATTGCACCTTTTTCTGGTGAAGTGATTGTATCTAGATATACTCTTTTAGTACCTTTATGTTTTAAATATGTTTCTACTATTTCCATGATTACTTCCATTAGTTCCTCCTTTTTCTAAATAAAAAGAGCTTGGATTTCTCCAAACTCTATTGATTATTTTAGTTTCTCAAGCACTTCAAGTAACTCCAACTTACTTTCAAGATACATGTACTGTTGTGGTGCTGAAAAACCCTTTATTCCAATTAATTCTTCATAATTAATGCATTTCTCAAAAGCCATTACATCAGTAATATCAGATACATAGCACCCTTTTCTTGGGGTCACCCAATCAAACATCTCTGAATAAGGTTTCTCATATGTTTTATGATAAAAGTCGCTAATAGTCTTTATATCTAAAAACCTAGTATTACTTAATCTAAATTTGCCAACAACTTTCTTAATTGGCGAAGGTAAATAAATATACGCAATAACATCTTCAACAGGAAAACGAAATCGAAACTCATGCAGTTTAGTACCGTTTAAAATCTGATCGAAATATTCCTCTTTCAAAGTCAATAGGATGACTCTATCATTAGAAAAAAGTTTTTCTTGTTTGTACATATCATCACCATCCTTATAGGTATATCTTTAATCTTTATCTATTCATCCCAAAGAAATACATAAGTGATACTAAAAACATCTCTGGAATCAACATTAGTGCTAATGCAATACTTGTAATTGGAATTCTAGGTTTCATTTTCTTGTCCCTAACTCCATAAACTAAAAACACAATCGAGAATACACCACATATAAATCCTAGAATGAATACAGCATTCCCTACCACATTAAGTATATCCAAATTCACACTGGTTGCATCATCAATAATAATATAAACCATATAAATTAAGTTAAAAATGATAATTGCAACTAAATTAGCAATTGCATATTTCTTCATAGTTAATCCCTCCTATGATTCCATTATAACACAATTAGGCTGTCACTCATCTTGCAATCTTTTCATAGAAAGCTCCGTATTTAATAACCGCATCCTTTCTATAAATTTGTCTTGTTTTCTTGTATCCTAGAGTTGCAAGTAAGAATGATACATGATACCCAATACATTGCTTATGAAATCTAGTTAATTGATGATTTAGTAACTCTTCTTCATAGTATTTAATAAATGTATGAACTGGAGTTATATTAAATTCCATATTGAATATCATTAGTTTTAATAGTGTTTCATTCTTTATACTTGCATAAAGCAGTGTCCATAAGTCTGTTTGTTCATAATATTCCTTTAAAAGTGGTGATTTACTACTTCTGAGGTTATAAAAGTAGACGTCCTCGATGACGTCTATTTCTATAATACTTGTGAATGCCACTATTCTTCTTGTTTCTTTGTATTAATGAATGTAAGTTTCTCTGCGATGATTGCATGCACTTTTATAGTAGTTTCACCTACTGTCAGGTTTCTTTGTGCAATTCTAGCTTTAACTCCCACAGTTGCATTCTCGTTTAAATACTCTAATGCAGTTTCACTTAGATGGTTTGATAGTTGCACATCTATCTCATCAACACTATATTCTTCTTCACCAGGTTCTTTATAGTTGTGTGAAATACTTAATGTAATAATGATATCTTTATTCTCTTTATTGATACTAATTACTTTACCTACTAATATACATTGATTTAACATACTTAATATTTCCTCCTATTTTCATATTGTTTTTTCTTCATACTCTTTTCTCCAAATTGATATTCAAAGTTATCACTATTAAAATCAACCACATTAACACTTTCAGTTACTATAACTGTTTTATCTCTTGTAATTGTTTCAGTTCTTCTAGAAGCATTTAGTAGCTGATTCTGATGACCTTTTTGATATCTTACACGATTATCAAAGGCAAATGGTTTAGTGATACTAGGAACATGTTTATTGTGATTGTGTTCTTTCTTTGGATAGTACTTTTTCTTTTCCATGTAGTCTCCTTTCTCATTGCATACAAAAAGACCAATAACCGAAGTTATTGATCTAGTGTTTCTATTTCTTTATGGACATAACTATAATATATGTTTAAAATCAAGTATATTTTGATATAATATAAATAACAGAATTGACAAGACGAAGGGGATACAATGGTTAAATGGGGATACAATCAAAAAATAAGAGACGATTTGGGTGCAGAAGAAATCAATCAGTTTGCCAATATGATAATTAATCTAGATTTTCGTTCTGAACAGTACATCGATTATGGTACTTTGCTTTTAAGATTCCTAATGAAATCATCAAATCAAAAGGGTCTAATGATTAACATGCAAACACACACTCTAACACCGGGACAAAAACTCTATAGAACTCGCGCAATGGCGCTAGATGATATAAAGAAAATAGATGGAATTCATCATTTTTTAAGTCCTCCTAAAGAGTATGTTAATTATGGTAGATTGAATAAACCTAATCAACCCATGTTATATACAGCAATAGATAAGATGGAACTAGCAATTACTGAAAATCCACAGATTAATGATTACTTCATTATGGTGGAGTTTATTGTAACAAGACATATACCTTGTAGTTATATTGGTTCACTATTTCAAGACTCCGAAAGATTCGAGTTTAAAATGCCAAAAACAAAAGAATTTCATATTATAAATAATTTCCCAAGAGACTTACTAATGTTTAAAAGTCCAAATCAGAACTATTATATCCTTACAAATGGAATTATAGATAAAATATACTACCCAAATAAAACTTCAAAAAACGGATATGTGTATCATTCAGCTGTCCAGAATAACTTACTGAATGCATGTCTGAATCCAGAAATAGAACGTAAGTACTTAAAGGTAAACAAAGTTATTGTAATGAAAAAAATCGGAAGCAACAGATATCATGCCATCAAAAAAATAAATATCACCAAGTTCAAGAACTAGAAATAGTTCTTTTTTTATATAAAAAGGCATCACATATAGTGATACCTGATCATATTACTTAGTTTCAAAAGATATTGATGATAACCCTCTTCTTTGATTTTCAAACTCAATAGCATAACTTGAGTTGTAAAGTTTATATAATTCTCCTGTACCTAGTCTCAGTTCTGCAAAATACTTTCCATCTAATTGCACTTGTAGAATATTACCCTCCCATTTGACAGTACCCTTCTTATCAAAGTTATTGAATGCTGAGTTGTAATTGAATGAGAAAGTTTTGTTTTCTAAATCTAAAAGGGCATCAAACACAGTAAATGTTCTTTCGTTATTGATAAGGTAAACTATTAATGCTTTCTTATTCACTAATCTCACAAGTTCAATGAGATCTTTTGTTTCTATATGTTCTGTTAGCTCTTGTTCATTCTTACACTTAAATATGTTCTTTACTTCTTCAATCAAAAAGTCAACTGATTCTTTTGATGGCTTTTCATCAATGTAATGATCCATTTGTTTTATGTACTCATCGTCTATTCTACACATATCAACCATGTACTGTGACTTCCCAATATCTACAAGTTTTCCTTCATGGATACTTTTTCTTTTTTCGTTACAGCATTCAACTGAAACTACTGAATCTTTCATAGAAAGCTTCTTCATTGTAATCCATGGATTATTTTTATCATGTGCAATTATAGATTTATTTGAGATACCTGATAGTAGATCTAACTTACACTCCCACAAACAGTTCCCTTTATCTTCTTTTAATAATGCAAAATACTCAATTGAAGTATCATTTGATTTACTTAATACAACATTATCAAATGAAGAGAACAATTGGTTCAAACTATCAGAGTTGCTATATTCATTAAATATATACTTATTAATTTTTTCTATATCTTTAAACATCCTTTTTCCTCCTATATTTATTCTTCTTAATAATGTTACGTAATGATTTCCTTTACGATATTCATTAGGAGTTACTCCGAATACTTCTTTGAAACCTTTAATGAAGTAAGACACTGAATTATATCCACACTTAAAAGCAATATCAGATACTCGATATTTAATATCACTTAATAGTAAAACAGACTCTGTCATCCTACGTAATTTAATATACATTGGAATAGACATTCCAACCTTAGTATTAAACTCTCTACTTAAGTGATATTTTGTATAGTGTAAGTTTTTGGATAACTGTTTAACAGTATAATCCTGATATAGATTGTCCTCAATTAACTCTATTGCATCTTGTAGCAACTTCATCTAGGTCACATCCTTGTTGATCAACAACTAAATTATAACATAATGTGTATACTTAAAATGTAAGATTATTGACATAATAAATGAATCTACAACTTATAAAGTCGTAGATCCATAATATATAATTTATATATGCTTTATTTTCTATTTCATATAAGATATACTTCTTAAATCCTTATGCCCCCATATCCCCCATATAGTAGATAGTATTAGCTGTGTATTTGATTCTTTATCTTTACTACATTGTTTTCACTTTTGGTTTAGTCTATGAGTTTCTCTCTTTCCCTGCCTTTATCGAAAATATCCAATATCACTTGGCCATGTTCGATTCACGGGTATAGGTTCTAATTGATTTCGCTTCCGCTTTGAGCCTATTGAGTTCTACTTATCAGATAAGTAATTACTTGTTAGTAAATTGGATAAGAAAAATGATAAATGTAATTAAAACTGTCATTAGTTAAACAACTTCGGAAACTTACTCTTTAAAAATATCGTATAATGATCATAGGGTTTATTGTTTAAATCGAAATGTTCTATTGTTCCTAATATACTTTTCTCTATTTCAATTATATTATTTTCAGTCCAATCTTCATATCTTCTAATTTCGATTAATCCTTGTGATTCAAATTTTAACAATTCATGATAAATGTCGTCAATGTATATTTCATCTAATACATCGATTTCTTCTTTTGTAGTTACAGCACAAAATATATTAGTTTTGTTTGATATGTCACTCATTGGTTCAGCGCATTTATATAAATATCCTGATTTACCCTTATATGTATCCTCGAATGCATTTTTGTAGTATTCATCTATTTGTAATTTACCATTATTAAATCCATAACTGTACCAAGGATGAAATTTACCAGGTTTCTCAAAATTTCTTATCTCATAGAAAGACTCTATTGCATTAACCATGTATATTAGTGCAACTTCTCTCTTTGTAGTTAAATACACATACTTTTCTCCATGTATTGACATATTTGGATATAGTGTTCTAATTCCCAATGTTTTACTACCATGATAGTATGTAGTTTTATTCTTGGATAGAATCATATGCTTAATACACTTAATACTTTCTTCCAACAACCCCACATCCATATATTCAGACAAAACTAAATCACCCTTATATTTGAAAGTACTGATATATTGAGATTGCAGCTTTAATAGATAATTATTCAACTGTTCCGCTTTGACAATTCTTGAAATATCCACATAATTTAGTAATAAAGGTCTAAATAGTAAATCCCTAAACTGCACTCTTTTTCCATATGACTGAAGTGACCTAGTAAACTCTAAAACTTTATCTTCTAATAGACACAGTGTTTCATAACTATTGGCTAGCAACTCTTGTTTATCAAAAACTTTAAATGATTTAATCCTTTCAACCTCTGCAAACTGTACTGTATCTGCAAGTCTAATAAGTAATTCATCATGAATTAACTCTATATTTATGATATCAACATCTGATTTTCTCATATTAACAAATCTATACCTATTCTCAACCTTTCCTGTAAATATTGTTGCGTGCCATTCCAATTCATTACTTGTCATCTTTAATGATACTATCTTATGATTGTCTGTTTGAGTTAAACTTTTGATTAACTCTCTCTTTCTTTCAATCATAGAACCTTCTTCAAACTTCTCTTCATTAAGTTTTACAATGTACTTCTTAAGATATTCATTTATAACATCTAAATTTTGAATCTGATATCCACTTGAAAACTGATTAGTTTTCTTATCATAATTAAATAGGTATGGTGTTAATGATTCTCTTACAATATCTTCGTCTGATATATCTACACCTATCTCCTCAAGCAAATTGGAGATAGCTGCAAAAAAGCATGAGTTGTTGAATGACATATATTTCATTTTAGATTACTCCTTAAAGTACCAATTAAAGAAATCAGTCTTTTGTTTTCCAATTTGTATTTATCAACATGTTTTAATAAGTATTCTATAGTATTTACACTCCCCGCTTCACACAATGCAAATAGAACGTTTGTTAGTCCCACTCTTGCTGAATAATGTTCTCCATGTGATATTGAAATTTGATCCCAACTTCCAAATAATAAATCGTCTCTATAAATATTTATCATTTGTTTTGTTAATCCTAGATTTAAGTTAGATACTTCTTCTTTAAGTTTAATACTTATATCAATGATACCATTACCTTTGTAATGATTATATTTAATCGTTTGCGCATAAAATGTCATCCTAAAAAATAGAATGTCAGGATGTTTTGGATAACTAATAATTATTTTTTGAATGTTTTGAATTGCATTCTCTACTAATTCATCTTCAATAAGCACTCGTTCATCTGTGAAAATTCCAACATATCCTCTATTCATTTCAAATTTCATTCTGATGAGTTCCTCTGAATTTGTAATGATTGTGTTCGCCTCTTCAAAAGTTTCATCCCATAACTTGTGTTTACCACCTAATCTCATTGTAAGTGTTTGAGTCATATCCCAAACGGCCCAAAATAAGTAGCTCTTATCATACGATTTAATGTGTTTAACAAACTTTTCGAATATCTCTAATTCCTTACCACTATCTCTCTGTAATGCGTAGTGGTCTTGAAGTTGCCAATAAACCCACCCTTTTTCAAAAAAACTTAGCTCAGTATTATTTAGCATTTCTTTTAATTTCTTAATGTTTTCTCTAAATAACTCCTGTTCTTTAGTTGCGCTATTATCCATTATTTGCTTATGTAAATTTAATATCTCTTTTCGCATAGACACCTCCACATTAATAATACTACTTAATGGATGTAATTTGCAGTCTATTAATATCAAGTAATATATGCTATAATATTAGTGTAAAGAAAACAGCAAATCCTAAAGGAAATGCTGCTTTTTTTGTTTTATATGCTATATTCCGTATTCTTTTAGGTCATTTGTGATACGGCTCGAAGTATCATATTCTAAATAATGACTTAGCATTAAAATAGAGAACTTTCTCATGATGCTGACTTGGTATTAGTTCCTTTATAAAATCCACATACCCATTGAAGTCTACTAATGGCCAGTCTGTACCGAATAGTACTTTGTCATAATTATCAAGATATACCAACCCTTCTCTAATTCGTGAAGTAAACGCATCTATACTGAAACGTTCAACTTCTTTTTTATTACCCATTATTAATCCCGATAAATCTATATATACATTTTTATTTTTACTTGCTACTACTACAGTATCCATGATCCATGGATCTCCAAAGTGAGCAATAATAAACTTCACATCTGGATATTGAAAAGCAAGTTTATCTACTTCTAGTGGATGAGCATATTTTAGTAATCCTTTTGTGCTAAATGTATCACCACTATGAATTACTACTGGTAAGTTATGTTTTCTTGCTAATTCATATAGTGGTTTATAAATCTTATCATAAACATGGTAGTAATAATAACCTGCATAGATTTTTATCCCTACTGTATTTTTTGTAATATGTTGTTCAAATGTTTCGATATTATAGTCCTCTAGAGGATTGAACCCTAGACAAACATAAAGGTTGTCTGGGTTCACATCTAAATCTAGTTTCATAGGGTTCCTTGTATCTTTACTTGAGAAAATATCATCTGTTTCTGTAAGTCCCATACCAATAGAAATAACGTTTCTAAATTTTTTTTAAATCCCTCTAATGAGTAATCCACTTCTGATTTCTTACTTACTTCTTCAAAAGCTTTGATTTTAGAGAAGTGGATGTGTGCGTCGATTATTTTCATATTACACCTCGAATTTAATATTTTCTAAATCAATTAAGTACTCTTTCCTTAAATCTTCTTTGGTGAAGATATAGAAATCTCCACTAAGTTGTTTTGTACTTCTATCTGCGATACTCATTTTTTGTTCACTAAACAAGATTGTGTATTGTTCCTGTGTATCAGGTAATAGAAGATTATTCTTATTATATATACCTAATTGGCAGTCTCGTGTGCTTTTGAATTGAACAAACTTCTTAGTTTCTTTTTCAATACCAACACTACCGCATTTATATGTAGTTCCATCTAAAGTAAAACTCGCTTTCTTATTATCATCATCTAACTGTAATACATTATATCTTGTGAAAAATTTATGGTTAATAAATTTTCCTGCTTTATTAATGATATTACTAAATGTATATAGTACTGGTACACCTGGTAATGTTAGGTGATAGTTTTCAAAAACAATACCTTTAAAGTCTTTTTCTTTTTCAAATGAAACAGTTGTTTTTATTCCTTGCCAGTTGTTTCCTAAGGTATCTTGTAAAGTAATGAATGCTGCTTTTCTAGGTTCATTAATTATAACTTCATTTTGAACGCTTTCATAACTCTGGTTAATACCACCAACAAATGTCCCCCACCACATTCTATCTTTTGGTGTTGGGTAATTTGAATCTAACCATTCATTTCCATTGAACTTTAATGAATATACAGCATCTGAATATGCATTAGATACTTTATATTCTAGTAATCCATTTTGAACGATTAATGACTCTTCTTTTTCAATGCATTCGACAGTTCCATTCACATCAAATATGAGACGTTTATACTCAATGATTCTATCCTTTGTTTCTAATGTAATATTTTTTAGGCCTGGGCTTAGTTCTAAAGCCTCTTCAACAACTACACTTTTTTCATCACATGAAATAGTACCTTTCATCTCTTTCTTTTGAATATTTTTAAGTAAAAGTGTTGTATTTCCTTTAACAAATGGGTTTCCATTATTGATGTTAAGAGTAATAAATTTCAGTGTTTCTTTTTCTTCTAAGTTACCTGCAAACCTGCGGAATAATCGTAAATTCGGGTGTACAAAGGAAATGATAAAGTCTTTTGATTTATATGTAGATCCCTTTTCAAGGATAATTCCTTCTATTACAGAAGCAAATCTCCAACCTGAAACGATTAGTTGATTGTCTTTATGCCAAGAAAAACCTGTCTTGGTTTTTCTGTCATATAACCAGTTTTCATCTATCAGTTTACTATCCAAACTTGTAGCTCCCCCACCTTCAGAAATAGTTGTTTCTAAAATACCACCATTATATGGAACACATGTGTCTTTAAATACTTTCCATATTGGTAATGATAGGTCAAGTTCTTTTTTGTCTCCATTGTTTACTAGTTCAAAACTTGTATTTAGAATACCTCTGTTAGACTCCATATAAATACTAAGCGTCACATCTTTAAATGATTTTGATTGTAATGACGCTTTTAAAATGTTTTCTTTAGGATAAGTAAATACTGCCTTTTGGTTTGATAAATCTTTTGTATATGGTAACCCAATTCTTGGTGTCATAAATGCTGTTTGTCCGTTGGAAGTAAACTCATTAATATAACTAATACGGTTATGTGTTTTATCATAACGAATTGTATAATTTCCATCTACTAAGTAAACATTATGTTCATCTTCCCCGTGGAAGGTGTTATATTGTCCTTTCACTAGTGACTTCACTTCTGATTGGATTGTCCTACCTTCATAGGTGATACTCGCATCACCATGAATGAACCCACACTCTTTTAGTTTGTATTCAATTTTTAATGAACGCTTTTCTTCTGGTTTCATTGTTACTTCTAACTTGTTTAGAACTGATATATGCTTTTTTGGAAGCGCAATAGTAAGTGTCGCTTCTATACTAAGATTAGACTCTATATCAAGATAACCAGTATAGATTGTACCTAATACATGATTGTATTCTGGTAATTCTAGTTTTAGTGATACTGGGTTTTTAGGTTCTACACCGCATTTAAATATGCTTTTCTTTCCATTAATATGTATATTACAAGCTACAAGTGGATGTGTTTTAAATTTGTCTTGTATTTTACTTGTCTTGTTTACAGTGAACTGTTTTTTAACTGTGTATACTTCTTCTACAGTAAATGTATCTTTGAAATCAGAAATGATATTTTTATTGCTTACACCTTCCAAAGTAATTTCTAATTTCTTATTTGATTTATTAACTACTTTAAAAGTAACATCATATGATTGATTATAAACCAATTGATGTTTTGGTAAAATCATTTCTATGCTATAATCAGACGTTTCTAAATATCTTAATCCTCTCCCTGTTTTTTCAAACTCAGTGATTAGTAGCGTTTGATCATTTTCAAAATGATATCTAAAATGATCAAATCCATTAACAAGTGTCCCATCTTGTTTCATTTCAATTGCTCTTTTTGAGTCCTTGTACCAATCAAGTAATTTTAAGTGCTCACTGATTGCTTCTGTTTGATGTAAAAAAGGAATAAAGTTCATTAGATGAACTGCTTCATTGTTCTTCTCCCAAAAAAATCCACATTTCTTATAAAGTGGCATTGCTTTGATGTTTCCACTCCAAGTGAATAAATCAAATCTTGGCCATGGTGCATTAATCGCATCTTCTAATACTCTTAGAATTAATGCTTTTCCTACTTTCTTACCATGATAGTCTGGTCTTACATTTAATAATGGTAAGTAAGACGCTCCTTCATCATGTTCATATTCAGAGAAACTACAATATCCAATAACTTCATCATTGTCTATTGCTAAATATAATTTTAAGTTTCCTGATTTTGATTCTTCTAATATTACATCTTCTGCAGTTTTTACAGAGTCATCATTCCCCCAGTTACTACCACTTTTATTCCACATTTCAGCAACTTGTGCTGCGAGTTTATTATTATATTCTACTATTTTCATTATTGTTTCCTCCCTAGTTGTTTGCTTTTGAATAAGGTCTATAATATAAAAAAATGCCTTCCATCACGAGATGGAAGACATATTTAGCTTATTTATATAATCATAGCTAAAATCTAATAAAAGAATATTAGAGTCCTATCAGTTGTGATGGTATTTGCATAACAAAAAAAGCATTGTTAGATATTGCATATGTCATTTGAATATTCATTCTTTTAATCATTACCATCACCTCTTTCTTTATAATTTTGTTTTTTTCTCTTCTTTAACCTTATTTTCTCTATTATTTTATCATATTTGTAAAGGTTTTTAAAGAAGAAATCTTGGATTCTTTGCATAACTACAAATAATAATATAATTTTATCATTTTCTGCATCTTCAGCAAATTACTTTTTTATTGTATAATCAAAATAAAAAGTCGCGTTAGCGACTATATTATTTACCTGATTTTTTTGCCATACGTTTATTAAATTTATCAACTTGTCCAGCTGCTGCTCCAAATTTTTGTTTCCCTGTGTAGAATGGGTGACAATTTGAGCAAGTATCAACACGTACTTCATCTAAAATGCTTCCACCTTCAAATACGTTTCCGCATGTTGTACAAGTTATAGTTACAACCTTATAATCTGGATGAATTCCTTTTTTCATTGTATTACTCCTTCCGCCATAGCTTCTTAGCCATAGTAAGTTTTATTAGCGAATAAATTATATCAAACACTGAAACTTTAATCAAGTAAAATCGCATTTTAATTTTAGGAACTAAAATATATTTATGTTTTCTATAATATTAATATATATATGTTATAATTAATCTATCAAAAAGAAGGTGTAAATATGCGTAAAATTGATTTAAGTGAAGTTACTAATATTGTAAAAGAATCTGTGATCAAAATTAATTACGAGTTAGATAATTCTTTAGTAGCTTTGATACAAAAAGCTAAAGCAAATGAAACTAAAGAAATATCAAAATCTATACTATCAGATATTCTAGAAAACCAAGATATAGCTAGAGAAGGACATATTCCCTTATGCCAAGACACTGGTATAGTTGTTGTCTTTTTAGAAGTTGGAACTAGTGTTCTAATTGAAGGAGATATTTATGAAGCCATCAACGAAGGTGTTAGACTCGGTTATGACCAAGGTTACTTAAGAAAATCTGTAGTAAAACATCCTTTTTTAAGAGAAAATACTAAAGACAATTCTCCCGCTATTATTCATACTAAATTAGTAAGTGGAGATAAAATAAAATTACACATAGCTTCAAAAGGTGGCGGTAGTGAAAATATGAGTACCGTAGTTATGCTTACACCAACTGACAGTATTGAAGGTGTTAAGAAATTAGTTCTAGATACCATCTTTAATGCTGGTGGAAAACCTTGTCCTCCTATTATTGTAGGAATAGGTATTGGTGGTAACTTTGAAAAAAGCGCTATATTGGCTAAAGAAGCATTGCTTAGAGATTTAGATGACTCAAGTAATGATAATATAATAAAACAATTAGAAGATGAATTATACACTGAAATCAACAAACTAGGCGTTGGTCCAATGGGTGTTGGTGGAGAAACAACTTGTCTCGCTGTTAAAATCAATTATTTCCCTATGCATATTGCTAGTTTACCTGTAGCTATTAATATTCAATGTCATTCAGCAAGACATATAGAGGTGATATTATGATAAAACTAAATACACCTATTAGTAATAATGATATTAAATTATTAAAAGCCGGAGAAAAAGTTTTACTTTCGGGAGTAATATACACAGCAAGAGATCAAGCGCATTTACGATTAATAAATGAAAAAGAATTACCTTTTAAAATGAAAGGTAGTGTTATATATTATGTTGGTCCAACTCCAAAAAGAGATGGTTTTTCAATTGGATCTAGTGGACCTACATCAAGTTATAGAATGGATAAACTAGCTGTTCCTTTAATGGAGAGAGGCCTTAAACTAATGATTGGTAAAGGTGATAGATCAGAAGAGTTTAGAAAAGAAATGATTAAGAACAACTCTTGTTACTTAATAGCTACTGGTGGTATTGGAGCATTGCTTAGTAGTAAGATAATTAGTAGTGAAATTATCCTTTATGAAGATTTAGGAGCTGAAGCTGTTTACAAATTAGAAGTTAAAGATTTCCCTTGTTTTGTAGCATACGATATTTATGGAAATAATATTTTTAAGGATAAATAAAATGGATAATGATATTAAAAAAAGAAGTTTAGAACTTCATTTAAAACATAAAGGGAAAATCTCTGTAGAATCAAAAATTAGAATTGAAAATAGTGATGATTTGTCACTAGCTTACAGCCCAGGTGTTGCGGAACCTTGTTTACACATCAAAGATAATAAAGATGATATCTATAAATATACATCAAAAGGAAATATGGTTGCTGTTATTACTGATGGTAGCGCAGTCTTAGGCCTTGGCAATATTGGAGCAGAAGCAAGTTTACCTGTAATGGAAGGTAAAGCTATCCTATTTAAAGAGTTTGCCGGTGTAGACGCATTTCCAATATGTTTAAAAACACAAGATACTGAAGAAATAATAAATATTATTAAGAATATCTCTGTCTCTTTTGGAGGAATAAACTTAGAAGATATTTCTTCACCTAAATGTGTCACAATAGAAAGAAGACTAAAAGAAGAACTAGATATTCCTGTATTCCACGATGATCAACATGGAACTGCAATAGTATCTACTGCGGCATTAATTAACGCATGTAGATTAACTGGGAAGAAACTTGAGGATTTAGAAGTAGTATTAGTTGGAACTGGTGCTGCAGGAAGTTCTATAGCTAGAATACTAAAAGATATTGGTATTAAACATGTTTATGGTGTTAATATTGACGGAGTAGTATTAAAAGAAAAATACGATAGCTATTCATTTGTATTAAAAGAATTGATTGATGAGAATATATTAACTATTCCTAACAATCTAAAAGAGGATAGTTTAAAAGAACTAATGAAAAACAAAGATGTCTTTATCGGAGTTTCAACAAAAGATATTGTTTCAAAAGAGATGATTAAATCAATGAATAAAGATCCTTTTATCTTTGCAATGGCAAATCCAGATCCTGAGATTAGCCCAAAAGAAGCTCTAGAAGCTGGAGCTTATATAATAGGTACAGGTAGAAGTGACTACCCAAATCAAATAAATAATGTACTAGCATTCCCTGGAATATTTAGAGGAGCACTAGATTCAAGAGCTAAAAAGATAACTGATAGTATGAAGTTAAGTGCCGCAAAAGCAATAGCTTACTTACTTGAAGATAGTGAATTATCAAGAGAGTACATTATCCCTTCTCCATTTGATAAAAGAGTATCAAAGGCGGTAAGTGAAGAGGTAATGAAAGAAGTGAAGAGTAAAACAAAATAAAAACAAGTTCTTGCGAACTTGTTTTTTTTATTACTCTTCTTCGTTTAATTCTACTGAATATAATATCTCTTCAACTAATTCTAATGTAGATACTTTAATGTATTTATTAGATACTGTATAGAAGTATTCACTTATAAATTTACTTTTATAAACATATACATCTTCTTCAGAACCTTCTTCATGTTTAACAAATCCACTGTAACTTAATCCATCAGTGAAATCAAAGTTATAAACTAAGATACCACTATCATAAGTATATCCATCAGTTACAACCCAACTAGATGTTGAGAATGGTAAAGCTATAAGTCCTTTTTCAACACTAATTAATAAATCTTTATGATTATAAACAGCTGTGCTTGAAGCCCATCCAAACTCTGAATAATCAAAGATTGCTTCTTCTCCAAGTATTACAGGATTAGATTTATCACTAACATCAAATATAGCAATTTTTAATCCGTTTGTTCCACCATAGTTATCCCCATATCCAATACCTAAGATATAATCTTCACCAAGTGGTTGTAGATATGCACTATATCCCGGAATAATTAATTCTCCCTCTACTACAGGATAATTAGGATTAGTTAAGTTAATAACATAGAATGGATCTATTTGTTCAAACGTAACTAAGTAAGCATAGTTACCAACAAATCTTGTTGATTTAATTTGTTCTCTTGGTTTACCTAAGTTTTCTAACATAGAAACTACTTTTAAATCTTCATCAAGAACGTATAATCGATTATTTGTTTCATCTCCCCACCCTTCAGTAGTTGTGACTCTTAAATAACCATTATATTCGTCCATGGAAAATTGATTTAACATATATCCTTCTACTAAACCTAATGTTTTATATTCAACATTACCATTACCAATAGCTACTTTTAATATAGCTGTTTTAGATTCATAAACAGGATCTTCAACATCAAAGAAATCCATCATTGGCCAGAAGTAATATGTTCTACCAACTAAATACATATTATCATTTGATACATATAAGTTATATCCACTATCACCTAAGATAACTTCCATATTCACTTGAGTTGTACTTAAATCAATACCATAAAATGTAGTAAATGAATTAGGCGAAGTCCCGTCAATATAAATAATATCTTCGTATTTCGCACTTACTTCAATTCCATTAACTTCATATGTAGGTAAATAGTCATCAAGAACCATTTCCTCATCATTAAATGGAATACTATTTTTTGTTACTAAATATAAACTATCTCCAATTTTTCTAGTTCCAGATAAATATCCATTTAATGAATATTCATCTTTAAGTTCAAAATCATTAGCTATATCATAAACTAATACTGAAATAGAACTACTTCTATATCCCCACCAAGAATAATAAACTTGAGGAATAATATTTTCACCAGAATCATCGTCAGGATATTCATAATCCTCACAATTATAGTTATATTGATTTCCTATTACTATGAAGTGATCACCATCAACATACATACCTTCTGGATAAAATTGTTCTTCATCACATACTTCATTTGAATATTCAAATGTTTTATAAAGGCTTAATAAACTTGCATCAAATTCATCATCAACCATGATTCCAGCAAACGTTATTTGAATTTTATTACCATACATTGTGTAAATAAATTTACCATCAGTTAAGACGTTATCCATCTCATCAACACCAATAACTTGGTTATTAGTTTCTGAATAATCTTCACTTCCAGTTCCTCCAGTATATGTATTTGTTAAATCTGAAGTAGCAGTAGTTCGATATGTAATTGAATCAAACGGTAATGCTGTATCAACAATACCTCCTTCTAATTGAAAATCTAATAAGCCATTGTCATACCAGTTATTCGTATTAACAGCTAGTTTCTCATTAAAGTCCTCGTATATAGATAATACGTCTGAACCTGTTGAGATTGAAAGTAAATCATTATCTTGATCAATCGTTGGATTAATTCCAATTACAACAAATGCTACTACAATGGACATTGGTACTAAAGTAGCAAGAGTTAATCCTGTAATTCTAGATTTAAGACCTTTAACTACAGTACTAATTCTCATTTGTTGGTGCTTAAGTTTTAAAGCTTTGTTTAATACTATTTCGTCTATAAGTTTTGTTAACATGTAAGTTGAGAATCCAATTATAATAAAAATTGTAAATGCTATAAATGGATTATTTATTAAAAATTCCATATAATACCTCCTTAAATTTTAAGAGCTTTCTTAAACTCTTTGTAGTATCCTCTATTTACTTCTACATGATCATCATTTTTCATTAAAAGGTTCAGTTTTGAATTAAGCTCAGGTTTGATATAAGCAATTTTACCGATATTTACTAAACAATACTTGCTAATTCTAATAAAATCCTTAACTTTAAGTAGTTCGTCAACTTCGTATAGTTTTAATTTAATTAGAAGTTTAGTATTATTTAAAATACCGTAAACATCTTCATCTTCAACAATAAAATAGTAAAAATTTCGACACTCAATATGCTTTTGCCCAAATTCATTACTTCCAACCAAATACAAATCTTCCCCGCGTACAATCACATCGAGTAATTTAGATACTTTAGGAATATCCGCTTGATTGAAAACAATGTTTATCTTATCGTTTTCAACAAGATCTTTGTCATCTGTTAAGACATAATCATAATTTGGTGTCTCAACAACATTTAACCTATCCTTAATTATCTTATGTTCTTCTTCTTTTACTTTTAGTCTAAACATAAAACTGCCTCCTTTAGAAGTCACTAGTAGAATAGCACTTCATTTAGTAATAAAAAATGATTTTAAGGTATCATACATTTATTTTACACTAAACTGCATAGAAATGAAAAGATAGCTTTAAAAAAGAGACTCGTGAGAGTCTCTTTATAATACTTTTAATCTTTCGTATAGCTTATGTATAGGTAATCCCATAACCGTGTAGAAATCACCATTTATCTTTTCAACAAACTTAGCACCATAACCTTGAATACCATAAGATCCTGCTTTATCCATAGGTTCTTTGGTATCTATATAACTATATATCTCTACATCAGACATTTCAGTAAATGTAACATCTGAATATCCATAGAAAACATCTTTATAGTCATTCATTACTATTGCACAACCTGTTAAAACTCTGTGAGTTCTACCACTCAATGCTTTCAACATTTTAAAAGCATCACTGTTATCTAATGGCTTTCCTAAAGGTTTTCCATCTAAGATAACTAATGTGTCGAATCCTAAAACATAAACATCTTTATTCTTATTACTTATATCTTGTGCTTTTTGAAACGCAAGATCCATTACTACTTCTTCATTAGTAAGAAATTCATCAATAATTTCTTCAATATTACTAGAGATTATTTGAAAATCATCAATTAAGAATTTTAGTAATTCATGTCTTCTTGGTGAATTACTAGCTAATATAAACTTTTTATTATTCAACTAAATCCACTTTTCCTTCTTTAACAAATGCTAATACTACACTTGCAACAGCAAGAGGTATTAATAAAAGAAGTACAGCTTTATTAATTCCTAAGCTTACTTGGAATGATGCGATAAGGAACGGAGATAATATCCCTCCAAAACGTCCAAATACACTATAGAACCCGAAGAAATCATTTGCTTTTTCAGCAGGTACCATTTTAGCAAAGAAGCTTCTTGCCAACGATTGAATACCACCTTGAGCAGTACCAACGATAGCACCAACAACCCACATTAAGTAAGTAGTATCTTCAGTAATCATGAATACTACATAAACAGCAATTGCATATATGAATATTCCATAGAATAACATAGGTTTACCACCAATTTTTTTAACCATTTTTGCATATAATATTGCCGATGGAAAAGCAATTACTTGAACCATCACAATTACAGCTAGCATTGTAATATCGCTAACTCCCAAATCTCCACCAATATTAGTAGCTAATCTAATTACAGTATTAACAACATCAATAAATAATAAGTAAGCGATTAAGAATAAGAAAATCATTTTATAACTTCTAATATCTTTAAAAGTTTTTCTCAATCTTTGGAAAGATTCACGGAGTGAATTTTCACTTTGTTCAATACTATATTTTTGTTCAACATCTCTTATTAGTGGTAATGAATAATAGAACCACCATACAAGAGATACTATAAATGCAAACGTAATACTTATTTGCGAATAAGATTCAGGAATTTTTTCTAAAGCTACAAGTCCAAACGGAATAATTCCAATAAAGAAAGGAATTAAACTACCAATATACCCCCAAGCATATCCAGTAGCACTAATTTCATCATAATTTTCTTCATCAGTAACATCAACTAAGAATGCATCGTATAATACATTAGTGAAATTGTAACCCATACTTGATATAGTGAATAATACTAATAAAGTAACCCACCCAAGTCCTGGAATTGTGAGTCCAATACCACCAAGTATTCCCATAAATAGGAATATTTTAAAGAATTTCTTTTTATTTCCAGCATAGTTAGACCATGCTCCCATTATTGGGCTAAGAATAGCAATAGTAAGTGCGATAGCACTAGTTAAGTATTTAAAGATTACTGATCCTGTTGTCCAAACATCGTCATATGCTTGGGTATCAGGAATCAATCCTATTCCTTCACTATCCATAAAAATCATTTTGTAAAGAATTGGGAAAAATATAGTAATAACTGTTAAAATAAAAGCCGAGTTTGCTACATCATATAAAACCCAAGCTCTTTCTGTCTTTGATAATTTTGGAAGTTTAAACATTTTATCTCTCCATTCTATTTTTTTACTCTTAAATATTATATCATATATGAGTGCAATTTCGAATTTATTTTGTCATTCAAAGTAAATTTAAATTAGATATATTATTAAACTATTGTGATATAATAAACCTAGGTGATAATTATGAATATTGATTTAAGAAAATACATTGAGAATAAAAAAATATTTGATAAAAATGAAACTATTGTTTTAGCGCTAAGTGGTGGTGTTGACTCTATGGTTCTTTTTGATATATTAATGAATATCAATCTAAATCTAAAAGTTATACTTGCCCACGTAAATCATAATAAACGTGAAGAATCAAAAATGGAATACGAAATGCTAAAAAAATTAGCTAATACAAATAATATTCCTTTTGAGGGATATGAAGTTGAAATTAATGATAATTCTAACTTCCATGATGACTCAAGAAATCAAAGATATGCTTTCTTTAAAGTTGTTGCTCAAAAACATAAAGCCTCTAAAATTGTTGTTGCTCATCATTTAGATGATCAAGTTGAGACAATTATTATGAGACTAATTAGAGGAACTTCATTTATTGGGTACGCAGGTATCCCTAGTGTAAGAAGAGATCGAAACATTTCGATTGTACGTCCTCTTATGAAAGTATCTAAAAAAGATATTAGAGATTACGCTAGAGATCATGAAATTATGTATTATGAGGATTTATCAAACAATGAAGACTTCTATACAAGAAACAGATACCGAAATAAGATTATCCCTTTATTAAGAATAGAAAATCCAAACCTTAATGAGAGAATCTTACAATTCAGAGATTATATAGAATCTGCGGATGTAGTACTAGATCGAATTAAGAATGTATTTATTGAAAAGAACTGTGTATATAACACTGTTAACTTAGATCAATTCAATAAATTAGAAAGAATAATTAAGATAAAAGTACTTACTCATATTATTAATACGGCTACAAATAATACACTAGAGATAAAATATGAACAATATAATTCAATCTTAAAACTATGTTTATCAAATAACCCAAATCAGAGCTATTCACTTGGAGATAATTATACTTTTAGAAAAGAATATGACTATATTTACATAGAAAAAGATATGCCTTTTGTTAAAATTAATTTAGAAATCAATGAATGTGGAGAGTATTTTATTTCTGATAACCATAGCTTTATATTTAGTGATAATAAAATAGAACATAAATATACAAATTATTTTGAATTATGTTATAATAGTGTGGTATTTCCACTTTATTTAAGAAACCGTAAGAATGGTGATAAAATAAAACTTAAGGTTGGTACTAAAAAGATTAAAGATATTCTTATAGATCAAAAAGTACCTCAATCTAAAAGAGATAAATTATTATTAGTTTCCAATAAAGAATTTGTATTATGGATTCCTGGAACTAAAAAATCATTACAAAGTGAGTCATGCAACAAAAAACTATATATTTATGAGGTGAAATAAATGTTGGAAAAAGATGTTGAAAAAGTATTAGTTTCAAACGCAGAAATCAAACAAATAGCTAAAGAATTAGGAAAACAGCTATCATTTGATTACAAAGACAAATTCCCAATTGTACTTGGACTTTTAAAAGGGTGTGTTCCTTTTATAGGGGACTTAATTACTGAAATGGATATTCATCTTGAACTAGGATTTATGGATGTATCTAGTTATCATGGTGGAATTGAATCTAGTGGAGATGTTAAAATCTCAAAAGATTTAGGAATATCAGTTCAAGATCGTCACATCATAATCGCAGAAGATATAGTAGATACAGGAAGAACAATTAAAACAATTATGGAATTATTAACTTTCCGTGGTGCAGCAAGTGTAGAAGTAGTTACAATGCTTGATAAGCCAACAGGAAGAATCGTAGATTTCCATCCAAAATATGTAGGAACAACTATTCCTAGTGAATTTGTTATTGGATATGGATTAGACTATGAACAAAAATATAGAAACTTACCATTCGTGGGAGTTTTAAAACCAGAGGTTTATAACAAGTAAGGAGTTGTTAATATGGCAGAAGGTAAACAACTAAAGCCACCGCAAAGCAGATTAGGTAACTTAGTAGTAGTATCTATTATCTTATTATTTGTTTTTGCAATCGTATATATGTTCTCTTTCCAAGAAGAGAAACCTACAGCTTATAATTATTCATTATTCATGGAAAAAATAGCTGCAGGAGAAATTGAAACAATTGAATCTACTCCAATTCCTGGAGAAATTAATTTTGGTTCATACTTAATTACAGGTATAGGAACTGGTGGGGAATATATTTTAGAAATCCCTACACCAGAAGCATTAACAGAAGTTATTGCTGCTGCAGAATTAAATGACATCGAGTATGAACATGTAAGAGGTTCATCTTATAGTTTCTGGAGTGTTGTAATTATTTTAGTACCATTTGTCTTAATAATATTTATTGTTATGTTCTTTATGAGAAGTCAGGGCGGAAACAATAAAGCTTTTGATTTCGGTAAAAACCGTGCAAAATTAAATAGAGGTAAAACAACTACTTTTGATCAAGTAGCAGGTATTGAAGAAGAAAAACAAGAGCTTGAAGAAATCATTGATTTCCTTAAAGATCCTAAAAAGTATATGGCACTTGGTGCAAGAATTCCATCTGGTATATTACTAATGGGAGCTCCTGGTACAGGTAAAACATTACTTGCAAGAGCAGTTGCTGGTGAAGCAAAAGTACCATTTTATTCAATCAGTGGATCTGACTTTGTTGAAATGTTTGTTGGTGTTGGAGCAAGTCGTGTTCGTGACATGTTCAAAACAGCAAAACAAAATGCACCATGTATCGTATTTATTGATGAAATAGATGCAGTAGGGCGTCAAAGAGGTGCCGGACTTGGTGGCGGACATGATGAGAGAGAACAAACTTTAAACCAACTACTTGTAGAGATGGATGGTTTTGGAGCAAACTCTGGAGTTATCGTTATGGCAGCTACAAATAGACCTGATGTACTAGACCCTGCTTTACTTAGACCTGGTCGTTTTGATAGACAAATTACAATTTCTAGACCTGACATAAAAGGTCGTACTGCTATATTAGAAGTACATGCTAGAAATAAAAAAATAGATCCGAAAATTTCTTTTGATTCAATAGCAAGACGTACACCTGGATTTACAGGTGCAGATCTTGAAAACTTATTAAATGAAGCTGC
>JRFF01000030.1 GCA_000753575.1 Candidatus Izimoplasma sp. HR2 | reverse complement strand
ATAATTTAGTATTTGTTTCTAATAAAACAGCATTAAAAAACTACTAATTTTCATTAGTAGTTTTTAATTTTAATTCCATCTAGAATAATAAGGTAGATCATTCTCATAATCCCAATAATAATCGAGTAAATTTCCCCATTGTCCTAAGTTGTTAAGAATTGCATAGTCTTCAGCAACATGCATCCATTCGTTATAGGTAAAGGCTCCATAGCTAATAGTTTCTCCAGATCCATACTCGTATTTTACTTGAGCAAGTCCTTGTTTAACAACCATGTAGTTAAGTAGGAAATATTCTTCTTCACCTGGTAATTTTACCCAAATCCAAGCAAGTAATCTTCTATAATCTTCATTATCTATTAAATCATCATTTGGATCTGTCTGTAAAACGATACTTTCCGCAGAATTTAATAGGTCACATGTATAAACACTTCCAGGTTTTCCCCACTCTTCTGGAGTACCATATGTTTCTTCTGTATCCATGTTTAAGAACCTCGTACTATTCGAAAAATTAGGTATTGCATCATAAATAATCTGCGGATAATTAAATCTTGCAGTATCACCATCAACACAACTAGCTAATGTTACTTCAAAATATCCACCTCTAGGTTCAACAGGATCTATTAAACTAAACGATTCATCTAAATACGGTCCGTCATATAACATCTCCATAATACTAAAATACATTCCACCTTCACGATACTCTGGATAAGTAATAATTGGTAACTCAGTTTCTAGAATATACTTATCACCAACTTCACCAAATTGTCCATAACTAATAAACACATATTCATTTTCAATTGTCGCTTCTCCACTATTATAGAATATTATACCCACTCTTAAATCATCAAATAAGTTTTGTATCTCAGTTCTATTTAAACCTGTTAAATCAGGTAATATTACAAATGTTCTCTCTCCAGTGAAGTCTGGATACACTTTAATAACAACGTTATCTAGCTCACTAACAATATCTCCAGCTTCAAAATTAGAATACTCAATAAACATATTCTCAAATTCTTCTGATTCAGTATCATTATATTGAAAACTTATTTCATAATCTAAGGAATCAAATACTTCAGTAATCTCTACCTCTGTTTTACCATTAATATCAGGTAAAACAATATGTATTTGTCCTTCATTTGGACCTTTACATCCCGATAAACTAAATACAATAACTAAAATTAATAAAACTATATACTTTTTCATATAAATCAACCTCTAATTCGTAGGATGTTCTCGATATTCAGTAAACCAATCAGAAACTTTCGTCTCTTATATCTATTTTAACATATTAACTTGATATAGCACTATATTTGCTTAAAAAAACACTACTTTTTCAAGTAGTGTTTTAGTTTAATAAAGTGTATAAATTAACAATTAAGGTACAGGTATTTCATATACAACTATATTGTCAATAAGTAATCTTGCTTTGTCAACTTGTGAACCGTCTGCAACATAATCAAATCTAAGATACACATCTCCAACATAATTAATATTGTAAGTGTAAATTGTAGCAGTAGTATTTGTTGCAAATGATTCAGTTCCAATCCAAGTTGTACCATCAATAGAGTAAGACACATTAAGGGTAACACCTGCATAGCTATAAGCTAAGAATTCAACACTATCAACATTTGTAAATGTAAATAGACTTTCAATATAAGGTATATCCCCTGGAGCAGAAGCATACAATCTCATATGTGCTGATTGTAATCCATCAAGTTCCCCAGTAGTAGATGGAGTTCCATAAAACATTTTCCATTCCTCTAAAGCAGGTCCAACAATTTTTGTTGAATTATAAGTAGTTGAAGCAACAAAATCTTCATCACTTTCGAACCCAGTTGAGTATAATTCATTCAAGACTGGTACTAAAGCAGGAACAGTAACTGTGTAAGTTAATACAACATCTGTTTCAGTTCCAATTGATAATGTAGCAGTCATAACAACATCAACATCATCTTCACCAATTGCAGGTCTTGTAACTAAGCCAGCATCAGTAATGTAACTAGCATTTCCTGAAGTCCAAACAACTGTAACACCATAATCTTCATCTATTGGTAAAACTAAGTTCTCAATAGTTGATAATGGAAGAGATAATCCATTTCCTGCAGCTGTTAATCTATCAGTATCAGTTAATTCAGGATATTCAGTTACATAAACTCTAGTTGCGCCGAAATAAAATTCCCAAACAACAACTGTTAAATCAACAACATCTCCAACTTCCCATAAATCTTGTGCATAAGGTACTTGAGCATATTTAAATTTAAGTTGGTTACCTAAAGCATCTTTAACAAGCATATATCCATAACCAGCATCAAGGTCTTCAACAATTAAACCTGTTAACTCAAAGTTATGTCCTTGGAAAGTGTACGGTTCAGCATCCATGTCAGCTACGATTGTAGCAACACTAACACCTGTAAATGTAATAACATTATTACCTGTACTTACTACTTCTATAAATTCAGTACTAGATAATTCTTGTAAACCATAATAATTTTCATGTATTCCTCTAACAATAATTTCATCTCCAACAGCTATTGTTGGATTGTCTATATTAAAATCATTAGTATAAATAATAATTCCAGGTCCACCAGCAGGATCTTGAAGTACAACATTGTCATCGCCAAGAATTGAAGTAACAATTCCTTTTACAACGATTGGATCAGGATCAGGACCATCACCATCAACATTGGCAACAGATGCAAGAGCTTCAGTAACAGTTATAGAAGCAACCGCGTAGTTTTCATCTAATACTGTAACATCAATGTCTCTAGTAACTACAATACCTTCATAAGTAACAGTAGCAGTTAAAACAGCGTAAGTGTCAGTACCAATAACTCTTGTAATTTCACCAGCAGAAGTTATAACACCAGCAGCACTTGTTTCCCAAGTAATTGTAGAAGTTAAAGTGTCATGTGCAGCAGGTAAAGTTAAATCAGCTTGTGCAGCATCAATGTTTACAATAACTATCCATGCAGCGATATCGGCAGCAATTTGTGCATCAGTAAATGCAGTTTCTTCAGTAACATCAGCAGGAACTCCAATAAATAATACATTGTAATTATTATAATAAATAACATCTAATGTAATTATTTTTCCATCAAATCCAACTAATTCAGATACATTATCATCATCTAGTACTAAACTTCTATAATAAATTTCAAATGTATTTCCAGCAGAATCTGTTAATATATAATCGAAGTAATCTCCATCAGCAACTTCTGTATAAGTAGCAGTAATAGTAGCAACAGTACCTTTTGGTACTAAACCATTAGATAAAGCACCTAATGACATAACTGTAGCAGTAGGAACTGCTTCAGTAGCATCTACTTTTTCAAAACTTACAAAATTAATTTGTGCAAGTCCAGTATATTCTCCTCTATAACCACGTACAGTAATTGTATCTCCAACTGTAACTGTAGCATCTTTAATAAAGTCTTTACCATATACAAAGATATAATATCCGTCTTCTTCAATGAATAAACCATAATACATAACGTCATAAATTACACCAGTAACTTCTAACTCATCATATTTATCCATAGCTAAAGCTTCTTCTATAGTACTTAATACAGGAACAACAACTTCAATTGTAGTAGTTCCAGCAGGTAAAGCACCTTGAGTAACAGATGCAGTAAATGTAACAGTAGTAGTAGTTCCAGCAACAGCAACGAATGTACCATCACTAGCAAATACTCCAAGAGTGTCACTTGTCCAAGTACCATATGTAGATCCATTAGGACCAACAGTAGGTAATGTAACACTAGCAACAGCAATATTAACAACTAATGAATCAGCAGCAACGATATCTGCAGCTAATTTTTCTGCAGGAGTTAATTCTCTATAATCGATATCTGCAGCTAAACCATCAAATACCATCATAGGTCCATTTGTACCATGATCAGTATAATAGAATACTGTAATAATAATATCTTTTCCTTCTTCAGCTTCTAAAGCATCAAGTGAAGCTTCTAAAGAATTGTAATAAATTAATATTTTGTCGTCTCCTACAACAAGGTAAACATTGTTATAAGAACCACTAATTTCAACAGTACCCATAACAGTGTAAGGCATACCGTGAATAAGTTTATCTGAAGAGTCAAGTGCTAACATTTCAGCAACAGTTTTCTCAACAGCAGTTAATGTATCAGTACCTGTATTGTTAACTACAGTTTCAACAGAAACATTTTTAATTTGGTATAAAGTATTATAAACTCCATATTCACCTTTAACATATACAGTGTCACCAACAGCAACAACAGTAGTAGAACCAGGGTTATAAACACCAAGTGAATTAGTTCCATCACTTATAAAGTATCCACCGTCAAATAATGCAACAACAGTTCCTTCATATTCAACGATATCTCCAAGTGAAGAACCAGCATATAATAAAGCAATTGAAGTGAATGAAGCTGCAGTTTCTTCAGCTTTAATCATTACTTCAAAAGTTTTAGTACTTGAAGCAGCTCCAACAGTAACTGTAGCTGTCATAGTAACTAATACATTTGCAGTACCTTCAGCAGGTCTTGTAACAACACCAGCATCAGTAACTAATGTAGTATTATTTGAAGCCCAAGTAACAGTAGCAGTAAAATCATCTTTTACAACTTCAGCAGGTAAAGTAATATCACTAACTACTAAATCCGCAACAGTAAGTAATAAAGATCCTTTTGCTTCCTCTACTTGTTCAGCTTCACTAATATTAGCGATTTTTAATACTTTAACAGTAAAAGCTTTAGTTAAAGTTTGATCACCAAGTGATAAGTAAGCAGTAACAGTAACGTTAGCATCACCTTCAGTAAATAAAGGTCTTGTAACAGTACCATCAATTGCGATAACATCAGTGTCACTAGATGTCCATGTGATTTCAACATCATGTAATCCGGTTGTAACAAACGTAATGTCTGCGCTAACTTCTAAAGCAATATCTAAATCTTCCATTGCTTCTCCAACTTTTACTAAATCATCCGCACTATCATCTTTGTCACAAGCTGATAATGTAAACATTCCAACAAAAACTAATGAAAATATTAATAACTTTTTAATCATCTTTCAATTTCCTCCTTTTTATTTAAAATCTACGTCATCATAATAAATTAATAAAACTTGATAATTACCTTCATATCTTCCTAAAGGTCCGGTAACATCAAAGATTGTTCCTACTGTGAATAGTTCAGGTAATAATAAAGCATCTGTACCAGAATTAATTCTGATAGATATTGTATTATCTGAAGAATCTTCAGCAGTAACAGTGAAATCTCCAGTTATATCATTAACGTAAATATCAGTAACTGTTAAATTCTCGATAGTAATTAATTTACTTAATGTATAAATATCAATTTCTGAAACTTCTATAATTTCCGGTTCTACTACATTTCCAACACTTATAACTGTAATGTGTTCTCTTGTAAACCCAGTAAGTTGTAGTGAGCCAGTTTCTGCATCAGGATGATAAGTTGGTGTTAATCCAGATATTGTTACTTCATTTCCTTCAACAAGTTTAGTCGTATACGTGTATCCTATATAAAGATAGATAGCGTAATCGCCTACTTGAAGATATGGATGTCCTTCTAAGTTTCTAGAAACAACACCAGTTATAACAACTTTAGTTCCGACATATAATTCCTGATTTGTAACCAATTCCTCAATTGTAATTTGTACTCCATCCAAACTATAATCATAATCTGGATCGTCTTCTCCCCAAATTCTTCTATCTTTATCTTGTACAGTAAATTCAGTTGTATAGAAAAGATTTTCGTATTTAAGGCCAGCTACACCTTTACTTCCAGAGAATGCTTGTTCGATAAGTTCTAGATTTAATAATCTTCCATCATACCAAATCCAAGATAAGTATCTTCCATTTCCTTCAGTTCTTGTAGTTGCAGGGTCATACTCTAATACAATTGTTGTAGCATTTGTTAGTTTATCACAAGTAAACATACTTGCAGCTTTACCCCAAGGATCAAAACGATAAGTCGATTCAGGAGTATCTACTCCTAAGAATCTAACAGTAAAATTCGCTCCACCTTCAGTAAATATCGCAGTATCTCCATCGATACAACTAACTAATGTAACTTCACCAATACCACTAGCAATAAAATCTGTATCTTCATAAGTGAAGTCCATAGCTAATGCATCAGTTTGATCTGTGTTAAGTGCTGTATCTATTACTACCACAGGTGCTATTACAGTAAAGTGAAATACTTTTGTAGTAACAGCTGTCCCAAATTCGATAGTAACTGATAAATCAACATTTTGATCTCCCATACTTGCTGTAGGGATTGTAACTGTTCCATCAATATCTAAGTACTGAGGTTTACTTGAAACCCAAGTAAGTGTAACTCCTTCAATATCAGATGATGGAATAGTAATATTATTTTCAATCTCTAATAAATCAAATGAGATTGAATTTTTAATTTCTAGTACTTGCTCAGTATCAGAAAGTGAATTACCATTACATCCTGTTAAAGTTAATGCGAGTATAAAAACTGTTAATGCCATTGTTATTTTTTTTATCATAAATAATCACTCTTTCTACTTCTTGTTAATTTACACCCAATTGAGAAAGGATACTATCAATTGCTTGTTGTGCTGTAGCATTTCCAGCAAATAATGCTTTCATTGAAATCTCTGCTTGTAATCTTGCACCTGAAGAAGTTACTCTTCCAGCAAATGCAGGATCATAATCATTATATCCAATTTGTAAGAATGCAGCATTTGCAGTCATAGATTCATATTTATAATCTGCATCTGGGCTTGTTAAGAATGCTTGGTAGATAGTTGAATCATATCCACTATATCTTACAGGTAAATAACCAGTTAACATCGACCATTTAGCTGTATTTTCAGCATTAGTAATATATGTAATAAATAACCATGCAGCTAATCTTTCTGCATCAGTAGTATCTTCCATAATTGCAACGTTTGGTCCTTGTTGTACTGCAGACATATTGTCTAAGTCATATTGAGGTACTGGTGCAACAGCGATTTCAAATGCATCAACACCTGTAGGTACATTATATTTAATACCCGCTGTAGAACCAACTGTCATACATGAGTCACCCTCTTGGAAGTTTGCACTACCATAATCAGCATCCCATGCTAGTGGGATTGCAAATGTTTTATCTTCAAATCTGTCTTGAACATATTCAAGCATAGCTAATGTGTTTGCGTTATCAACTAAGATATCTCCAGCACTATTAGTGTATCCACCGTCCCATTGACGAACACTATTAATGAAGAAGTTTGCAGCTGAATCAAAGTTAATTAAATATTCACATTGATTAGCTCCGTTTCCAACTAATATACCAGCTAAAATATCTAATTCAGCCCAAGTATAAGGAGCGTCAGTTCTTAAAGCAACACCAGCAGCAGTTAATGCTGTTTCGTTTGCATCAAAAATATCTTTATTTATAACAACCATTTCAGTTGATTTTGAATAAGGTAAAGAATACATGTATCCACCTTGATATTGTCTATTTTCTTCAATATATGAATCTATGAAGTCAGTTATATCAACACCAAATGTATCATCTAAGATGAAATCATCTAGAGGGATTACTGCGTTCCCATTTAAGTAACCAGCAACGTGATCAGGATATCCAACTAACATAGTTGGAGTATTGTTTGATGTAATTGCTAAGATTGTTTTATTTCTTAATTCGTCATATCCACCTTGGCTTTCAGCGTTAATAGTAACGTTAGGATATAAAGCTTCGAATTCAACGATATAATCGTTTAATAAAGCAGCTTTCTCTTGTCCATATACATGCCAAAATGTAATAATTATTTCATCAGTTGGTAATGCATCAAGAACATTAACAATTCCTGGTGCTTCTGAAGTTGTAGGATCAATATCCTCTAAACAGTCAACGTGTGTAGGATATAATTCGCAATCAATTTCTTCGTCGTCGATTGTAATACATCCAGCTAGTGAAATTGTAAATACACTAACTAATAACAACATAAATAATCTTTTCATTCTTTTCCTCCAATAAAATTTATTTTTTTATCTAGTAAATACTAAATATTTGTTACCCTTTGGTACCAGCTCTTGAAACTCCACGCATAATATATTTTTTAAGTAATAAGAATACAATTAATAACGGGAATGTAACTATCATTGCCGCTGCCATTGCTTCATTATACGCAATTCCTTGATTTTGTGTATATGCATTACGTAACCCATTTGTAACTAATCTATATTCTTCTTTACTAGTTACTAAGTTTGGCCAAATATATGCACTCCAAGTACCCATAGCATTTAATATTATAATTGTAATAATTGTAGGTGATGCTATTGGAACCATAATTCTTCTTAAATATTTAAAATCACTTGTTCCATCTACTTTTGCAGCCAAATACAATTCATCTGGAATTGTTTTAAATGTTTGACGTAAGAAGAAGATGTAGAAAACACTTGTCATAAACGGGAATGATAACGCCATTATAGCTTCAGGGAATGTTTGAGTGAATGGGCTTGCCCATCCTAACCCAGTTACTGTTAAGTAGTTAGTAATTACAAACATTTCTCCAGGAATCATCATCGTAGCGATTAATGCCAAGAATAATGTATCTCTTCCTTTAAAGTTTAATCTCGCAAATGCGAATGCTGCTGAGATTGTAGTAACAATCGTTCCTACAGTAGAAATAAAGGCAATTAATACTGTATTAGCCATATATCTTATATAAGGCGCAGCTTGTAATGCACTGTAATAATTGTAGAATGCCATATCTTTAAATTTTACCCATAAAGATGGTTGTAAAGCAGTCTCAATTTCCTCTAACGTTTTTAAAGATGTTAGAATCATCCAGTAAAACGGTATAAATACAAATATTGCAAATAGTAGTAAGAATGAATAAACGGCAATTGTTCTTACATTAGCTTTGGTAAACCTAAATTTCTTTAAATCTTTCCAAAACTCTTTAAGGTTTAATTTTTCTATAATTTTTTCCATAATGGCCTCCTAGAAATGAACCCTTTTTTTACTTACCCACATATTTACGATCGTAAATGCGAGTGTAGTAATGAATAATAGTATTGAAGCTGCCGCTGCTTCACTTACCATTCCTGGAGTGTCAGATTTACTTAATGATTCGTAAATTAATCCAACTATTGTAATAAATGATTCATCTGGTAATGTTCCTGCAGGTAATACTGTAGGTCCAAATAAACCAACTATTGTACGATATGCTTTAAACGAACCAATGAAAGATGTAACTGTAATATATGCAATCATTGGTGAAAGTAATGGTACTGTAATTCTTGTAAATACACGGAATTTTGGAGTTGCATCAACTCTAGCTGCATCATAATATTGTTTATCAATACTTTGAAGTCCACTAAGGAATACCATTATTTTAAATGCTAATCCTCCCCATACTGTGTAGATTAATAGTGATACCATACCTGTTTCCCAACTACCTAGCCAATCAACTGGATCAATATTAACCCAACTTAACATTAAGTTTAATAATCCGTAGCTTTCATTGAAGATAAATGCGAATGCCATACCAATTGCAATTGCATTAGTAACATATGGTAAAAAGAATATTGTTTGAAGTAATCCTTGGAACTTTTTAATAGAATTTAATAATACTGAAATCATTAATGCAACAGTTACTGAGATAGGAACTGATACAAATACGATGATTGAAGTATTTTTAACAGCTTGATTAAAGTTTGGATCAGCTATTACATTCTTAAAGTTATCCATAAATACAAATCCTGTCGCACTTCCATAAACATAATCTTTAAGGAATGCAAGCAAGAATGCGTTGAATAAAGGGTAAAAAGTGAAGACTGATAATAAAGCTAATGCTGGAAGTAAATATAACCAGGCTTTAACGTTACTTTGTTTTTCTAACATTAGTTAATCAGTTCCCCGGTTTCTTTATTAAATACAAACATTTTTTTAGGCTTTATTTTCATTTTTACAACTTCACCTGGTTTAATGCGTTCAGACGCATCAACAATTACTCTAAATGTATCATTTTCAGTGTTTGGTACTTTAATGATTAAGGCTGTATCTCTACCAATAGTTTCAACCATATATACAGTTAACTCTAAAGGTCCATCCTTATCTATAATATAACCTTCAGGTCTTATTCCAACAAATACTTCTCCGTCAGCACCTTTAGTTGTTCCGATAGCTTTTCCGTTCACTAATACATTCTTTTTCGAAATAACGCCATCATACATATTAATAGGAGGAGTTCCTAAGAATCTAGCAACAAATAAGTTATTAGGAAAATCATATACATCCTGTGGTTCTCCCATTTGTCTTTTTTCTCCTAATTCCATTAATACTATTTCATCACTAATACTCATAGCTTCTTCTTGATCATGAGTTACAAAGATAGTAGTAATTCCTGTTTCTCTTTGAATTCTTTTTATTTCCTCACGAGTTTGAAGTCTTAAACGAGCATCTAAATTACTAAGAGGTTCATCTAGCAATAATACTCTTGGCTTTTTAACAAGTGCACGAGCAATCGCAACACGCTGTTGTTGTCCACCTGATAATTGTTTTGGTTTACGAGACATTAAGTCTCCGATTCCTACTAAATCAGCCATTTCTTGTGCTCTAACTAAAGCTTCATCTTTAGGCACTTTTATGTTTTCTAGTGGGAACATGATGTTTTGTTGTACACTCATGTGTGGATATAATGCGTAGTTTTGGAAAACTAATCCAATTCCTCTATCCTCTGGTGCCATATCTGTAACATCTTCGTCTCCAAAGAAAATTCTTCCGTTATTTGGTTTTAATAACCCAGCGATCATATATAATGTTGTAGATTTTCCACAACCACTTGGTCCCAATAAACCGATTAGTTTCCCCGAAGGAATTGTAATATCTAAAGATTTTACTGCAACAGTCTCTGTTTTATCTTTAGCTTGGAAAATTTTGGTAAGGTCTTGTAATTTTATTTCCATTTTATCTCTCCTAAATTTTAATCGTTTTAACACTTCATTATACTACAAAGTCAACATAAATTTAAATGTTTTTTAAGATTTTTTTTCTTAATTATAATAAGTGTAAGCAGTTACATTTTACCAATAAAAAAAGACGACTAATTCGCCTCTCTTTATCAACCAATAAAGCTGTCGAAAGTACCTGAGTTATATAAAACCCAAAGCCCACCAAGAATGGCTACGACAATTATTAATTTCGATAATTTCTTAATTAATTCGAAAACTCCTAAGACAGTAACAATTGAACCTACAAGAATAAA
>JRFF01000029.1 GCA_000753575.1 Candidatus Izimoplasma sp. HR2 | reverse complement strand
GGTTCTTGTCAAAAATGGATGGATGAAAATGAAGGAGATAAGATATATTGGGCAAAACTTGATGGGGTTTCTGCATTAGTTCAATATGTTGATGGTGTATATACCCGTGCTTTTACAAGGGGTGATGGTGAATATGGACAAGATATTACGAATAAACTTCGTCAATCAGTTCGTAAAAAATTAAATAAACCGGCAACAGGTTATTATCGTGCTGAAATTATGTTGGTCGGGGATGTTCATAAAGAACTTGGTTATAAGACTCGTAGAAATGGGGCTGCTGGTATTATTAATCGTGATGGAATAGAACAATGTGAATATTTAGAGGTTCTATTTTATGAATTGGTTGAAGAAATTGATAACTCTTTTGAGTATGAAATCAATCGTATACTTCATATGGTTTCACTTGGTCTTGAAGTTGCGCCTTATATACAGTCAGATAAATCACTATCTGATGATGAATTGGTTTCACTTCTTCGTGATTGGAAGACATTTAATGTTTATGATATTGATGGTATTGTTATTGTTCTTAATGAAAGTGAACGAGAAGACACCTATTATCCAGAATTAAAATGTGCTTTCAAAGTAAATGAGGAAGCAGTTCCGGTAATTGTAACAGAAATAGAGTGGAATGTTGGTCGTACTGGTCGTGTTGTACCTACAATTATACTTGAACCAACCGTCATTCAAGGGGTTACGGTTGAACGAGCTACAGGATTTAATGCAAAATTTATTCAAGATAATCATATTAAACCCGGCACAATTGTTAGATTAGTAAGAAGTGGTGATTGCATTCCTTATATTGATAGTGTTGAGTGGGAAGATTAATCTTCCCATGATTCACATATATATCCTTTGTGTTGATTTTGTCTCCCCTTCACAACTGCTAACATTGATACATATGCCAAGTTATTTTCTTCACAATATTTCGTTAGATTATCAATTATTAATATTTTGTTATAAGGCGTTGTGATCTTGTATTTATTTGATGATTTATTGTATCCTATGGGTTTCCCAATCGATAAACGTTTACATATGTATCCTTTATGATGGGTTCTTTTACCGGAAACAACAGAACTCATTTTTGATTGGGATAGATTATTTTCTTTACAAAATATATTTAGACCTGTTATGATAAATTTTTCCTTGTTAGGTGTTGTTATTTCATATGTAGATTTTTGTTTTTCATCACCTTTTATTTTTGCTTCTTTCCATTCATCAGTTTTTGTTATTTCTTGTATTTTCTGTAAATGGTATTTTTTCACTTCTGGTCTGTTCATAACATTATTTTTTCCTGTGAACTTTTTCATTGCTTTTTTAATATTTTTTCTGGCTCTCTCCCTTATGAGGGGATTGGACATGGGGTTGTAGTCACCACCTTTTGTCATATTATACCCTTTAGATGGATTATTACTTTCATATATATTAATATATTCTATTTCTTTTGTATTAAGTTCTTTTTTATTGGAACATTCGTGGATAGTTTCCCATGAGAAATTATCCCATCCATATTTTCGTATTGCTCTTTGAATATAATAATTTCCATTTTTTGATTTATTTTTATGAACAGCTTTTCGTTTTGCTAATGATTGAATTGTTTGGCCTATGTAAATTTTCTTGTTGACATTATTTGTAATTTTGTATATAATACCGTATATAATCAAGAGCTTCTCCAATAATCGGTGATGTTATCCCACAAGTATTTATATAAAAAGGAATAAAATTTATGAAAAAATATATGATTTCTAATTGTCCTTCATGTGATAATGTTTTAACTTGGAAGGGTGTAGATCTTGTTTGTAATGCTACTGAGTGTCTTGATCGAGATACATTACAAGTTGAGCATTTTCTTATCACTCTTGGTTGTGAAAATGTGACAGCGGTAACTCTTAAAAAACTTGGCGTGAAGACTATTAAGGACGCTTATGAACTGGATGAATTTGAAATTTCTATGTTGGATGGGTTTGGTATCAAGAGGGCACAACAAATCATCTTTGAAATCAACAAAACTCTTAAAACGACTCCAGACAAACTATTAGCGGCTTTTGGTATGACGGGAATCGGTAGTTCTGTTAGTCAATCCATTCTCAAAGAGTATGATTTTGACCATTTATGGACACTTCTTGAGGGGGATTTAATAAAGATTGATGGTGTTGGAGCTGTGCTTGCCAATAATTTTGTGACAGAAATTCCATCATTTATGGACATTTGTTATTATTTAAAAGAACAAGGTCTTGAATGGTCAACTGCTACAAATAACCTCAAAGGAAAAACATTTTGTCTTACTGGAGATGGGGCTATTAAACGTAGTGAATTGATAAAAATCATTGAATCTAATGGTGGTTTTGTTAAAGGGGTTAGTAGAAGAATTGACTATCTTGTGACTAGTGATCCTAATTCAAATAGTGGAAAATCAAAGAAAGCTCGTGAATATGGAAAGCCTGTCATTTCTTATGAAGATTTGATGGATATATTGGGATAATGGAAATACTAAGGATGTAAAAATATGAAACTGAACGAAACATATAATTTATTTTGGGGTGGAATTTATTCACAATGGACGATATCTCCTATTCATTTTTATGGGATAGATTTCAATTGTAATGAACAGATGATGATGTATGGTAAGGCTATTACATTTGATGATCATGAACGTGCTAGAGAAGTTATGGCTACGTCTATCGCCCGAAACCAAAAGGCATTAGGTCGTAGAGTGAGGAATTTTGATTTTAAAAAATGGGATGTTATTTGCAATGATTTGGTATACACAGCAAATTATTGCAAATTTACACAAAATTATAACGCATTGAAAATTTTATTGTTTGATAAGTCGGATTTGATTGTTGAAGCTAGTCCATATGACAAAGTGTGGGGCATTGGTCTCGGTAAAGATGATCCTAGAGCATTGATTCGTTCTGAATGGTTGGGTGAAAATCGACTTGGGCAGATTATTACAGATGTTCGTACATATCTCCGTGATCCTTCACTGTGCATTTTTTCTCATGATGATAGAATTAAAAATACTATAGAATTATTTAATCACAATAGTATTTTTCAACACGAAAAGGACTAAATACAATGATGAATGAGCGAAAGGAGATTAAAAATCTGAAGTGTGACAAAACAATTGTCAATATCACTTCGGATTCTTAACTCACATTTATTTCACAAAAATGTTATTAAATATTGTAATAGACAATTTGAAACTCTTGATGAAATGCACCATCATATTATTGTTGCATGGAACAGTGTAGTTAAATCGGATGAAATTGTTATTCATTTAGGAGATTATATTTGTGGTGGTTCGTTTGATAAAATAAAGGAAATAACAGATCAATTAAATGGATTTAAAATTCTTATTAAAGGAAATCATGATCGTAAAAGTAAAACATGGTTTCGTAAAATAGGATTTGACAGAGTATTTAAACATAGGTGGTCTATGGGAATTTATTGTTTTTCACACAAACCACAAGACGTGAAATATTTAAATGAGAATGGCATACGTTATAATTTACATGGGCATTCTCATAAACATGATTATGGTGATCCATTTTATAATTTTTGTGTTGATGTTGTTGGATATAAACCAAAAAAAGTAGAAGTTAATTTGACAAAGGAGGATTTGATGTATGGCCTTGGTAGATGTTTCAATTACGAGAAGTTTAACAGTTAATGTAGGTAATTATGAAAGTATTAAACCTACAGTAACGCTCACAGCAAGAGATATTAATCCTATTGATATTAGTGGTGTTTATTCTGCGATTGATACTGCAATAACTGGACTAATAAAATTTGAAATTATTAATTGTATCAGTGAGAGTAAACTTGTTAATAGTGGTATTGATCAACATTGTAAGAATGTAATTAAAAACAGTGAAGAAATCGGTAATGAAATTGAAATAGCTTTAAGTAAATTAGAACATTTTTAATAAATATATATATAAATATTAAATAGATAAATTAGGAGACAACAATAATGCCGAAGGAGAAACTAAATGAGTCCTCGATGTGTAAAATGTGAAAATTTTTTTCATCCAGATTGGTGTGTTGTGATAGATGAAACAACCAATGCTTGTAAGTGTGTATTTTGTTATACAGAAAAAAATGAAATTACGATTGAAAGTGAAGATGGGTCACCTGAATATAAGGTTACTAAAACTCAAGCTGCCGAAAACTACAAAAGATATGTTCAAGACTTAAAAGAGTCTGAAAAGATTCAAAAAATTATGATGAAGGGACAGGAGAATCCCTTCGCAAAGTAAAGGAGAATAAAATGTCTACTGTTGTTGTATTAAATGCTGATTATACATTTTTAAGTATTACTTCTTGGAAAAATGCTGTTTGTCTATTAATTGAAGGCAAGGCAGAACCTTTGAAAGAAACCACGAGAATTGTACGTAATGTTGATAGAACAACTGTAGTGACAATTCCTTTGGTTATTCGTATCATAAAATATATACGTTCTATTTACAAAAAGATGGTTCCCTTTTCTAAGAAGAATGTTTTTGTTAGAGACAAACAAACCTGTGTATTTTGTGGGGAATACATTGAAAAACTTGAAAATTGTACGATAGATCATGTTGTTCCGAGGTCACAAGGCGGAAAATCAACATGGAAAAATTGTGTTACTGCTTGTAAGAAATGTAATCACAAAAAAGCTGATAGAACACCTTCACAGGCCAATATGAGAATGAGATATCAACCATATCAACCAACAATTTCTGAACATATTCAATACTTTACAAAAAAGTATGGTGTGAAAGAATTGTTGGAAGATTTAAATAATCCACCAGAATAAACAAAGGGGGAGCTTTTACGCTCCCTCATGTTTACATATCCCCAAATAACATGATATAATATTTTATGATTTAAGGAGTTTCCATGAGTGACGATAGTGATGTGAGAAAAACTGAAATTCTTCAAGAATATAATAATTGGCTTGAGATTAAATTTGAAAATCTTAAGAAAGGTGATGTTTTTCGACTTCATGAAAAAACCGGTGAATTAATTTATGATAAACTTGGAAATAGTCAATTTACCGCTATTTCTGATGTTTATACTGATGGACAGAGTGGTATTTATGGTATTTCCACTGATGGTACATTTATTTGAAAGGATATTAGATGTCTGTTTCTAATTTTGAAAGAATTCTATTAACAAGGGTTGATATTCTCCTTGTAAAAATCATAAGAAAATTATTTGGATGGGTTTATAATCCAATTATTAATAGTTGTAAATGGTTTTTACTTGGTATTAAGGCATTATATATGGATTTTGATACATGGGAATCTGATGGTATGGATTTAGATGATGTTCAATTGTTTAAATTAGGGCTTAATGTGGAGAAAATCAATGATAAAGAGAAATATTGGACATATGATACCAGAATTGATAGACATTCACAATACAATAGACCACCTAGTTATGAGTGATGGGTATGATGATGAACAACTAGCACGAATGGGTATTGATGTAGATATAATTGAAATTAAGACTCCACTAAAGAAAACAGTTAATTGGAGTGTAGATGTTGCTGGATTAAAAGAATACATAGACCAACAAATAATTGATAATATGATGATAGAGATAAATAATGATTAGAAAATCAACATTAAGTTTATCAAATACAAATGATATTAAATTATCTATTCTGGATGATATTATTAATGAATCTAAACGAATCATTAATTTATATATTGATGAATTGTGGTTGATGCAAGATTTTAACTCTAAATATATTTCAACCAAACAAAATACTTGGTTTTCCGCAAGAATGCAACAGAATTTAGGCAAACAAGCACTACAAATAGTAAAATCACAACGTAAAAGAAAGAAAAAACATAAACC
>JRFF01000028.1 GCA_000753575.1 Candidatus Izimoplasma sp. HR2 | reverse complement strand
AAAGAACCTATATAAATAGCTCCCTTTTTTCAAAGTGTCTATTCTATAGGTTCCATTTTAATTTCCTTCAACTTTTCTTTTATTCTTCATCTTCATCATCAAATGTTTCTTTATTCTTTGCAGCTTCTTTAATAGATTTATGGAACATTTCTTTAATTTTTTTCTTGCCAAGGAAAGGCAAAATAGAAAGTTCATTAATTCCAGTAACAGTACCATTTTCAATACTATCATATATTTCATTAACCTTTTCTCTTGAAATGAATGGTAAGGCTCTAGAAAGTTCTTTTGAGTAATTTTCTTTAATAAAGTAATCTACTAGGCTTTCTAGGGATTTTCTACTTAAGAATGGATATAGCACAACCATTTTAATATCTTTTACTTCTCCGCTTTTTATATTTTCTACTAATTCATCTAAATCTTCTTCATCTAGAAACGGTAACATATGTATATATTTCATATAATCTCCTCCGATTTTTTATTTTGTAGTTAATTCTATTTTTAAATTTCTTTGTTGATCCATTGCCCATAAACAGTTATCTAGTCTACCTAGTACTGGAACGCAACGTGGTTCAACTAATTCATTATATTTTTTCACGATTTCACTCCTTTATTATGAAGCGGTAGTTCATAATGGGATATTGATAGGTATCTTTGTGCTTGTAACATATACTTTTTTCTTCATTCGATAAGTGATGACTAATTGATGATAAGTTATAATCATACTTATTTGATAAAACAACTCCTAATATGTATTTTCTTTCAATATCTTTTAGATATGGCCATAGATGTGTTAAATCAATATCTAAACTATTTGAAATAATCATATTAATAATCAATTTTCTTTCTGAATCTTCAAGTAGATAAAAGATTTTATTTACGTCTTCATTATGTGATTTAGAATTAATGAATTTATTAAGAGCTGCAGCTCTTGAATAATATTTAAAGATTGATTTATAATCATCATCTAAAATCTCAGTGTCCTCTAGTAGAAAGTCAATTGATACATTAAATAGTGTTGTTAACTCAATTAATAATTCAATACTTGGAACACTTTTTCCTTTTTCCCACTTAGAAACAGCTTGTGGGGTAACGTAAAGTGTTTTTGCTAGTTCAGCTTGTGTTAAATTTAAGTCTTTCCTAAGATTAGTAATTTTGTTTCCTATTTTTCCGAGATTTAGCATCTTTTACCTCCTTTACAACTTAATTCTAGCATTATAAAAAATAAGTTCAAGCAACTATCAGTTGATATTACTATTTTCTTATCAAAATGGCTTATTAAAGATTTTTTTCTAATAAATTATGTGATATAATATCACTAGCAAAGTGATGTGATAAGATGAATAGAAGAAACTACAGAAGTTTTATAATTGTTGTAAGTTATCTAATGCTTTTAAGAATAGTTCTTAATTTTACTGTTGGAATCAGTATTTTTAATTTTGGAATGCTTTTTGATCTTATATTAACAGCATTTTGGATTGGTGCTTTTGCATTTTTTATTAAGAAACCTAGAAATCAACGAGTATATTATATAGCTGTTGTAGTTATCGCTAGCATCTTTGTTATTGGAGATAGTATCTATTATGACTTTTTTGATGTAATCAGCTCTAGGAGCAGTTTTGGTGGTGTTAATCGTTTAGCAGAAGGTAACACATTAGAATATAATTTACAAATACCTTTAGCTGCTTATATTGTATTGCCTTTACTTGGTGGAGTTATTTATCTTCTTGTAATGAAAAGTGAAAGAGATATTTTTAGAATTAAAGATTTTGGAATAATAGCCCTTATATTTTTACTTCAAATTGTATTATTCTTAGTTTGGGGTAGTTATAACTTCGATACACGTAATGAATACTATAGAAGTGATGCTTATTTATTTGAAACAATGTATGATCGTACACTATTTAGTGAAAAATATGGATATTATAATTATCACATATTAGATTTTACTAGATTAAAAGCTTCAATAGATGAAGAAGAGTTTTATAAAGATATAAATGCTTATTTTGAAGATAAAACAATACATGAAACTAATGATTTTAGTGATGTATATGCTGGATATAACATAATATCTATTTTAGGAGAAACTTTAGAAACTAGATTTATTGATCCTATACTTACTCCTAACTTATATATGATGAAAAATGAAGGATATAGTTTTGATAACTACTATACAACTGTATTCCAACAAGGTGCAACATGTAATAGCGAATTTATGAGCTTAACAGGGTTAAATGCTATAGCGTCAAATGATTGGATTAATAATGTTTGTGATTCATATAGTGAAAATACATTTACTTATGCACTTCCTAAACAGTTAGAATCTATTGGTTATAATACTTATTACTTCCATAGTGGATATGAATGGTTTTATAATCGTCAAGTTATCGTTCCACAGTACGGATTTGAAACAGTTAAGTTCCAAGAGGATTTATATAAACAAGGATATGATGATTTTGATGATAAATATGATACACAAATGCTTTATTTCTTTGATGAGTATGTAAATTATGATGAACCATTCTTTATTGATTTATTAACATATTCAATGCATGGTGCTTACAATCAAGAAGAGTTTTTTAAATACTATGATAGAGTAGAAGAAGCACACCCTGGTGAAACACTTGATGGTGAGATTATTAATTATATGGCTAAACTAGTTGAATTTGATAATATGCTTGGTCTTATATTAGATGAGCTTGAAGAAAACGGACAATTAGATAATACATTATTTGTTATTTATCCTGATCATCATCCATATATGATGACTAAAGAAACATATTTTGATTATATTGATGTTGAACTTGATTCTCATGAATTTATGAGACAAGATTTAATAATATATGCGACAAATATGACTGGGAATATTGTATCAATGACTGGATCTACTTTGGATATTGCACCTACAATTTTAAATTTAATTGATAGTTCACTTAATTTTAACTACTTTACAGGTGTTGATTTGTTAAGTAATCAAGATAATTATGTACTATTTAGTGACTTAACTATTACTGATGGATATAACTACTTGTTCTTAAACCAGGAATTGGTTGGTAATGGTAATGACTTAGCCATTTTAGAGGTTGCTTTAGAAGAAAAAATTAATGAATTAGAACTCCAAAAGAAGGCTTTAATTATTGATTATTTTAAGAAGTTAAAAGAAAATCAGTAATAGAGTAAAAAAAAGTTTAAAAAAATAGCACAATACCCTTTACAATTTAATGGCGTTATTATATAATAAATAACGCTGAAATGTTTCGGTAGCTCAGCTGGATAGAGCAACGCCCTTCTAAGGCGTCGGCCGGGGGTTCGAATCCCTCCCGGAATGCCATTTTAAAGCACAAGCTAGCCCTTAAAGGTTAGCTTTTTTTATTGGATTTATGTGTTTTCCTTTAAAAGGGCGTAGGTCGGGGGGAGCAACGGACAATATAATTCATTTACTTCATAATGTTTTATGATATAATTTTATATAGGGAGATGATTCTATGGGACAAGTAATGCCTATAATAATTTTGGTTATTCTATTTTTGTTTAGTTTGCTAGGTATCTTTAAACCCAAACTAGCTTTACGATTATCTGATATTTTGAAGATTAAAGGTGAAAGAGAATATACTGATTGGGCTGTTAGTTCGACAGTATTTGGAGGTGTATTTATGGCTACATTTTCAGCAACTGCATTATATTTTTATATAGATTTTTTAATAAACCAATAATATTAAAGCCCTTAATAAAGGGCTTTTTTTACGCTCTGATTTCTGATAGATAATTCACTCTTTCATATTCTAATCTTAGTTTTTGTGAATTGATATGCAAATATTTTTGGGTAGTTAGTAAGCTTTCATGTCCCATTAAGATTCTTAGTACTTCCGTATTTCCATTTCTATTTACAAACTTAGTAGCAAATGTATGTCTCCATTTATGAGGAGATAATGAAAATCTTGTATTGATTTTTCTTTGCAGGTTCTGACATATTTTTTGGACCCTATCAACTTTTACTTGTTCTCTAGTAGTTAAGTTAATAAATAATAAAGAATCAATCTTAGATTGCACTATATACTTTGTGAGGTAGTTTTGAGTCTCTGGAGAGTAGAAGACATATCTATCAACTTTGGTTTTTGTAGTTGTTACTAATATTGTTCTTGTTTCAAAATCAAAGTTATTAAGTTGTAATGATAATAACTCACTGATTCTAAGTCCTGTATCAAGTAATAACTTAAACATAACTAGATTTCTAAGGTGTTCTGGGTAAATATCGTTATCTAGATATTTGAATACACTTTGTATAACATTATCTGGTATTATTTGTATCATTTTCTTAGTTTCTGGAAGTTTATCGAACTCTATAATAATATTGCACTCACTTTTTAAAACTCTTAGTACGACACCAATATACTTGTTTACTGTTACATTTTTTATTTTAGGGTTTCTATCTCTAAGGTATAATATAAAATCTAGAATTGATGTTCTATCAATTGATTCACATTCTTGTATTCCGAAAACATCATTTAATGTTTTAACTCTACATTTAATAGAGCGATATGTTCCATTAGACTTTGTAACTTTAATGTATTTTTCATACATTGACATTGCTTCACTAAATATCATAATATACCTCCTTAAAATAAGTTTTTGATTTCTTCTTGTTCTTTATCATATGCTTTTATTTCTTGTAAATTTCCAACAAAGTTGATTCTTCTATCTAAAGCTTGCATAGTAGTTGGATATAATTCTCTAATATTCTTATATTGTTCTGTATACTCCCAATTACTCACTATATAGACTTTTGTGTAGCAAGCTACTTTATCTCCATATCTAGCCGGTAATCTTGTTGGGTAGCCATCAAGATAGTTGAGCATGTTCTCTATTGGCAATTTACTTCTGAATTCCTCGAAAACTATTACATCTTCGCCTTTGTATGTATCAAAAGGATTTTTATAGTTTGAAACCCTAAATACATTTTTATAACCATATTTTTCCATAATGTATCTTGTTTTTCCTGTACCTGGTAAGTCGACTAAGTAAACAACATCTATTTTTCTAAATAATGTGTTGAATTGCTCTTCTAATATTTCTTGTCTGATTTCTTTGAATTTATGATTGTATCTTATATACTGGCTTGGATAAGTTTCCCTAATCTGCATATCTGAAAATCCACTAGCGATCATTTTATAAATGTCTTCTAGGTCTGTTCTTTTTCCTTTGATTGGAAGTTCACCATAGATTATAGGTTCTAGTAGTCTTGTATCTGGTTTAGTACAATATTCACTAGCTTGCTCTGGTGTTCCTTTCATTGCTTCAATGTGTGCTTTTGGAAAATATTTTTTGATTGTTTCAAATGACTTGGCATGTTCAAAGCTGATATATATTTGATGATGTTTTGTACCTTTTTCTCCTTGTTCTAATTGAAAAGCAGTATATGTAAGACTTTTTATGTCTTTTATATAATCTAATAACTCATCATTGTTTGTTGGTGTATCTTCTTTGTAGTTAATTGTTAATAACCAATTTCTTGACCTATTCATCTATAGCACCTCCTTACTTATTTGCACATAGGTGTGTAAAGGGTAATACTATCCTTTACACTTTGTTCGGGTGGCGGCTACCCTGCGTGATGCAGCCTACCACACCTCACCCACCAATCGTTAATAATTCGACAAAATGGCGAACTTTATAAACTTAGTATATTCGACAAAATGGCTAATATCAAGAACTATTGGACAATATGGCGAATTTATGATAAATTAGTATTGAGGTGATTTCATGGATATCAAGGAAAGACTGATTGAATTCAGAAAAATGTATAATTTAACTCAAAGACAAATCGCAAAAAAACTTGGGATAACTCATTCTGGATATTCTAAGTATGAAAGAGGACTTAGAGAGCCAGGTCTTGAGGTTTTAGTTAAACTAGCTGAACTATATAAAATACCTATTCAAACATTCTTCATGAGTACTGATAAAAAATTTAAGTATGAAAATTTATTTATGTCTGAACTTGGAACATTGTACGATAGAAAATATAAAGAGTTATTGAATCTTCAAGATTATTTATATTTCAATAAAGTAGAAAATGCGCCAGGATTTGCTTATAAACCTAAGAATCAAATTGATTCTGTGGAGATAAATAGATTAAAAAAAACATATGAGCAGTTGTTAACTGAACTTGATATGCTAAGCAAAGAAATTACGAAATCTATTGATAGAGATAAAAAAAGTTTTATAGAGTAGATATTTGAAAAGAGGGGTTACTATGAGTAAGCGATTTATTAATTATATTTTAATTATTTTATTTATATCATGTTCATTTACTTTATTAAAGTACTCGAATTTGAATTTATTTAGTGGTGTTAAATATTTAGATTCTCTATTTTCATCTTCTGATATTGATAAAATTAGATTTAAATTGATTTATGATTTATCCATTGGATATGCGATTACATTTATGTTTTATGTTGTTCTCCAACTTATTCCTTTTCATAATCAATATAAGTTAACTAAATCAGTCTTATTTTTAGATACTTACAGAATTTATGAGTCTCTAAATACATTTTTAAATTTGACATTTAAGACTTATGAGATTGAAAAATCAATCCATGATTGTAAAATTGAAGATCTTTATAAAATTAAACCGGGTTTTTCTGGAAAAATACAAATGATAGAGACAAATTCTGGGACTTTTCCATTTCCTGCTGAAGCTGAGAATTATCACATTAAGTATGGTCATAGATATATTGTGAATGGAAGACATATATCAGGAATGGTATCTCTTGGATTTATTTATGATTTACTATACTCTAGAATGAAAATTATATTAGAGAATATTGAAAGAATCTTAGAATATAGGTATACTGAGTATATGGGTGCAGAGTTCTACAACATTATGCGTGATTTGAAAGAATGTTCAATGTTCAAATATAGAAACGATGATGATAAGAAGTTTTTTCAAGTTACTAATAGTGATAAGAATTTAATGGAACTTTTAAATTTTTATAATAGATTGTCGAGTTTTTATGAATTTAAGCATTATGATTCAGTTATTGAAGTTTCTATAAAAAGCAAAGAAGAATATAAGCTTGAACAACAAAAGAACTCAGAAAGAAGAAAAAAAATTAGGAACATAAAGAAATACTTTATCTCTACAAATATTTCAGAGGAAAATATTTTTATGAAGGTTAGAAGAAGTAGAGAAAACGATAAATTGGATATTAGTCAAATTTATGATAGTGAATTTGATAATCATGTGCTAATATTCATTGTTGACAAGAAAGTTAAGAAGAACTTAAATATAATAAATGATTTTATTTCGAAGTCAGGATATGATAGTGATTTGATAAATATAGTATATTTGAATTACTCAAAAGAATATAATCTAAGAAGTCCAGAAGGATTGAGTAATGTTAGACTGTTTGAAGTTAAAATGAAGAAACCAAAAATGTATAATTACAATACTGAAAAAGTTCAATTAAAGAGAAAAACAAAAGTTCTATTTAGAAGTATAGATTTCTATAAAGATAATGAAAAATTGAATAATGATTTATGGGGTAAATACTTATGATTAACAAGGAATATTCCTTCTAAGGCATACCTGCAGGTGGTTCAAATCTCTCCCAGAATGACAGTTAAAAACAAAATAGTTAAGCCATTTAGGTTTAGCTATTTTTAATTTCCTTAGACCGAAGGTGTTTCAGTCAGATTATTGTGGTATAATGTTTGAGAAGGAGATGATATTATGTCACAAGGAATGTTTGCAGGAGCAACAGACTATAGCCATCAGAGTTTAGAGGATATAAAAGAAGATATTGAAAAATGGATTGAGTACGGAGAAGAAACTAACAAACTTATTACGAACTCAATTGTGAAGTTAAAGGAAACTAATTTTTGGAACTCAGTTCCATTTGACTTTCAAAGTACTCTCGGCGGAACAATCAAATACACTAATACTTTTAAGTCTGATGGATTATTAATACTTGAAGCAATCAACAATGGTCAAATAACAAATAAAGAAGTAACTCTTCTGAGAAATCTAGGGAATCAAGCAATAGAATATAATGACCATTATGGTAAAACATACAACTCTGAAAGCCGTTGGAAAGATTATTCTAATCCAGATTTTAGAATTGCTGAAAAACTTTATCAAAATGGTAGAGATTATGTAATCTCTTTAATGGATGCACAAAATGCAAGTTTCAGGCTTGAAGACTATGAGAGTAAAGGAGAAAGTACAGTGAATAAAATTGATATTCAGGGAAAAAAAATAAAAACTGGAGATATTAGTCAAGGGAATGTGAAACAGGAGTCAAGTACTAAATTCAGTTTACTATATCATATCATTCTACCAATAATAGTTATTGTATTGGGTAGTTTAATTGTTTATTCTATTACAAAGTAGTCACAATTTATTAAAGGATATATTCCTTCTAATTAGTAGGTCGTTGTTCAAAGGTCCAAATTCCTGAAGAAATGCATTGAAAATTAATGGTGCAGATATTAATTTTCAATATTATGGATATGACAATTAGTTTCAATATTTATAAAAGGACTTGGTGATATGTATGTTAGGAGTATTTAAATTCATTTATAAATCAAAAAAGAATAAAATTAAGAGAAACATATTTTTTTCGAAAATTTCTATGAAAATAGGTCTATTTTTTTCACGACTAGGGGTGTATTTCATAAAACTATCAGCTTCTATTTTTTCTCTATCAAAGAGAAATAATATTTCTTCAAGAGGAAAAGACAAATAGTAGAATGATAAACGTATTGCTATTTGAATATTTTATATATTTAAGTTGATTTATAGGTCTCTAACATTGTTTAAACGAGGGACGATATTACTTCTAAGGCGTCGGCCGGGGGTTCGAATCCCTCCCGGAATGCCATTTTAAAGCATAATAACCAAGCTCTTTAAGAGTTCGGTTATTTTTATTTACTTAGAACAACGCCCTTTTGGTCCGTTATTTTTGATAGATATTAATCATTTTTAATTAAGAGTAATAGATTGAAAATCCATGTGTTTGTTGTATTTTTATATGATATAATGAATAAGAAGGAGATGGTGGGATGAAAAAAATTGCTATTGTAACATTGGTCTTATTGTTTGCTATAATATTACAAGGTTGTAGTATCTTAAGTGAAGATGTTCTTGAACAGTGCTTTTTGGATGAGGATTGTACATCCATGGAAATTATTCATAATGAAGAGAACATGACTAATTTGATGTCATACTTAACAAACCACATTGGTGATTTTGAATTAGATGTTACACTTCATTATCATTTAGAAGATTCTCTTGTACACTATATCACATTTGAGATGAAATATGAGGATGAATATACATTAGATAAGCATATATATTATAGAGATTTACTTTATGAGATATACCTAGCATCAAATGAATATTTTGATGAAATATATGAACGTAGAAACTTATATACAAAAATGATAATTACCTTTAGTGATGTCGAAATTTTATATGGTATCCCAAGAGAACCTTATTCAGAACAATTAACATTTAACGGATGGGATTTTAGAGTAGATGAACTTGAATATTATTGTTCAATAGTAAAAGATCTATATATTGAAGATGATGATATTTCGTATACCATTATCTATGATTTTTATGATAGTACAGGAATTGATCAGATAACTCAATATTTTGGGATAGGTTCAGGATTATCATTTGATATTAATGTTTCAAGTCCAGATATCATAATAGAAGACAACACAATAATTGATTTTTTTAAAGAGCAATTCAATGAATATAACCTAAATATTAATTTTAAATGATAAATAATGTTTAAAACAAAGTAATGGTTGCATTTTATCAATATTTAAATAAACTTTCTGAGGCTTCAGACTGGGTTTTGAATCTCTCTAAGAATTCTACTTATACGCAAAGACCTAATTTATAGGTCTTTTTTTGTTTGTTGTATTTTTGCTGAAATCTCAATAGTATGCAATTTTGGATTGAAAATCCATATGTCAAAGGTTAGATTTTAGCAAAGAAACCTTCTAAGGCGTCGGCCGGGGGTTCGAATCCCTCCCGGAATGCCATTTTAAAGCGAAAAGACCTTTTTTATAGGTCTTTTTTTATTTGTATTTAAAATTTTCATTTAGTATATCCCAGTATCAAATAAAAATAGTTGACAAAAAGTAACACATGTTATATTATTAAAAGTAACAAGCGTTATATTTAGAATTTATTAGGAGGAGTTTTTATGAATAAGATAAAATTTAACAATAGTATTATACTTGATAAATCTTTTGAAATAGCCGTAGAGAGCGGGTTTAACAGTATTAGTGTAAGAAACGTTTCCAAAGCAGTTGGATGTTCAACAACACCAATCTATACTGCATATAGTAATATAGAGAATCTAATCAACGCTACAAAACTAGAATCACTTAAAGTTATTGAAAATCTAGTTTCTTATAAATATACAGATGTAGAGTTTTTAAATATTGGTGTTGGTAAACTTGTGTTTGCCTCAAAATATCCAAAGCTATATAAGGAACTTTTTATTGATCACCCTGATAACGAAATTGAAAAGCAGTTAAGAGATGTTTATTTAAAACTCTTAAATAAAGATCTTATTGCTAAGTATATGACACAAGAAGAATTAGAACCGCTATTAGCAAAGATGTGGATAGTAACACATGGGATAGCGTCAATGATTTGCTCAAAATCAATAAAAGAATATAAAGTAGAAGATTTTATCACTATGTTGGCTGAAATGGGTGAACAACTTATCTTTTCTATACTAATTAAGAATGGGAATATTAACAAATATAGAGAAGAGTTTCAAAAAAGAGGATATAAACGCATAGGACACAAATTTAATTGGAATATATGGATATAAGGAGAGAGAAAACATGAAACTAATAAATAGAATTATTGCATTAACACTTGTGATGACTTTTAATATTATTGCTCAAGTAAAGCATTACGAGGTAAGAGAACTATATTTAATTGTTATAGGAATACTTGGGCTTCTAATAATTAATCTAATTGTTAATATTGTAAAGTATAAAAAAGATTTTATCACTATTGGAATTTCTACTATATCGATTATAGGTATTATATCGATCTATCTATTTCCAATATTAGGTGAAATCTATGTGAAGAATGTAATTGCGTTTTTCTATCTTAGTTTACTTTTAATTGCTTTATTACCACAACTCTTTAATCAAGAACCATTTACTATTGAAATATCAAAAGGAGGATATCCTGAATCGGTGACAAAAACTGAACAGTTTTTAAATATAAATATTTTAATTGCTTATTTATGGGCATTGATTTTCCTTATGGCATTAGTACTTACAATAATACCTTATAGTTCTGATAAACTACTTAATACAATTCTATCTACAGCTTTACCAATAATTCCACAAGTTACAATTGGTATATTTGCAGCTGTAAGACTTCCTAAATACTTAATGGGTAGAGTTAAAGCTAAACCATATAAATTTGAGTCAATTGAAGATATGTTTATGGCAATGCCATATGGATTGAATAAAAGTGAGGCTAAAGGAGTAGACACTTTAGTTCAATTTTGTCTAATGGGAAAAGAAAAAGTAGAAGGTTATTTCACAATTAAAGATCAAATTTGCACATACACAAAAGGGAAACATAAAAATCCTGTGACTAAGATTATTTCAGACTCTAAATTATGGTTAGATATTTCTAATGGTGATATTTCGGGAGATGAAGAATACTTAAAAGGCAATTATCAAGTTGAAGGAGATATGTCTATTTTATTGACTTTCGGGAAATTATTTGCTCCCCCATCTTCAACTATAAAAGAGAAAAAAATAAAGAAAAATAAAAGAGAAGTGTTTGAGTATAAGAAGTTTGAACCAAAGAAAATTAAGAATATTGTTATTTTTGATGGAGGACCAAGAAATAATAAATTTAGTAAAACGACATTTATGACAGATAATTTCACAAAAGGAGCCATTGAAGCTGGTGCAAATGTTGAATATATCAAACTAAGTAAGATGGATATTAAAAATTGTTCGGGCTGTTATAACTGTTGGACAAAAACACCAGGAGAATGTATATATAAAGATGATATGACAGAATTAAGAAGAAAATATCGAGAAGCTGATCTTGTTGTATTTTCATCACCACTATATATATTTAATGTAACTGGAACAATGAAAACCTTTATGGATAGGTTACTTCCAATAATGAAACCATATATGCTAAGTGATAAATATGGGAATACATTACATCCTGATAGATTCCCTGAACTAGGGGAACAAGGATTTTTAGTATTTAGTAGTGGAGGATTCCCTGAAGTAGAACATAATTTTGATGGATTAAAAGCAATGTATCACGGATGGAACTCACATAGCGAAAATGCACATCTAATGGGAGAATTTTACCTAACAGCATCTGAAATTATTGTGCAACCAGTTTACAGTAAGAGACGAGAGTTAATTTCTGAAGCGTGTCAAAAAGCAGGAAAACAAGTTGTTGAAGATGGATATATATCACAAGAGTTAATGGATGTGCCTAGTAAATTAAATATAACAAAAGAAATTTTTAAATCACAAGCAGATATGTTTTGGTCAACAATGGATGGTAAAAAAGCATACTTAAGTTCTGTGCCAAGAATTAAATGATTTATATATTTTTAAATTATTATAAACATCATAATAAGTAGAAATTAAACGCTATACAACGAGCTGTATCATAAATGAACTATAAGAATACGGAATATAGCATATATGGTACTTTCCTTAATTCAGGAAATAGTTATTTTACTATTATATAATATAATTAAAATAGAGAAACCTTCTAAGGCGTCGGGCAGGGGAGCGATGGAATATTTGCATTTACTTGATTTATTGATTATGATATAATTTTTTATAAGGGAGATGATGTTATGAAACGCAAATCAGTAATTTTCGTTATTGTGGGAATTATACTAGCTCAATTGATTTTACTTGCATTTGTAAACGCAATGTATTACTTGAGAAGTGGTATTTATATTACTGAATTTGAAAAGTGGTACATGTGGGATTATATTATTTATATTGCTTTGAATGAGTCTGTGGTATTTACGGTTGGAATATTGATTTTCTTTAAAAATCATATTCGAAAATCAAAAAAAGTTTTTATTACAACAGTAATCCTTATATTCTCGTTAATTCTTTTGTTTGCTAGCGGTATATATTTTGGAATTACCATGGATTCAAATATAAACACTAATTTTATAAAGTATATGGATCTTTATATAAATGTATTCTATATTGTGTTTGCAGTTTCTTTTATCGTATTTACTATTTTTTCTATCATTGATAAGGTCGTAACAAAGCGTCTGCAAAAGCTATTGTTGGGATTGGTAATCGGATCTATTATCGTTTTATATTTTAGACAAAATATAATGTTCGGGTGGATTTCTGAGTTTAGCACTAATTACGATACACGAAAAGCAATACGAATCGTATTTGACTATATTGTTGTGTATCCACTAAATATTAGTATTTATATTGTATTCGCTATCGTATTAATAAATGATTATAAACATGTACAATCAATAGACAAGTGATGGTGAGAAACCTTCTAAGGCGTCGGCCGGGGGTTCGAATCCCTCCCGGAATGCCATTTTAACAGCAAAGAAGCCCTTTATGAGTTTCTTTTTTTATATGCTACTTTCTATAGGGCGTAGGTGGGGGAAGCAAAGGACAATATGATATATTTACTTCATCAAAGTTTATGATATAATATTTAATGAAGGAGATGGTTTAATGAAAAAGGAAAATGCTATAAAAATAAATATTGGGATATTTGTCTTACTTTTAGTTGTTTTCATATATTTTGCAACTGAGGTAGATATTTATGTATCTAATAATGTTGTTGCCGGAAATATTTGGTCTTCAAGATACTATGGTCTTGGAGATTTGGTTGCAACAATTATATGTGGTATCGGATTAGTGATTCAATTCAAATATTTTATCAAGTATACTTTTAATAGGATTAATTAAAACTCATAATACGTAATTAGAAACCTTCTAAGGCGTCGGCCGGGGGTTCGAATCCCTCCCGGAATGCCATTGAATGCAAGGTAGTAAAGCCGTTTGTCGGTCTTACTACTTTTTTATTTTGTCTTTTTACCAGAGCAACGCCCTGAGTGGTTTCAGGTTACAATAAATATATAAATAAGTATAGAAAAATTGCTTAGATTAGCCTTTTTAAGCTTTTATATTTTGTGTTTGAGAAGTTACTACATGCAAGGTTATTTTTAGTCTCTTAAATAATATAATATAAAAAGCTCTTCTTCATAAAACATATTTATGATATTATGAAAATAGATAAGGCAAACAAATAGGACATCTATGTCCTGTTTTTATTATTTTAAGGAGGGTTTTATATGAGAAAATCATTTTATGTTGATGTTAGTAAAACAAGGCTTTATGTAGAGACAATTGGCGAAGGATATCCATTGTTTATTGTTCACGGAGGAATAGGATTTAATATGAAGATTTTTGGTGACTATTTAGATATATTAGCAAAAAACTTTAAACTTATCTATTTTGACCAAAGAGGACAAGGAAAATCAGATAAAATAGCTATGGATGAGATTACTTTAGAAAACGTTGCTGAAGACATTGTAGAGTTAGCTAATAAATTAGATTTAAAACAATATGCAGTATTGGGTCATTCCTTAGGTGGATTCGTAGCATTGACTTTAGCTGTAAATAAACCAGAAGCCGCTTCACATATTATTCTATTAAATACAGTTCCAAATTTGGTTGGAAGAAATGAATATATAAAAAAATGTAATAACGAAGTAAAAGATCCTGAAATGATAAAAAATTTAGAAAAGGCTAGTGCATTACGATTTAAATCATTTGAGTTGTATCAAGTTGATTTAGAAAAGGCTAATGATTTATTTCATGAATCTTATAAATATACTTTTAAGAGAGAATTTATTCATCTTAATGATAGTGAAAGAAAAAAATGGCTTAAAGTATGGGATGAATTTAAATTAGATACCAATGTAACATTTAGATGTTGGGGGAAATTGGCTGCTGAGTATGACTTAGATGACTTAGAGAGAAGGCTAAAACAAATAAAAGTTCCTGTGTTAATTATTAGTGGAGAAAATGACTTTAATTGTGATCCAAAACGATCAATAGATATGAATGAGTTAATCCCAAATTCTAAATTGTATATATTAGAAAAAGCAGGTCATTATTCATATGTTGAAAAACCAAAAGAGATAGCAAAGTATATTAAAGACATCATAATCAATTAACAATTGTAACAATTCCTGATAGTGTAACAAGAACTGGACCGGGAGCATTTTTTAATAATTAATTAACCAGTATAACCATTTTGGGAGATGAAACCAGATTTAATAATCACTGGTTAATTATTGGATTTCCAGAAAGTTTAATGCCCTAGTGTTATGTCAAGAAAAATAATAACTTCCTTATGGATCTCCAACACTGTTTGAATAGTAATATAAAAATAAGAAAGAGGCTAAAAGGTCTCTTTTTGGTGCAATAAGTGATTGAAAATTCATTAGTCGAAGGTTCAATTTTATCAAAGAAACCTTCTAAGGCGTCGGCCGGGGGTTCGAATCCCTCCCGGAATGCCATTTTAAAGCAAATAACTAAGCCATTTATTGGATTGGTTATTTTTTTTATGTAGACCAACACTCTTTTGGACCGTTATTTACTTACAGATTTTGATGTGATAAAATATTGTAGAAGGAGTTGATGTTATGAATAAAATAGAACATATTTCACTTTGGGTAAAGGATTTAGAGAAAATGAGAACATTCTACTCTAAATATTTCAATACAAAGTCAAGTGACAAATATGTTAATAAAAATAAGCAGTTTTCATCTTATTTTCTTAACTTTGAAGGTGGAAGTAGAATCGAAATAATGGAAATGCCTCATATTTTTGACGTAGAAGAAATTAGCAGAAAGTATTATGGATATTGTCATCTTGCAATTAGTGTTGGTAGTAGGAATAAGGTTATTGAACTCACAGAGTTAATTCGAAAAGAAGGATATAGAGTTACTGGTGAACCACGCGAAACAGGTGATGGCTATTTTGAGAGTGTTATACTTGATCCAGAAGGCAATAGAATTGAAATTACAATTTAGATATTTTTTGAGAGAAACCTTCTAAGGCGTCGGCCGGGGGTTCGAATCCCTCCCGGAATGCCATTTTACAGCAAATAACTAAACCATTTTAGGGGTTTAGTTATCTTTTATTTATCTAGATCAACGTTTTTAAGACTCTACTCCATAACTATAATTCCTGTGATATAATGTTGTAGAAGGAGATGTTTGAATGAAAAAAAGAACTCTAGTCATTGTTGCTTTTACAGTTGTGTTAGCTTTCAGTGTAGTATTATTTTCATATAGTTTTATGAAAACTGATAAATACATGATTGCTTATGTTTTAGAAAGCACAGAATATAACGAAGAATTAGATATATATAATTTATCATTATTTGTCCCTGATGAAGGAAAAGTATATGAAAGGCAAATGTCCGGAATTTATTATCGTGAATACAATATAACAAATGATCAAGTTTGTATAAGTATAGATGATGATAATGTCAGCTTTATTTGGAATTTTTCTTACTGTGAAGATGAGTAGGACTTTATATTTAAGAAAAGATGTAAAGATTGATAAGAAACCTTCTAAGGCGTCGGCCAGGGGTTCGAATCCCTTTCGGAATGCCATTTTAAAGCATATGCTAGCCCTTAGAGGTTAGCTTTTTTTGTTATATTTATGTTTTTTCACAAGAAAGGCGTAGGTGGGGGGGAGCAATGCTGTCAATTCTTAGTTATTTACAGTGATAGAAACATGTGTTAAAATTTTATAGTGAGGTGATTATATGAAGTGTGTATTAAAGTGGAAAATGATTCTAAGACTACTAGTAATAGCTTTCATAGCTTTTTTGATATACAGTTTAGTGGTAATTGATAAGCCGAATATAGTACTTTTACAAACTGAAGGGATACGTAATACTAGTCCAGGAGAACTGGTGTTTGATGGTTATGACAGTTATGAGAACTATAAAGTAGTTTTTAATGTTGATGACGCAGTTGAAGCAGCCGATACAGTATTAAAAGATGAACAATCTTTTTTATCAAGGTTGATATCGAATGAATATTATGTAAGATATGATGCTAGGCAACGACTATACGAAGTATATAGAATTGGATATTTTGGTGATTACGATTTTTACGCATATGTTTATTACGGAGATAAAACAGTTTATTATAATAATGACTAACATATATGGTGCATTTTAGGTCTCCAACACCGTTAATTCGGGGGACGATATTACTTCTAAGGCGTCGGCCGGGGAGGGAGAATCCTTCACGGAATGCCATTTTAAAGTACAAGTTAGCCTTTATAGGTTAGCTTTTTTATTCTGAATTCATAGAACTTTTGAAGAATTGATGTGTAAATTTAGATATTAGTTTGAAATATAAACTATATAGGATTATAATTAAATTAGAAAGGGTGATTTGTTATGAAAGTTAAAGAACTATTTGATACTATTAATAATCAAAAAGATAAAGAATATGGGAAATTATTAATCTTGTTTCAAGTAAAGCCAGAGGCAATTTTTAGAGGTAAGTTTTTGCCAATAAAAGATTCCCAGGTTATGTACGGTACAAATGATTATGAAATGTTTAGAAATTCATTAAAGAAAAGTGTAAGTGATTATTTATATGATTTAATAATTAATAAAGAATTAGATGATAAAGGACTTAATTGTTGGCCAATTTTTGACGATGATGTAAGAAAAAGAAAGGGACAAGGAGAAGGAAAAGGATATATTTTCAATATATACTTATATCCAGCTAATCAATTTAATTCTTATAAAGATACCTTCTTAAATGGATATCATAAACGTCATGATGAAGTATAAATACTAATCTATGATATTGCAAAGCTTGCCTTATTGGTAGGCTTTTTAATTTCTTAAATCAAGATAAAGGCAATGTTAAAAAAAGAATTAAGAAGCATATGGAAGTATATTTACCTACCTTATGGACTGGTTATGCGAGATTTAAGTAAATAAAGCATCTATAGATTTAGTAAAAGTATTATTAGTTTATATCAACTTGGGAATTGAATGGGGAGATTTTTTATATGAAGATTTAGATATTGATCATCATGATGGGTACTAATATATTGTAGAAATCTTCTAAGGTGTCGACCGGGTGTTCAAATCCCTCCCAAAATGCCATTTTAAAGCGAAAAGACCTTGTTTATAGGTCTTTTTTATTTTAATAAAATGTAAGTTACATAAAACTATTTGTAGTTTGCTCTTTAAGTGTTCTAAGCAATAAATAAATGTGATACAATATTCTTAGTAAGATATAAGGGAGAGATCATTGTGAATAAAATCCATTTATTAGTTATGATTCTTTTAGTTACATTATTATCCAGTTGTACAGATGAAATAAGTGAAAATGATGTTTATGTGAACGAGAGCTATGTTCTTGAACCACTTTTAACAGTCCAAAAACCAATAGAAAGCGATTTACAAGATGAAAATATACTTGGTGTAATGACAGAATCAGTAAATGTTAGTGAAATAGAATGGCAAAAAATATATGAGACTAATGAATACTCTATTTTATCTAGAGATGTACCAGAAAATATGTATTTTTATATGATTGGATATATAATTGAAATTGGTGATTGCACTGGTTCTATTGGTGCGAGAGATAGATATCAGTATATTATTTACTCCAATGAAGAATACTTTGATATTTTTGAATATCATCAAAAATATCACAACTTGAATTGTGACGTATTAATTCAAATTGGGATTGAATTTTCTAAGTGTTGTGCAGACAGCGATTAAAAATAAATGAGAAAATGTAGTTAGAAACCTTCAAAGCCCTGGACCGGGGGTTTGAATTCCTCCTGAAATGCCATTTTAAAGCAAAAACTAGCCTTTATAGGTTAGTTTTTTTATTTGATTTATGCAAATGCAGAATATAGACAGTATTGTGATAAAGTTTTATTTCAAAAATAATTAGTGGTATAATTAGATTTTAGATTATATATATAGGAGGTTAATTATGAATATTAACTATAATCCCATTGGTTATGTACATTCTCCAATCAAAACTATAGAAGGTGCCCCAATTCAACCAGTTGGAGCAGATAACATTACAGGATTTATTGAATTAGATCATTCTTTAATAGATGGTTTAAAGGATTTGGATGGATTTAGTCATATCATCGTCTTGTACCACTTTCATAAATCCAAAGAACCACAATTGCTTTGCAAACCTTTCTTAGATAACATAGAGCATGGGATTTTTGCAATTCGAGGACCGAACCGTCCGAATGCTATCGGATTCTCAATCGTATCAAATATTAAAATTGAAGAAAATGTAATACACATAGGTAATGTGGATATATTAGATGGAACACCAGTTTTGGATATCAAACCATATGTCCATGAGTTTGATGCCCTTACTAATACAAAAAGTGGATGGTTAGAAAAGAACGCTAAAAGAAGTAAAACGATTCGTTCAGATGATCGTTTCTTGTAACTAGTATATGTAAAAAAAGATGATAGATTAAATATGTGAATAATATACCTAGTTTGGATTGAAGAAATCTTCTAAGGCGTGGGACGGGGCGAATCCCTCCTGGAATACCATTTTAAATTAAAAAAGTCCTTTTTTGGCTTTTTTTAATTTGCTTTTAATATGTAACAAATGAAACACATGTTGCATTTGTAACATTGATATGATATCATATAGTATAGATATTAATTAAGACATAGATATTAAGTTATATTGGAGGACATTATGAATGAAAATAAGCAAGTGTTAAGAAGTAGAAAATGGATATTCGAAGCTTTGATGAAGCTAATGAGGGAAAATGCATTTAAGGATATTTCAATAAGTGATATTACTTCAGAAGCTGGAGTTGCGAGACTGACATTTTATAGAAATTATAATTCTAAGGAAGATATAATTATTCATGAAGGTAGAAAAATATATGATAAACTAATGGACGATCTAAATAAAACAGTTTATGAAAAAGATATAATCTATAATTCAATCAAAAAAATAATCACAGTTTTTAATGATTCTGCTAATTTATTTAGATTATTATTGAGAGATAATTTAGATTATTTGATAATGCAATCATTTGAGATTGAGATTTCTAACATTTTAAAGGTTATATTTGGTGTTGATAATACAGATAAGTATAAGGTGAAGTTTTATGAGGGTGCATTATTTGCAATCGCTGTTGAGTGGATAAAAAATTCTAGAGAAGAATCTATAGATGAAATGACAGATATAATTTATAAGTTAATTTATAAGTATTAAAACAATTCAAAGGAGGAAGTAATAGGCTCTTTATGTTAGGTGTGCTTATTATAAACAATATGATATTAAAAATTTTATTTCTTTTTATGGCATATTCTATACTTGGATGGTTCTGGGAAACTCCATATGTATCTTTTAGTGAAAAAAAGTATATTAATCGGGGTTTCTTAAGAGGACCTTATATTCCTATATATGGCTTTGCTTGCTTAACTATAATTCTAAGTATGAGCATATTTAGAAATCTAGATGACAGTATTTTCCTTATAATAATACAAATTATATTTATTAGTTTAGTTTCAGTTATATGGGAATACTTTACATCATTAGGATTAGAAATTGCATTTAAAACAAGATGGTGGGATTATAGTGATCATAAATTTAATCTACAAGGTAGAGTTGCGCTAGATTATACAATATTATTTGGGATAGGTGGATACCTATTATGGCGTTTTATAAACCCTATAATTGATGGTCTTTATTACAATATTATACCGTCGCATTTAATAATAGTTATAATGATGTTCTATGTAGTTTTTCTAATAGACAATATTTATACATTTAGAGATTTACTCAGATTAAGAGAACTTATTATTAAATTGAATAATTTAAAAACTTCATTTGCTGGTAAATATGATTATATATTTGAAAAGGCCTATGACAGTATAATGGAAAGAGACGAAGGATTTGTAAAATCTTTAGGAGATTATAAAAATAGTCTAAGAAGAGAACTTTCAAGCATTAGAAATAAAGGCGGTAATAAGCTTGCCTTATCAATTGAAAATAAGGCCAGCCAATTAAATACAATTTTATTGAAATCAAAAAGTATATCCCGCCTCTTTGAAAAATATCCAAAATCTCCATCAAAGAGTTACTCATATTTGTTAAAGGTATTAAAAAATAAGAAAAGCTAATTTATTTAATTTAGACAAATTAATATTATTTGTGTAAAAAGGAGTGAGGTCATGAATCAGGAGAGAACTATTAAGAATGAGAAACACTTAATAATATATAATGATTGTGTTAGTGATTTGATTGAAACTAAGATTGTTCAATCAATGGATCAATATATCCAGCATGGAGAAATAACGTGTTTAGATCATTGTAAAAATGTTTCACTAAAAAGTTATAAAGTATGTAAATTTTTAAATCTTGATTATAAATCTGCATCTAGAGGAGCACTCCTTCATGATTTTTTCCTTTACGATTGGCATATTCCAGGTTCACACGTTGGACTTCATGGATTTAGACATTCAAAGATTTCTCTTAATAATGCTGAGAAACACTTTGAGCTTAATAAAAAGGAAAAAGATATTATCTTAACTCATATGTGGCCTTTAACTTTAAGATTTCCAAAATATAAAGAATCATTTGTAGTTTCTATAGTTGATAAATTTTGTTCTTCAAAAGAAACCTTATATCACATGTATAAAAGATTTATTTTTATCCCAATTAAAAGTGGGCAGTCTATTTTAGTAAAAGTATATAAAAAATAAGATATTATGTAATATGAATAAAGGAGCAATAAGATGGAAAATAAAATAGGATTATGTTTTACAGGAGGAGGAGCAAGAGGAGCATACCAAATTGGAGCTGCTCAAGCACTTTCAGATTTAGGGATATATAAAAATATATCTGCTTTTTCTGGTTCTTCTATAGGTGCAGCTAACGTATCAGTGTTGGCTTCAACATCAATCGAAAAAGCGCGTGAAATTTGGTTTAATATTCCTAAAGACGCACTTAAAATGAGAGAAGCACTTGTTACAAGGTTGAAAAAAGAAAAATTTAGTACATTTGGTAATGGGATATATACTATGGAAACATTTAATAAAATAATGATTAATATTATAGATTATAATGCATTACAAGAAAAAGATGTCTTTGTAACAGTATCTGAAAGTGGAGATATGACAAAGGGATTGGTTGAGTTATTTAAATCATCATATAAACATTATATAAAAAAGGATAGTAAAGTTTTATATGTTCCATTAAAGGAACTTAAGAAAGAAGATCAGATTAAGGCAGTTACAGCTTCTTGTTCAATACCTGTAATATTTCCAGCAGTTACTGGACAAAATAAAAAATATTATGATGGAGGAGTTTTTGATAACACACCAATTCGTCCACTTATTGATTTTGGGTGTAATGAAGTAATTGTTATTGGGATATCATTTTTTGCATTTGAGTTAATACAGTCTGAAAAGTATCCTAATGTAAAAATCCACCAAATTAAAGGTAAAAAGAAAATGGGTGGAGTACTAGACTTTAGTTTTAAACATTCAAAAGAAATATATGATTATGGCTATAAAGACACTCTAAAATATTTTACAAAACTAGGGTATTCTATAAACTAATAAATAGTATAATAAATACAGGTAGTGTCTGTTTTACTGAAAAATAGGAGGAATTATGAAGGATTTGCAAAATTTTAGAATGCTTGCAGAAGGATTGCTTAATAGGGACGGATATAAACTTAAGGATAATTTGATTTACCGCTTTGCATTAGCTGAAGGGATTAATCAGAGACAAATTATATTTCTTGAAACATTAAAATTAAAATATATTTATGATTTAAGAAGTGCGGAAGAAACAGTGAAAACAGGTGCTATATCTTTAAAACATGGGTTGACAAGAAATATAGAAATTATGGATACTGGAAAACAAAATGATTATAGTTCATTAAAGATGATGGATCAAAGTCAATTTTCACAATTCATGGTGAATCTTTATGCTGATTTTGCGAAGTCATCAGGGATTAAAGAAGCTCTAGAAATGATTATAGAACAAAAGAGTCCCGAGTTTGCTTTTCATTGTACTGCTGGTAAAGATAGAACAGGCATTTTAGGGGCAGTTATAATGTTTGTATTAGATTTTAATGTAGATGATATTGTAACAGAATATTTAAGAATGGATAGTATATTTGAACAAAATATTGCAAAAAATTTATGTAAATTATTTAATATAAATTATGAAGAAAATAGAGATAGAATGAGTCCATTTTTTACAGTTAATAGAATATATATAGACTCATTTATTGAGACAGTAAAGGATGACTATGGAACTGTAGAACAATATTTAATTACTAAATTAAATATTACTAAAGAAACAAGAAATATTTTCAAGAGAAGATACTTAGAGAAAAATTAATATAAAAGTTACTATAAAAATGAAGTTGAAAGGAAAAAATAATGAAAAAAATCGCTGTTATTGCAACAAGTACTGGGAGTTTAGATTATTTAGATTTAAAAAATGAAAATTTAAAGATTTTGAGACTTAAAATTCTTGCAGGAGATAATGAGTATAGTGATTTTGTAGAACTTACAGCCGAAAAGTTTTATGGAATGTTAAATACTGATAAAAATCTTGTACCGTCATCATCATTACCATCGATTGGAGAATTACTTGAAATGCTTGAGGAAGTAGAAAAAGAAGGATACGAGGAAGTAATTATTACTACTATCTCATCACAATTAAGTGGATCTTACCAAGTAGGGGTATTGGGACAAAATCAATATGAAGGTAACCTAAAAATCCATGTAGTGGACTCGTTAAATGCGGGGCCTGCTGAAGGTTATTTTTCAATTGTAGCATTAAGATTACTAGAAGAAGGAAAAACAGCAAAAGAAGTAGTAGCTTCTTTAGAAGCATTAAAAATGAGAAAGAAACATTACTTATTAGTAGATAATCTAAGATTATTTGTTGCTAATGGTAGATTAAGTGGAGCTAGTGGGTTTGTTGGGAGTGTCTTAAAAATTAAACCTATCTTAGAAGTTACGCTTGAAGGAAAAATTGAATCATTTGAAAAAGTTAGAACTGCGAAAAAAGCATTAGTTAAAATGATTGAAGTTGTATTATCAGATTTAGAAAAAATGGATGACTTTATAATGATTTATGAAACATCAGATAATCTAGAAGCAATTGAATTTGTTAAGAATGCTATTGAAGCTGTTTATCCCAAACATAAGAAACTTCAAGCTCCTATCACACCAGTTATTGGGTGTCATACAGGTACTGGAGCTATTGGAATTGCATTTTATGAATTACCAAAATAAAGGACGTTTAAAACGTCCTTTATTTTGTTTTTTTCATCAATTATGTTCGAAAAACCTTCTAAGGCGTCGGCCCGGGGGTTCGAATCCCTCCCGGAATGCCATTTTAAAGCATATAACTAAGCCATTTACTGGTTTGGTTATTTTTTTACCCAGACCGTTGTAGTTTTAGGTCGTATACTGACTCTTATCTAAAATAGTTTGATAAATTAACTACTTGATATTGCATTTGAGTTAAAGTATACTGAAATTGGAAGAATTACATGTGTGGAGAGAGTGCTATTACAATAAGATTTTCATGAATTACAATAAAGACTAAATTCATTTTTAGTTTTTTATTTTTTTACTACTTAAAAATCAGTTTAGAATAAAATTATTAGGAAGGAGGTATTGTTTTGGAAAAAGAAAAAGTTAAAGAAGAACTAAAGGAACTTGATCTTTCATACCATCTGGAAAGCAATGATGACATTAAATTAAGATTGAAAAGACTTCTTGTACATGATGTTAAATTTATTAGTACTAATGATGCTCCTAATTATATTGGAAATGAAGAAGCTAATAAGTATATCGATTCATTTTTTAATATGGAAGACTTAAAATTGAAATTTGAACTGCTTTACGTTGACGTTTCTGATGATTTTACTTTAGGGTACACAATAAATAAAATGTCAGTTAGTTTTAAAAAAGATGGGAAATTGATTTCAAATACTGGAAGATATATTTTAGTCTGGAAGAAATATAATGGAGAATGGAAAATATCAATTAATATGGGATAAAACAAAGTGGAATTTAATTAGTCAAAAGAAACTCCACATATGCATATATTAGTATTTAAAATTTAGAAGACATCAGAATATCTGATGTCTTCTTGAAATATAAGAAACAATACTCTATAAGTTAGTCTAAGTATTAATGAAAATAGTATTATAAATCATAATACTATTTGTAATTCTTAAAGCCAAGAAACCTTATAAGATTTCGGTCGTTATTTACGTAACAATTTTAGTGTGATAAAATAAATATAGGGAGATGATGTTATGAAAAAAATGGAAACTGAAAGATTGGTATTAAGAAAATTAGAGCATACTGATGCTATTGATGTATTTGAATATTGTCAATTTGAAGATATCGTTGACATGGTTGGTATGAGACATCATAACTCAATTGAATTCACTAATAAGTATATAAATCATGAATTATCGAAGTCTGAAACATTAGCAATAGTGCTAAAAAAGAAAGATAAACTAATTGGAACAATAAGTTTGAGGGAAACGCAAAATGATTCAAATTTAGATATTCGTTTATTGAGTGCAGTTATTAATCCTATTTATTGGGGAAATGGCTATGCTCCTGAGGCAATAAAAGAGGTTGTTAAATTTGCATTTGAAATTGAAAAGGTTCATAAAGTGTTGGGAGGACATTATTCTTTTAATAATCAGTCTGGTTCTGTGAATAAGAAGCTAGGATTTGTATATGAGGGTAGACAAAGAGAAGTATACATATATAAAGGAAAGCTTGTTGATGCTATTGAATATTCATTATTGTTTAAAGATTATGAAGAAGCATCAAAGAAATGGTAGTATTAAAAAAATAGAGAATACTATAAAGTCAAAATGTTTGACCTCTATAGGAATATAGTATTATAATATAAACAACAAATAGTAAAAAAAGTATTCAAAAAATCAATGAATGCAGTAGTCTAACTACAAAAAAAATTACAAACAAAAAAGACATTGCTGCCTTATTAATTGCAATGTCTTTTTTATCTTATTACATACAAAATAAATAGGGTTAATATTCATTATATTTGATTATTAAAATACAATTAGATTCTTATAGATAAATCAAAATGGGAGTGATATTATGTCTAAAAAAAGAATTAATATATTGTTAATATTATTTTTAGTTTTTATGCATGCAGGATGTCAAACTAATTTAGATAATGATGAATGTTCTGGTGATCAAATATTGATAAACGGAATATGTACTAGTGATGAAGAACAAGCTCTAATACACCTTGAACATCAGAAACTATTAGAAAGTGATATAGAAATGATTGATTTACCTGAAGTAATCGAGTCCCTACATGAATCTCAATCGCTATCATTACCGTTGTCTGGAGAAAACGGTACTTCCTTTACTTGGTCTTCTAGTCACCCAGGAATAATCTCAGAAGATGGGTTTATATTTAACCCTTCATTTAAAAGTCCACCGATTGATGTGACAATCACCGTACTAGCGAAAAATGGGACATATAGTAATAACTATGATTATGTAATAACAGTTCTTCCAAATGAAGAAGTAATTGTAACATCGTTAGAACAAGTATTTTTTACTAATTGTGAAGAATCTGTTGATATACCTAACATTCAAATTCTTGATATATATTTTGTTGACAATGGAACAATTCCATATGTTGATTATGAAACATTTGTATCAGTGATTGATAATGCCATTTATTACAATGTAACAGATATTAGTTACCCCTCAGAAGATAAAATTAAAGTTGTATATGATCCAATTTTATCGGCTTCAATCTTAGGTAACCCTGGAATATTAGAAGGTGATTCAAGATACACACAATCGATGACAATCGATTTTGCAAATGATACAATTACATTAAGTAGTTTCTTGTTTTTAATGAAACAAGCGGTTGTTTCTAATGAAATATTTAGTGAAGATTTATTTATTAGTGATACTATTTTGGATGAGGGAGATGAAGTAATCATACCTTTTGGTGATTATAATATTGATTTCACTACTTATGGAGATGGAGAAAACACAAAATATTTAATGCCGTTATATGTTATTTCTTTCCTATCTTCATATATGGGAGGGTATTACTTCAACTATAATGGTGAAGGGATATATGGAAGTAGAAATGGTAGTTGTTTAGGTGAAAATATTGGAGTCTCAAACACTAATGGTGAAGATGTTCCTTATGATGCAAGATTAGCAAGTTATAACTTCTTCATTGTTTCTCTAGAGTATTTTTCTGCGCACAAGCAATATCGTGGTATTAATTCTTATGAAGATTTATTAAAAAAATATAGACAAGAACTTATGACTTCCGAGACAGAAGATTATTATTTGACTTTGACATATATGGTTAATGCACTTAATGATGCACATGCTCACTATGCTTACACAGGATATTACAGTGAAACACCGTTAACACCTATTTTTCCAAATGATGAGGATATGAATCTGCATCGTGTCTACATTGCAGCACATATGCTAAGTCTTTATACACAATACGAAGAAAAGTATGGCGCAAGTGGGAGACCACAAGTAAGATACATTGAAGATAACATTGCTGTTATTGTAGTAAATGTTTTTACAGATGATACTACCAATACTTTGAAAACAAATTTAGATTCATTACCAACAAGTGTAGATACTGTTGTTATAGATTTAACAACTAATGGTGGTGGGTCATTGAACTCAGTATTAGAAATTTTAGGATTAATGACTAATGAACCAATAATATTTCATTCATATGTTGGTGTAGATGATACATCTCTAACATATGAAATTGTTTTAGATGAAATCATTTATGATTATGATTGGTATTTTTTAGTCTCAAACGGTTCATATAGCGCTGCTACTATAGCATCTGCCATAGCAAAAGAAAATGATATAGCTACAATAATTGGCCAAAACACAGCAGGTGGAAGCACAGGTAGACTACCTATAATTTTCCCTTGTGGATTTACATATAGCATGCCTATGTATAATACGTTTGTCTTTGGTGAAGGAAATTGGGAGGATGGATATAATTTATTTTCGATAGAAGCAGGTGTAGTTGCAGATATTCACATAAAAAACTTATTAAATGACGCTGAAATTTTGTATATTATTAATCAAGAAAGTAGATGAAAGACCATATTAATGGGTCTTTTTTTTATATTTATAATGTTTTATAAATAAGAGTATCATATAATGTTATAATAAATATATATAGTGAAAAGGAGGAGATTATATGAAAACATTGATTTTATATGAATCTATTATGGGTTATACTGAAAAATGTGCAAAATACCTTTTTAAAAAAATAGAAGGATGTGCAATTTTTGATATAAGTAGTAAAGATTTTAACTTAGATGATTATGATAAAATATTAATAGGCGCTCCTTTATACATAGGAGAAGTTGAAAAGATAACACAAAAATTTATTAAAAAGAATAAGCTCAAATTATTAGATAAAGAATTAGGATTATTCTTTTCAGGTATGAGTCGCTCAGAGTTTCATATAGCCATTCAAGACAGTTTACCTCCAAATATTTTCTATCATGCCAATATTGTTCATTGTGGTGGAGTAGTAGAATTTTCAAAACTATCTTGGAAAGATAAAAGAACTATAAAACGTAGATTAGAAATTAAAGAATCTGTATATGATGAGATGTTAGAATCATTAGATGAACTTATTTAAATAAAAAATGACTTTTTAGTCATTTTTTTTATTCAATTAAAATTGCAAGTATCACTGCATAATGATACAATATAATAAGTAAAAGAAAAGAGATGATTTTTATGCCCAAACTTATTAAAATATGGCTATTTTCAGCATTAATATCTTTCACAGCAATATTAATGTGGAAAGGAATAGAATGGTATTACGGTAGAGATATTGTTGAAGAAACTCCAATTACTATTTCCGCAGAAGATTTAGCCCTATCATATGAAAGTGATTTAGCTCTTTCAAATAACCTGTACACTGGGCATACTGTTATATTAAGTGGAGTAGTTTCTAATATTGGAGATGCTGGTGCTTACTATACAGTTAATTTAGTAGGTAATATTTATTATATTGATCTTAGTTTCTTTGATTCAGATGAAATAGCTAAACTAGGTGATATAGATATTGGAGATACTATAACAATTAGAGGAAAAGTAGAGGGACTTAATTTAATATATGTTTCTATTACTGATTGTATTATAGAATAAAGGTGATTAAATGGACAATTTAAGAGTGATTATAACATTACTTATCGTCTCTGGTATAGCACTTCTTAGTGTTTTCCAGATGCAAATAAGAGGTTATGAAAAAATAGGTAGAATGGAAGAATGGGTTTTATATGTTGATGAGCCTAGTGCTTGTCCTGCAATGTTAGAACTTATTTATTCAGATGAAGTTAATTTGTATTATTTAACATGTGAAATGAGTAACTCATATATGGTAAAAAGTGGTTTTGAGGAAAGAGGACTAATTTACGCTCTTGACGAAGGACTAATTACAATAGAAGAACTAGATGAATTAATTGAGATTTATATAGAAACTAAATAAATCTACTAACAATAAAGAAGTTTATTAAATATCTTTGATAAACGAGAGGAGTTTTTAATTATGGAATACCAATTTACACAAAAATGGACAAAAGAGGACTATGTTGCATTCGCAACTAATCATTTATTACTAAATTTTCTAAAAATACAAAATATTATCTTATACTCAGTGAGTATTACGTACCTATTAATAACACCATTACTAACTGGTAACTGGGCATTTCATTTTGTAGGTCTCGGACTTATCGCAATCTTAGGTGGATATGTATTAATGGCTAGAAGAAGTGCCGCAAAAGGATATGAAAGAAATAAAGAAAGTTTAAGTATTGATTTCATTCTTAATGATACTGGGCTTATTTACGAGACAAAAGATGGAAAAGTAACTGAAAATTGGGAACAATTTAGTAGTGTTAAAGAAACAGAAAAGTATTTCTTTATGTATTTTGCTGCTAATAAAGGTTTTTTACTTGCAAAAAGAGATTTAAATGATGAAATGATTTTATTTATTAGAAATAATCTACTTCAACATGTAGTAAATCAAAAGAAACTTAAATTACTAGGATAAAATTATAAAATGCAGGTTTACTGCATTTTTTAAAGAGGTGAAATTATGAATATTGAAATATACTCAGATGGAATTAGTAAAAAAGATGCAAATTTAGAAGGATCTTCTGAAGCTTGTCGTGCAATACTTAAAAAAGATGATAAATATTGCTTAATGCACTTAACTAAATACAATATCTTCACAACTCCTGGAGGGAGAAGAGAAGGTAATGAATCTTTAGAATCATGTTTAGAAAGAGAAGTATTAGAAGAGACTGGAATAGTCGTTAAAGCGCTAAACAAAACAGTTACTACAACTGAGTATTTTGTAGATAGTGTATGGACTATGCATTATTTCACAGTTGAAATAATTAAAGAAGGTCTAGAAATTCATTTAACTGATGAAGAGAAAAAATTAGGAATGATAACTGTATGGAAAACACTAGAAGAAGTTCTAGATATTTTTGAAAATGAAGTTCCATTACATGATTTTGGTAGTAATATTCACAATAGAGAGTTCATTGGGTTTATAAATAGTATTTAGGGGGGACTTATATGGCTAATATGAATATAACTAAAAGTAAGTTTATGGAATATATTAGATGTAAAAGATATCCAGCTTTAAATAATATCCATAAACGAAAAGATATGGATGATGCTTTAAATGATAGATATCATGATCTTGTAGATTCTTTAGAAGGTTTTGACGAATTAGATGAAGATTTCTTAGAACCAGATCTATCTCATTTAGAGGTTATGATGCCTTATTTTACGCATGTAGAGTTACTATCTGCTAGAAAAGTTATGTCTTTATTTGGCGGAGAAACTAGATATGGTCTTGAATATGGAACACAAAAACTATTTATGAGAGACTTAAATAACTTTAATTTAATGTGTTATGTAGATGTTTATAATAAAAACGAAAATGGGATTAACATAATAGAGGTAAAAGCTAC
>JRFF01000027.1 GCA_000753575.1 Candidatus Izimoplasma sp. HR2 | reverse complement strand
TACTTGCTGTCTCAGATCCTGCTGTTTATGGTTATACTGATAAGACTCTCAATATAATTACTGATTATGAGAATATTAATAATATAAAAGTTATTTTTGATATTATTGAATGGGAGAACTATTATTCAACATTAATTGATTCTTTTATAAGTTATAAGTATGACGTTGTAATGGTTGCTGGACATTTATGGCTTGCTGAANNATAAAAATTATCTTAAAGAATTAAATGTAAATGATGATTTAGAATATGATTTTAGTGACATCTTAGATGTTATTAAAGAAGAGATGAAATTAAACAATAAATTATATTTACTACCATCGTTTTGCGATGGACATATGCTTGCATATAGAAGAGATAAAATATCAATTGAATCAAATGAAAATATTAGTATAAAAGATATTAAAAAATATTTAGGTGAGCCAAAGTTTGGCAAAACAGTTTTAAAGGCTCACGAATCAGAAATCTTTTTAGACTTCTTACCGTACCTAAGAGCTTTTGGTACTGATGCTTTTGATGAATTAGGTAACCCATTATTCAATAATGATAACGGGATTAAGGCTCTTAATTACTATAAAGAAATGTTGAATTACTCAGATAAAGATACTTTAAACTATGGTAATAGTGAAGTCTTAGAAAGTATTCAAAAAGATAAAGTTTTGATGGCTGTCTCATGGGGCGGCCAAATAGGACAAATTCTTAATGATAAGTGTATAAATAAAGATATTTTAAAATTTATTGGTCTGAAAGAATCTTGGAATGTAACATGGAGTTTTGGTATTCCTTCAATGACTAAGAAAAAAGAAGAAGCTCTAAAATTTATAAAATACTTATCATCAAAAAAAGTAGACAGTTTAATAGGAACTTATTGTGGGAATCCTACAAGAAAATCTACATTTATAAATGATCAAGAAAAGAATAAATGGTATCCTAGTTTATTAAAAATGCTTGAAACATCATCTCCTTTACCAAACTTGCTAAATACTGGTGAGTTAATAGGTATATTTACAAATGAGATTGTAAAATTTATGAATGGTGAACAATCTGCTAAAGATACACTTACAAAAGCATATAACAATATGACTAATGTAAGTAAATAAGTTTATAACAGTGACAGAGGTAGATACTTTAACTTTTTAAAGTTAAACTAACATTTCAAATGACAATTCCTCTAATAAGATTGCATGAAATATAATTATGTTGCTAATAATAATATTCTCTACCTCTAACTGTTAATAATATTATCAAAAGTTTGTATTTGTAGAATAGAAAAAACGAGAACAAATATTGTTCTCGTTTTTTTGTTAAATAATATAATAAATAATATCATTAAGTGCTGTAATTAAGTTAAACTAGGCGTTTTAACATTTAAGAAAGAGAAATCAACACCCTGATCAGCTTTAACTGACATGTAAACATTTTGTGGGCAAGTTACAATATCACCTTCAGTTACTAGTGCTTCTGAGTCACCTATTACTATAGTACCTTCACCTTTTATAATATAGAAGAATACATCTACAGGAACTCTATGAGGTGGAATAATATCACCTGCACTAATAATTAAGTTTTTAACAGTAGCGTTTTTATGTTCCACAAGTGTTTTTGCTAAGAAACCTCTTTTGTTGATTTCACCTTTAACTTCAGACATTTTAATTACTTTCATAATATACTCCTTTTTTGATTTAATTATCCCATGATAATATTAGACAGTCAATTATAACGATAATGATAATAAAGAAGAGTCTTATTTGTATAATTCAACGTTAAATTGAAGATTGTTATATGTTATAATTAAAGCAGTAAATATGTGAATTTTTACAAATAAACATTTAATATTAAATAAAACATTTAAATAAATGTCTTATTAAAGGCATTTAAACATATATTCAACTAACAGTTGAACATATTCAATTTGTAGTATCTTGCCTATAAGGGCTAATTAAATTATTATTTAAGCGGGAGGTAGAATCATGGACAACAAAGAAATCGGAATATACTTAAAAGGATTAAGGAATGCGAAGGGATTATCGCAAGGGGAAGTAGCAAGTATATGTAGTGTTTCTCATCAAGCAGTTTCTAAGTGGGAAAAAGGAGAATCACTACCTGATTTATCAAGTTTACAATTATTAGGATCTTTTTATGAAATTACTATTGATGAAATTTTATCTGCGCAAAGTAATGAAGTAGAAGATGAAAAACTTTTAAAAAGAAGTAATAGAAATAAAGAAATCATTAAGATAACAATGTCTATCTTAATGGGGCTTGTCTTATTTCTACCTTTCCTTGATAATGACTTATTAGGATCAGAAAATGGATATCAGTTAATATTTAAAGGTGTATTTGGATTTGAAGTTACTACTTCAGTAATACTATTTACTTATTTACTATTTCAAATAGTATTTAGTATATTTACTATTACTAAAGTTATTAGCTTTTCTAAAGGTAATATATATTTAAATAGAGTAATTACTATTTTAGTGTTAGTACTAGTATTATTTTGTTTAACATTACAAATATTATTACCGTCACCTCTCATAATATTTATAATGTATCTTATATCAATGTATATCATTTCAACTAGAATACTTTTAAATGTTGATTCTAAGTTAGCTTTAGCTAAAAGAGAATCAAGATATGAACCTTATGTTTATATAATATTTTACTTTCTAGTAATGAGTGTACTTCCAGTGTATACATTCTTTAACAATTGGTTTATTGATGTGTCTAACATACAAATATATTTTATAGCAGTATTCTACATTGTTAGTATAGTTACATTAGTAATTGGATTTGAATTACGTAGTTCAAATAAAAGAGTGTCTAGGGTAATGAAATTAGCAAATGTTTATTCATTTAGATTACTATATTTATTTGTATTCTTCTTAGCATTCACAGAGTCACATATGTTTGAATTAACTAAGGATCGATATGATGGAATAGTACTAGTAATTCTATATGTAGGATTTGATTTATTAATAAGTTCTTTATATAAACAAAGTGTTAATTTAAATGGAAAAACAAAACCATTTTTTAAAAACGATTAACTAAATCCCACTAAAGTATTAGTCTTTATAAAGATAAGAAGAGTAATAAATTAAAGTGGTGAGCAAAGACAGCTTACTTAGCTGTCTTTTATTATGGAAAAATTTAGGAGGAGAATATTATGAATGAAGAGTTAAATAGTATAGAAGAAGTAGAAACTAAGTCTACAAATTATGAAGAGGATTTAAATCCAATAGAAAAGTATATGAGAGATCATGATGTTTCTAAAAATGTCTTTGAGTTCTTTTTAGGAAAGAACGTTATTGCAAAGATTGCTGGAGTATTAATATTTTTAGGTATTGTGTCATTTGGACAACTCGCTTATGAATGGATGCCTGACTTAGGTAGAGTGTTATTGGTGTTTGCTATTGCAGTATTACTTGGTGTTATAGGTTGGTGGTTTGAAAGAAGAAAGAGTGAAGTGTTTAGTAATGTATTTTACGCTATTAGTGTATTTACATTCTATTTAGTAATTATGTTATCAAGATATCAATATGAACTAATAGGTGATAGCTTTTTAACATATAGTAGTATAGGATTAATGATTACTAGTTTTATATATTTTTATAATAGAAGGTATAGTTTTTTAGATTCAGTTTTATTAATCTTCTATATGATTATATGGTTTATCCCAAATCCTTATTTAGGTAAGTTTCATCTTATGAATGAATATATTGAAATAACGTTACTTGTAGTAACTTTTGGAATTATTCTTTATATGTATCTAGTTAAATATTTAAATGATAAAATGAATATTAAAACAGTTATGATAACTATAGTATCTGTAATGTTCATATCATATTATATTTATCTTATTTTTGATTCTCATTATGGGATTCCTTATTTTGAAATTATGTTTACACTTGTAATGTTATTCTTTGTGTATATTGTAAATATTGTGATGGTAGATAAAGCAATACCATTATTTAAATTTATTACAAGTTTATTTACAACTATTATGCTAATGCTTGTGGCTATTAATATTGGTGATTTTCTAAATTTCTATTTTGATTTTGAGTACGCAAGTTACATACCTTTATATATAGCAGTGTTATTAACTCCTATATACACTTTGAATTACTTGAAGAAAAATATAGAAGTAAATAATGTTAATATATATTATTTGTTGCTTATCATTGTTAACTTATTTATATTTAGTTTATATGCCGGAAGTACAAATTTTGAAAATTCTATATATGATTTTTATCTCCGAAATTTAATTACTGGTGCTTCTTTAATTATTTTCTTCTTATTATCAAAAATAACAAAAGACTTTGCACATAAAGTAGCCGCATATTTGTTTATGATAATATTCTCAATTAGATTAATTAACCGTCATTTTACATATCAATCATTTAGTTTTTATCAATTAGAAGTGATATTAGGTAGTTTAGGAATTGGAGTAGCGTTACTTCTTATTAATCTATTCTTCAAATATGTTAGAAAAGAAGAAGATGAAATTGATTATACTGCGGTTCAAACATTAAATCTGTTTTTAATAATACCTGTGATTATCATGCTTACTAGAGAATTGATAAATGTTGATTTATCAATTATTGGGTCTATGGTTGTACTTGGATTTATTGGATATAGATGGCTTATGGAATTGGATATATTTAAAATGAAATATAAAAAGGAATTCCTAATTGGACTAAATATAAAAATTGTTGCAGTTGTATTTTGGGTAAGCTTAATGTACTTTGATCATAATTTTGCATTGTTTAATGATGTAGTTAAGTTCTTATTGGTATTTGCTATTAATATATATATCATCCAATCTCTTAAAGAGCTTTACTACAGTAGAACTAAAGAAATGGATGATGAATGGACATTCATCATAATTTACTTAGTAGGTGTACTTATACATAGTTATTTTATTCATATGTATATCAATATTGAATTTGATAAAGTTATATTATCTAGTTATTTTATGATAGCATCAGCTGGTGGAATATTACTAGGATTTAAAGGGGACTGGACTTTAACTAGGAAATTAGGACTTGGTTCAATTTATTATTCATTATTAAAGTTCTTTATATATGATTTCTATACACAAGACTTTACAACATTTGTCAGAATGGTTACTTATTTCATACTTGGATTTACATTACTTGGAATATCATTCCTTTATGCTTATCTTGAAAAAGAGTATGGAGATGTGAAATAGTATTGGACATACTCATAAAATTAAGTTATAATTTTAATATAAATGTGATAATATTCACATAAATATGCATAATAATGTGATTAATCACACATTACTATTAATAATGAGGTGACTTTATGAAGAGACAAATGATGGCAGAACTAGTTAAATGGAAAGCATCAAAGTACCGTAAACCACTTATTTTAAGGGGAATTAGGCAATGTGGTAAAACTTGGCTTTTAAAAGAATTTGGAAAAGATAATTATCATAATATTGCTTATATAAATTTTGATGAAAATCCTGAATACAACCAATTCTTTAAATTAACAAAAAATCCAAAAAGAATTATTGAGTCTTTAGAAATAGTATTAGGAATGAATATTGAAAAAGGAAATACATTAATAATATTTGATGAAATCCAAGAAAGTAATGAAGCATTGAACTCTCTCAAGTATTTTGAAGAAAATGCAACTGATTATCATATAGTTTGTGCTGGTTCTTTGCTAGGAATTACTCTATCTAAGCCAAAATCATTTCCTGTTGGCAAAGTTGATTTTATGAAACTTTATCCAATGTCATTTTATGAGTTTTTAGATGCTTATGGAAAAAGTAATCTTTTAAAGTATTTAAAGACAAGTGACACAATTGAGGTTATCCCTGATTTATTTTTTAATCAACTAACTGAAGCTTTAAAAGTATATTTTATAATTGGTGGATTACCAGAAGTTATACTATGCTTTATTGAAGAAAAAAATATGGATTTAGTTGAAAGAACTCTTGAGTTTATCTTATTGTCTTATGAGCATGATTTTATGAAATATCCAAACATTAAAGACCTACCTAAAATTAAGTTGATATGGGATAGTATTCCTTCACAACTTGCAAAAGAAAATAAGAAATTTTTATATAAGGTAGTTAAGTCGGGTGCTAGAGCTAGAGAATACGAGGATGCTTTAAGATGGCTTAATGATGCCGATTTGATAAGTCAGGTTTATAGATCAAGTAAACCTGGATTACCATTAAGCGCATATGATGATTTATCAGCGTTTAAAATTTATTTATCAGATGTTGGTTTATTAAGAAAAAAATCGAAGATATCAACAAACATTTTTACACAAGGTGATAAACTTTTTACTGAATTTAAAGGGTCATTTACTGAAAATTATGTTATAAATAACCTAGTTAGAATTTTGGGATATACCCCAAGGTATTGGACCCCAGAAAATGCAAACATAAAAGCTGAAATAGATTTCTTGATTCAAATTGAAAATGATATTTATCCTGTAGAAGCAAAAGCAGGAATAAATATTAAAAGTACAAGTCTTAAGAAATATATGAAAATGTACCCTGAAGAAACAAAATTAAGAATCAGATATTCTCTTAAAAATTTATCATTTAATGGAAACATCTTAAACATACCATTATTTATGATTGAAGACACATTGAGCCTTGTAAATAAAGCTCTAGATTTAAAATAGGAAATATTTAGAAATATTTAATTTAGTATAATATGTATATAAGTATTAGGAGGTTAATATGGAACTATTACATAAAGATAAAGAGAAGATAAAAAGACTCGATCAATTTATGAAAGAATTAATCGTTGGCAGCGATAAATATACAAAAAAAGAGATTTACGATAAATATGCAGATACTATTAAAGATATAAGACCAATTGATTTATTTTATCTTGATATGTATAAACAAAATACAACATATTCAATAGAAGATATTAAAGATAGTGCGAATAGATTTGTGAATGTGTTTTATCATGGATTAACTGACGTAAAGAAAGAAACTTATAATCATATTTTCTTTAATAGTTTACTAAAAGAAAATAGAGCAATGGAATCACATTTAAATTCATTAAAACCTTATTTTAAAAAGAATGAGATAGATATTCATAAAGAAGCATTAATAAAAGGGTTTATTAAATGTTTAGAGTTTGAGAAAAAGTTTATAAAAAAAGAGAATATACTATTCCCTCATTTAGAAAAAACGATGCCTTCAACAAAGCCTTTAGAAGTTATGTGGAGTTTACATGATGACGCTAGAAAGTTAGTTAAGGATTTACTTGTTGAACTTAGAAAAGAAGTAATAGATGAAAAAGAATTCTTATTCTTAATTGGTGAATATTATTACTTAATTTTCGGGCTCAATATTAAAGATGAATTAATTTTATTGCCTGTCGCTGAAATGACATTAAGTGAAGAAGTATTAAATGATATATATGTTGAGTCATTTGAATATGGATATTCAATGACAGATATAATTCCAGACCCTAAATACTTCAAAGATAAAGAAGAAACAATCTTTAAAGGTGAATTTAAAACTAAAACTGGTTCTCTAAGTTTAAAAGAGATTGATTTAATCTTTAATTATTTACCACTAGATATTACATTTGTAGATAAGGATAATAGAGTTAAATATTTTAATGATCGAAAAGAAAGACATTTTCCTAGAAATCCTTCAGTAATAGGAAGACTTGTTAAACACTGTCATCCTCCTAAAAGTGTTAAAGTAGTAGAAGATATAGTAGAAGCTTTTAAAGAAGGAAAAAAAGACTTCGCAGATTTTTGGATAACGTTTAATGATGTAATGCTTTATATTACATATCACGCTGTGCGTGATATAAAGAATAACTATATAGGAGTACTTGAGATATCTCAAGATATCACATATTTAAGAAGTTTAGAAGGAACTAAAAGATTATTAGATTGGGATAAATAAAATATGCACCTCCATATTCTTGAAATTGGAGGTGTTTTTATTACAATCAAGAAAGGACTAGGCTTTACAATTACAATGAATATTGTGAAGTATATATATTTTGCAATTGTAAATATATAATCATAATTGTATACACATATTTTACATGGTATAATATACTTATAATTTAGACCTTGATTGAGGGATAAACAATACAAAATTAAAATGCAGAAAACCCAAAATCGGTTTTTTGCGTTTTTTATGTCAATTACTTTGGAGGAATAAGATGAAAAGAATACTGATTTTATTATTAATAGTTACTTTAAGTATTATTAATTTAACATCAAATGAGGAAGTATTAGCTGATATGATTCAATCTGAAGAAGATACATTTTCTTACTATGAATATTATGATTTTGTTCAAATTGAATTAGGAGATCAACATTCGGCGGTACTTACATCAGATGGAAGAGTATTTACTTGGGGTGATAATGCATTTTCACAACTTGGTGATGGTACTTCTGCTGAGAGACACATTCCAACAGAAATAACAAGTAATTTTAATTTAAATACTGGAGAAAAAATCGAAAGTATTTTTTTAGGTTATGTTCATTCAGCAGCACTTAGTTCTGAAGGAAGGGTATTCACTTGGGGATATAACGGTGATGGGGCACTTGGTGATGGGACAACTAGTCCAACATATACACCAATTGATATAACAGATAACTTTAACTTAAACGAAGGAGAAACAATATCAAACATATCATTAGGACATTATCATTCCTCGGCAATTACATCAGATGGTAGAATCTTCACATGGGGATATAACGAGGATGGAGCAGTAGGTGATGGAACGCTAGTTGATAAACTTTTACCACTAGAAATATCAAGTCATTTTAATTTAAATGAAGGAGAAGTAATAAATAGCATATCCTTAAATGGGAGAATTTCCTCAGCAATTACATCTGAAGATAGAGTATTCACATGGGGATATAACTTTTACGGACAATTAGGGGATAATACAATAATAGATAAAATCGTACCAACAGATATAACAAGCTATTTTAATTTAAATGAAGGAGAATCAATTACGAGTATAGAACTAGGAGGAGCTCATTCTTCAGCAATATCTTCAGAAGATAGAGTATTTACTTGGGGAGCTAATGGTAGTGGACAACTTGGAGATGGTACTGTAACTCAAAGAAATATACCAACAGAAATAACAGATAACTTTAATTTAATTGGAGACGAATCAATTTCGAGTATAGAACTGGGTGGAGGTCATTCTTTTGCACTATCATCAAATGATAGAGTCTTTGCATGGGGTAGTAATCATTCAGGGCAATTAGGTGATGGAACAACTGTTGATAAAAATTTACCTATAGATATAACAAGTATTTTTGATTTGGATTCCTTAGAAACAATAACAAGTATTTCTTTAGGAGGAAGTCATTCATTTGTACTTAGTTCAGATAATATTATCTTTATATGGGGAAGAAACTTTTATGGGCAAGTTGGAGATGATTCCACAACTAATAGATATACACCTATTGAATTAAATAATGGTTTTTACCCTGTATATATTTTACAAAACCCATTATTTATTAATGATGAAATTATTAGTTACTCGTTAGGTGCAAATCATACATTAGTATTAACAAATGATGAAAGAGTATTAATATGGGGACAAAATGATTACGGACAATTAGGTGATGGCACAACAACCGATAGTGCAAATCCAATAGATATAACAAGTAGATTTAATTTAGGTAGTGAAGAAGATGTTTTAGAAGTTTATTTAGGTGGAAATTATTCTATTTTAATTACTACAGAAGGTAGAATTTTCACTTGGGGAATTAATGCACAAGGACAATTAGGTGATGGAACAACAACTAACAGTAATATACCAATAGAAATAACAAGTAATTTTTATTTGAATCCTGATGAAACATTTGTAAGTATTTCAGCTGGAGGAAATCATTCTTCAGTAATCACATCTGAAGGAAGAGTCTTTATGTGGGGATATAATACTTTTGGACAATTAGGTGATGGAACAGATACTCAAAGAAATTTACCAGTTGATATAACAGATAACTTCAATTTAATTGGAGAAGAAATAATTGAAAATATATCTTTAGGTGGTTCTCACTCCTCAGCAGTAACTTCAGATAATAGAGTATTTATATGGGGATATAATGGGGATGGCCAATTAGGTATAGGAGTAACTGATATGGATGATCACCCTATTCCGATAGATATAACAGACATATTTAATTTAAATGAAACAGAAGTAATTTCAGATATATTTTTGGGTGGGTACCATTCTTCTGTAATTACATCTGAAGGAAGAATCTTAATATGGGGAGATAATGAATACCATCAATTAGCTGATGAAAATTCATTTGATAGAAATTTCCCAATAGATATTACAACTAGATTACTATTGAATGAAGGAGAAGTAATATCAACTATCTCTTTAGGAAATATTCATTCATCAGCAGTAACGACAGATGATAGAATTTTCACTTGGGGTGGTAATTGGGATGGTATGTTAGGTGATGGAACAACAACTACTAGAGAGGTACCAACAGATATTACATCTAATTTTGATCTATTTGATGGAGAAACAGTAATAGATTCATTTTTGGGATATTATCATTCATCAGCAATTACATCTAATGGTAGAATTTTCACTTGGGGTAGAAATGGAGATGGACAATTAGGTGACGGAACTACAGTACATAGACATACACCAATTTCGGTAAATCATACAGCGGATGATGTGGATAATGTTCTATTTAGTTATATGGAAAAAGAAATTAACGGAATGGGAGTTACGATTAAGTTCTCAGTTTTCCCAGAATTTGATTATAAGGATGGATTATTATCAATCTCAGTAAATGGAACAGAATATGATAATTCTAGTTTTACTGTGAATAATGGTAGGATTAATGTTTATGTTACTAATTCTTGGAATGTAGGAGATGATGTAACACTTACTATTGATACACTTACATTTACCAATAATGAAATTATAATTCCTACAGGAGAATTAAGTGCTTCAACAACTCTTGTAGATGATACAACCCCTCCAACATTTAATACAATTACTGAACAAACAATAGAAGCAGGAGTAGCTGATATAGACTGGATAACATTGATAACAAATGAAGCTGATGATAGCGGCGGGCCACTCACAAAATATGAAGTAGAAGACAATATTGATTATGATACACCAGAAATTTATACAGTAACAGTTAAATTAGTAGATGAATCTTCAAATGAAACATCACAAACATTTAATGTTGAAGTTGAAGATACAACAGCACCAACATTTGATACAATAGATGATCAATCAATAGATGATGGAGTATCAGACATTGATTGGAGCACATATATAATAAATCCAGCTGATAATTCAGATGGAGTTTTAACAAAAGTAGAAGTAACTGATAACGTAGATTACGATACACCAGGAACTTATACAGTAACAGTTAAGTTAGTGGATGAATCATTAAATGAAACATCACAAGAGTTTAATGTAGAGGTAGAAGATATTACTCCTCCAACATTTGATACAATTACAGAACAAACAATAGAAGCGGGAGTATCAGATACAGATTGGACTACATTAATTATAAATGAGGCTGATGATAGTGGTGGACCATTAACAAAAGTAGAAGTAACCGATAATGTGGATTATGATACACCAGGAACTTATACAGTGACAGTAAAATTAGTAGATGAATCACAAAATGAAACATCAAAAGAATTTAATGTGATAGTTGAAGATACAACACATCCAGAAGCAACTGTATTATATGATCAATCAATAGAAGTAGGTACAGCTGATATAGATTGGACGACATATATCACTGAAACTAGTGATAATAGTGATGGTGAAATTACTGTTACTGAAGACGATAATGTAATCTATAATGTTTTAGGAGAATACGCTGTTACAGTTACAGTGGGTGATGAATATGGAAATTCATATGGACAAACTATATTTGTTACTGTAGAAGATACAACTCCTCCTACATTTGATAATATTATTAATCAAACAATAGAAGCTGGAGTATCTGATATAGACTGGACTACATTAATTACAAATGAGTCTGATAATATATCTGGAACATTAACTAAAGAAGAAGTAACTGATAATGTAGATTACGATACACCAGGAACTTATACAGTAACAGTAAAAGTAGTAGATGAATCATTAAATGAAACATCACAAGAATTTAGTGTGATAGTTGAAGATACAATAGCACCAACATTTGATACAATTGAAGATCAAACAATAGAAGCAGGAGTATCAGATATAGATTGGGCTACACTAATCACAAATGAATCTGATAATAGTGATAATGCTTTAACCAAAATCGAAGTAGAAGATAATGTAGATTACGATACACCAGGAACTTATACAGTGATAGTTAAGTTGTCAGATGGATCATTAAATGAAATATCACAAGAGTTTGATGTAATAGTAGAAGATACAACAGCTCCAACATTTGATACAATTACTGAACAAACTATAGAAGCAGGAGTATCTAATATAGATTGGGCTACACTAATCACAAATGAATTAGATAATAGTGATGATACTTTAAGCAAAATCGAAGTTGAAGATAATGTAGATTATGACACACCAGGGACTTACACAGTGATAGTTAAGTTAGTAGATGAATCATCAAATGAAATATCACAACAGTTTAATGTAGTTGTAGAAGATACAACAGCTCCATTATTTGATGAAATTATTGAACAAACAATAGAAGCAGGAGTAACTAATATAGACTGGACTACATTGATTACAAATGAATCAGATAATAGTGATGGAGTATTATCAAAAGTCGAAGTAGAAGATAATGTAGATTATGATACACCAGGAATTTATACAGTGACAGTTAAGCTATTAGATGAATCATTAAATGAGACATCACGAGAGTTTGATGTAATAGTAGAAGATACAACAGATCCTATAATTACAGGAGCTACTGACATTGAATACATTTTGGAAGATGATATTCCAGATTATATAGATGGAGTAAGTGCAATAGATATAGTAGATGGTGATTTAACAGTTTCAATTATTGTTAATGATATTTTAGTGGATTACGATACTATAGGAACATACACTGTTACATATAGTGTTATGGATTATAGTAATAATGAGCAAACTTTCATAATAGAAATTATTGTAAAAGATGTAACTCCTCCAGAATTAATTGTAAGTGGTAGCGAGGAAGTTACTTTAGAACTTGGAGAGTTATATACAGAACCAACAGCAACATGCACTGACAATTATGACTCTGAATGTGTAATAAATACTGATTTAGTAATAGACCAAGATGAGATAGGAAATTATTTAGTAACTTACTCTGTTGAAGACTCAAGTGGGAATTTAAGTGAAGTATTTAGAACTGTTATTATTCAAGATACTACACCACCAACAGTTAGTTTAAACTCAAATATTGATACAGTTATGGTTGGAGAATTGTATATAGATTCTGGTATAACTTATGAAGATTTTGATGATGTAATAGTTACATTAACTGGAGAAGTTGACACAACTACTCCAGGAACTTATATCCTTACTTATAGTGCAGAAGACACTAGTGGAAATATTACTGTAATAAAAAGAGCAGTTACAGTAGTATCTTTAAATCCAACAATAGAATTTGAGCTAGGAGATGCACTTACATCTATCAAAGTTGGAGAAGAATTCATTGATGGTACATGTAAAGTGTTTGTAAATAATATAGAATCCAACTGTGAAGGTAGAACAGATAATATTAATACATCAGAAGCTGGTATATATACAATTGAATATTCATATTCTCATAACGAGAAAGAATATACTTATATAAGATATATCTTTGTTTATGAAGAAGGAAATGATTTAACACTATATTATCGTAAACAAGAGGAAGAAGGTGTTCTAGCATGAGAAAATACTTACTAGGAATATTAATTTTAACAACTTTCCTCCTATCAGCTTGTAATCCAACAAAGGATGAAGAAAGAATTTTTGTGTTAGGAAGAGGACAAGATACAGTTGAAATAAATACTTCATGGGAAGACGCTGGAGCTTGGCTTGAATATGAAGATATGAAAGTAGATGTAGATTCAACAACAGGTACTGTAGATGAAACTACTTTAGGGTTATATGAAATTGTATATTCACTAACTTATGAAGAAAAAGATTATACTATTTCAAGATATGTAATCGTTGTAGATCAAACTAAGCCTATAATAACTCTGAACGAAGGAGTAGATTCTATTACTGCAAATGGAACTTGGGTAGATTCAGGAGCAATTGCAACTGACAATTCAGGTGAAATAATTACAATTATAATTAGTGGAACAGTAGATACAACTATAACTGGAACTTATGAAATAGTATATTCAGCAGAAGACTCATCAGGAAATATAGAGACAGTAACAAGATATGTAACAGTTTTTGAATAAATACAGAGTAAAAGGATTTTTTTATTCAGTGTTACAATAAAAACAGACAGTAAAAAAGAGACTATGATAAAATTAAAATATCATGGTCTCTTCACAAACAAATACTCTAATAATAAAAAACAATTCTACTAGTTAGAATTGTTTTCTGTTTTCTTAATATAGTTTTTTTGAATCTGAATATTTTTATAATAAGCTGCGAGTCCTGCTTCAGCTGTTTCTCGGTAACTCTCTTTTAAATCCTTTCCAGTTTGAAGCATTGTTTCAACTACCATATCAAATGATATTTTTCTATTTTCTCCAATAAGTTCAGATAGTTCAGCGGCATTAATTGCACGCATAGCTGCAACGCCATTTCTTTCAATACATGGTACTTGAACATATCCTCTTATAGGATCACAAGTTAAACCTAGATGATGTTCCATTGCGATTTCTGCAGCACATTCTAAAGTATCCATATCATTCTCCATCAAAACAGATACAGCAGCGGCTGCCATACTACAGGCAGTACCAATCTCAGCTTGGCATCCTGCCTCAGCACCACTGATAGAGGCATTATGTTTAACTATATTACCTATTAATCCAGCTGTTGCTAAAGCATTTAAGAATTTATCTTCAGGGTAATTATATTTTTCTTGTGCATAATATAAAACTCCAGGTAATACACCACTTGCTCCACAAGTAGGTGCAGTAACTATCTCTCCACCACTAGCGTTAGTTTCACTTACTGCGTAAGCATAAGCTGAAGCTAATTGCGTTTTATTAACATGTCTACTACTAGAAAATTTTACTCTGTTTAAAATTCTTTTAGCTTTTCTTGCAACATTTAACATTCCAGGTAGTAATCCCGATGTAACAAGTCCGTCATCAACAGACTTAGCCATTGTTTTCCAAATTAATCTTAAATAATCTTTAAAAGAATCATCTTCATATTTATATACATAATCATGAAGTTCCATCTTATTTTCTTCACAGTAATCCCTTATTTCTTTAAAATATTTATGTGGATAAATATTTATAATTTCTTTAGGGTTTTCACCTTGTCTTCTAACTACTCCCCCACCAATACTATAAAAGCGTTCATAGCCTATTGGAATTTCTCCATTATACATAAAGAAATCTAATGTATTAGGATGTTCAGTTATAGTTTCTTGACTGAATATTACTTCAACATTATTTAATGTTCTTCTAATAACTTTATCAGTTAAATGGCCTTTACCTGTCATACTTAAAGAGCCATATAGTTTAACTAAATAGCGCTCTGCGTTATACTCATCTCTTACAAGTTCACAAGCTTTTTTTGGTCCCATTGTATGGGAGCTTGATGGTCCATTTCCTATTTTGTAAAGTTCTCTTATTGATCTCATAATATCAATCCTTATATATATAATAATTTCACTCAATTGTATTGTAACAAAAGATTAGGATTTGTCTACCTAAGTTGTAATATATTTAATTTAACTTTAAAGTGAATGTATAGTATAATGATGAAAGGGTGATATTATGACGAATTACACAGTTGATGTAAAAGAATTATTAAAAGGATTTAATGTTGAAGTTGATAAAGGCCTTAGTTCTAGTCAAGTAGAATTACATAGAGCTAAGTATGGAGAAAATAAGCTTCTTGAAAAAGGGCAAAAATCAATCTTTAAGATGATTATCAAAGAACTTACACAGTTCTTAAATATATTGCTACTAATCGCTGCTACAGTAAGTATCATCGCTTCAGGGCATTTTACTGAAGGGTTATTCATTGTAGTAATAGTAATCTTAAATATTAGTTTAAGTGTTTTTCAAGAAAGAAAAGCTAGTAACGCAGTTTCTGCGCTTAAAAGCTTAAGTGCTCCAAGTGCTAAAGTGCTTAGAGATGGTGAACTTGAAAGTATTGATTCTAGCGAGTTAGTTCCTGGAGATATTGTAATGATAGAAGCAGGAGATTATATGCCCGCAGATATTAGATTAATTGAAGTAATAAACTTAAAAATAGATGAGTCAGCTTTAACAGGTGAATCAGTACCTGTTGAAAAAGATGATTCAGTTAAGTTATCTGAACCAACTCCGATTGGTGATAGATTAAATATGGGATATATGAGTACTATTGTAACTTATGGTAGAGCTACTGGTATTGTAGTTAGTACTGGTATGGATACTGAAATTGGTAATATCGCTACTTTATTAAATGAAGTTGAAGAGGAGTTAACTCCTCTTCAAAAGAAAATAGATAAACTAGGTAAATTACTTGGGATGATAAGCGTTGCTGTTGTAGTTATTATATTTGGTGTAGGACTATTATATGGTATGGACTTACTAGATCTATTCCTTATTAGTGTATCGCTCGCTGTAGCTGCTATTCCTGAAGGGTTACCAACAGTTATTACTGTAGTTCTCGCAATAGGAATGAGAAAAATGGCAGATAAAAATGCGATAGTTAAAGAGTTAAGCGCAGTTGAAACACTAGGAAGTACTACAGTAATTTCTAGTGATAAGACAGGAACTTTAACTCAAAATAAAATGGTTGTAACTAGAGTGTTTGATAATAATATAATGGTAGAAGTTACTGGGTCTAGATATAGTTTCAAAGGAGAAATAAAAAAAGATAATCCAAATATTTCTAAACTAGTAGAAATAGGTGTGTTATGTAATGATTCAAGTATTAGTGGAGATTCATTAATTGGAGATCCTACTGAACTTGCTTTAGTAACTTTGGCTGCTAAAAAAGGTATAATGCAAAAAGAGATTAAAACTAAATATAAAAGAGTTGATGAATTCCCATTTGATAGTGATCGTAAGTTGATGAGTACTGTTCATGAAATAGATGGAGAACTTCAATTATATACAAAAGGAGCACCTGATCAATTATTAAAACAATGTAAATACTATTATAGTAATGGAGAAGTACTTGCTATTACTGATAAGTATATAAGAACTGTAGAAATTGCTAATCAAGGAATGGCAAGATCTGCGTTACGTGTTTTAGGATTTGCATTTAAAGTATTAGATAAATATGAAGATGTTACTAAAGAAGAAAATGATTTAGTATTTGTAGGTTTAACTGGAATTATAGATCCACCACGTGAAGAAGTTAAAGAAGCAATTAAAATATGTCATAAAGCAGGTATGAGAGTTGTTATGATCACTGGTGATCATAAGATTACCGCAATGGCTATTGGGACTGAACTTGGAATACTTGGTGAAGGAACAACAGCTTTAAGTGGAGAAGAAATAGATAAATTAAGTTATCCTGAATTTTTAGATATGGTTAGAACAACTAATGTCTTTGCTAGAGTTTCACCTAATCATAAAGTTATGATTGTAAAAGCACTTCAAGAAACTGGTGAAATAAGTAGTATGACTGGTGACGGAGTAAATGACGCACCAGCTTTAAAACAAGCAAATATTGGAGTAGCTATGGGTATTACGGGAACTGATGTTTCTAAAGAAGCTGCGGATATGGTGTTAATGGATGATAACTTTACAACTATAGTTGAAGCTGTAGAAGAAGGTAGAGTAATATATTCTAATATTAGAAAGTTTGTTGGATATTTAGTAAGTTGTAATGTTGGTGAAGTATTACTTATCTTTATCGCTATGTTACTAGGATGGGGTAGCCCGCTATTTGCTATTCAAATCTTATGGATAAATTTAGTTACTGATTCATTCCCAGCGTTTGCGCTTGGACTTGAAAAGAAAGAAGCAGGAATTATGGATAAAGCTCCAATAGATCCTCATGCTTCTATAGTTGATAAAAAAATGGGTCTAGCAATTGGATTCCAATCAGTATTTTTAGCTATCGCAGTACTTACTTCATTCTATTTAGGTAGATATGTATTTGGAGAAGAACTATATGGTACAATGACTGATACTAATGCTGCAAAAGATTTAATGATGCAGCTAGGTAGTACATTCGCATTTATTACAATAATTACTGGTGAGTTATTAAGAACTTACTCTGCTAGAAGTGAAGATATTACTATTTTTAAAATGAAAATATTTGAAAATAAATGGGTTAACTACTCAGTAATATTTGGACTTTCTTTATTACTAGTTGTAGTATTTGTACCAGGTATTAACACAATATTTAGAACTGATATCGATTTAACTTTTACTAACTTTGCACTCGCATTAGGACTAGGATTTATTCCATTATTTGGTGGAGAATTAGCTAAGTTATTTAAATAATATTAAACCTCAATAATTGTCATTTATTGAGGTTTTCTTTTCTTATTTATTATACTAATTAGAAATTTAGTTCGCGCGCAAACAAATAGTACATTTAAGTTGTTTTTATATATGTTTTTTTGTAGAATGGAAGTAATATGAAAAGAAATAGGAGACTATATATATGAAATTACTAAAATTTGTTAAGAACCATTTAATTGGAACTATCTTTGTTTCGATAACTTTAGGAATTATTGTTGGTTATAACTTTGAAGTAGATTGGTTTAAAAGTTTAATTTTACCTTTAACGTTTATGCTTGTGTATCCAATGCTTGTCACTTTAGACTTTAATTCTTTTAAACAAAAAGCTAATTATAAATTACAAGCTACAACACAGATACTAAACTTTATTATATTCCCGTTAATTGCTTATGGGATTGGTTATATTTTCTTTAAAGATCAAACATATTTAAGATTAGGATTATTGTTAATTGGATTACTACCAACAAGTGGTATGACAATTAGTTGGACTGTAATGGCAAAAGGAAATATTAATGAAGCAATTAGAATGGTAATATTTGGATTATTACTTGGAGCATTCCTTTCACCATTCTATATAACATTCTTTTTAGGAGCAGAAGTTGATGTTCCTGTTAAAGATATTATGATTCAAATACTTATTATTATATTTATACCTTTGATAGCTGCATTCTTTACACAAAAAACTATTATTAATAAATATGGAATGGAAACTTTCAAGAAAAAAATAAAACCTGTATTTCCGTTATTTTCAACATTCTTTGTTGTAATAATATTATTTGTAGCAATGTCACTTAAAGCTGAATTATTAGTTAATAATCCATCTATATTATTTGATATAATTGTACCTCTTATTGTCTTTTATGCTATTATGCTTATTATTAGTGTATTAACTGCAAGATTGTTATTTAATAGAGCTGATGGTATAGCTATGGTTAATGGGACATTAATTAGAAATTTATCGCTAGCTTTAGCAATTATACTATCAACATTTCCTGATGCAGGAATAGCGGCATTACTAATTGCGATATCTTATGTACTTCAAGTACAAATCGCAGCTTGGAATGTAAAGGTTACTAAATACTTATTTAAAGCTGCATAATTTAAGATAAAAGAGAAATGTGGAACTGTTTCCACATTTCTCTTTTTATTTTCTCTTTTTTAAGATATAATAAAATTAATAGTGTATGAAAGAAGGATAAATATGGCAAATATTAAAGATGTTGCTTTAAAAGCTGGAGTAGGTATTGCTACTGTTTCTAGAGTTATAAATAACTCAGGATATGTTAAAAGAGAGACAAGAGAAAAAGTAGAAAAAGTAATTAAAGAAATTGATTATGTACCTAATGAAATAGCTAGAAGCATGACTTTACAACAAAATAATATTGTTGCGTTTATCTTACCTAATAGTACACATTTATTCTTTGGTGAATTATTATATTTTGTTGAAGCAGAACTTTTTGAACATGGATATAAATTAATGATATGTAATTCAAGTGAACAAATAGCTAAAGAAATTGTTTATCTTGAAATGCTTAAAAATAATAGAGTTGATGCAGTTATTTTACTAACAAATAACGATGTAGATTCATTGATCGATAAAAGTAAACCTGTAGTATCTTTTGATAGAAGATTTGAAGGTGTACCATTTGTAGCAAGTGATAACTATGGTGGTGGAGAAATGGCTGCTAAGAAATTACTTGAATTAGGATGTAAGAAATTTATGTTCATTGGGGATGATGCACAAGGTGATGCATCACCGGTAATTACAGAAGTAACCAATAGACGTCTTGGATTTAATAATTATTTAAATTCAATTGGGATTAATGATGTTATAAATATTGAGTACCCTTTAGGTGACTATATAGTAAGTGCTGAGTATGTACATGGATTACTAAAGAATTATTCAGATGTTGATGGTATTTTTGCAATATCTGATGCTGCAGCTGCAGCGGTAATAAGAGAACTAGAACATACTGGAAAAAGAGTTCCTGAAGATGTTAAGGTAATAGGATTTGATGGTGGAAGAAGCTTTTTAAACTTAGGTAAAAAGATAACTTCTATTGGACAATCACCAGAATTAATAGCTGAAGCAATTTGTTCTATAATCGTAAGTTATTATAATAAAGAAGCAGTAGAAGATAAGATAATTCCTGTCTTTTTTGAGCCTGGAGACACTGCTTAAAAGTTCAAATGTGAATACGGTTCCACATTTTTCGGATTTATTGACAACGCTTTCATGAAGTGCTATAATTTATATAAATAACAACCTACTTTTTTAAATTGTTGTATAAAAAGGTTTTGGCTCATATAAGGGTTTACTTGTCTATACGAGGCCTTAAATTGTACACGAGATATTTTTTTACACATTTATGGAAACCTTTCCCTAAATTTGACAAAAAGGAGAATAATTATGTCAATACAAGATAATTTTACTTTACCTAACAAGACATACGATGTAGTTCTCGTTGGGGAAATTTTAATAGATGAAATAAGTGATAATTCAAATGATAAATTTGTTTCAATTCTAGGTGGTAGTACTGCTAACATAACTATTAATCTAAAGCAACTAGGCCAAAAGCCTAAATTCTTTGGTGCTGTTGGAAATGATACTTATGGTAAAGACATTTTAGAAAAGCTAAGAAAATTAGAAATAGATACAACTGATGTATACTCTTTAAAAAAGAAAACTACAGTTGTTAAAATAGATAAAAATATTGGAAGTCCTATTCCTGAATTTAACAGATCTTCTGATTATCATATATATTTTACAAAAGATTTAGAATTCGCTATTAAGAATTCTAAGTTATTACATTTTTCTTATTGGCCATTATCAATTGAACCATCTAAATCAACTATATTAAAGGCAATAGAAGTTGCGAAAAATAATGGAATTTTAATTGGATTTGATCCAAACTATCATATCGATTTAGATCCATCAAGTGGATTAAGTAATAGGGAGATTTTAGAAGTAATAGGAAAAGCAGATATCATTAAACCAAGCCTTGATGATTCTATAAGATTATTTGGTGAAGGATATAGTCCTACTGAATACATTGATAAATATTTAGAACTTGGTTGTAAGTTAGTTGTTATGACTCTTGGTGAAGAGGGATTAATAGCTAGTTATAAAGGTGACATTATAAGAATGCCATCTTTAGCAAAAACTGTAATAGATTCTACAGGTGCAGGAGATGCATTCTGGGGTGGATTATATGCAGGATTATTAACAAATGAAACAATTATTGATTCGTTAAGATTAGGAACGTTATGTAGTGCATACAATTTAAAACAAGTAGGAGCATTTAATAAATTTCCAAGTTTAATAGATTTAAAGAAAGAATTGAATATTGGTGAATAAAATGCATATTATATTTGTAAATCCTCAAGGAAACTTTGATAACAATGATTCATACTGGACTATGCACCCAGATTTTGGTGGACAATTAGTTTATGTTAAAGAGATAGCAATAGCAATGGCTAATCTAGGACATAAAGTAGATATAGTAACAAGATACATTGATGATCCTGATTTCCCTGAATTTAGAGGTGAAATTGATTATTATGATGGTATTAAAAATTTAAGAATAATTAGAATTAAATCAAAATCAAATGAGTTCTTAACTAAAGAATTACTTTGGGGACATTTAGATAAATGGACTTACAATATAATTGATTTTTATGAAAAAGAAGGTTCGTATTTTGATTTTATGACAGGGCATTATGGTGACGGAGGGATAGCTTGCGCTATGCTTAAAGCTAAAACTACAATTCCATATTCATTTACAGGACATAGTCTTGGAGCTCAGAAGTTAGATAAATTAGGCACTAACATGAATAATATTGAAGAACTAGATAAAAAATATCATTTTACTGAAAGAATATTAGCTGAAAGAACGGCTATGTATAATAGTGATTTAATATTTGTTTCAACAGAACAAGAAAGAGATGAACAATACAGTCATCCACTTTACAAAGATATTACTAATAATATTCAGAATCCTCTTAAATTTGTTGTTTCCCCGCCTGGGGCAAATACGACAGTATTCGCACCACTTGCGGGGGACAACATATCAATCGGATTTAGTGATGTTATTGAAAATATAATTAGTAGAGATATAAGTGATAAAAGAAGAAATCTTCCATTTATAATCTCAGCTAGTAGACTTGATTCTAAGAAGAACCATTTAGGATTAGTGAAAGCTTTTGCGATTAACAAAGAATTAAATGAAAAAGCTAACTTATTAATTTCGGTTAGAGGGATAGAAAATGCATTTGATAGTTATAAAAATGTATCTATTGATGAATTGGAAATATTAGATCAAATATTTAAGATTATAAATGAATATGATTTATTTGGAAAAATCACATTCATAAGTATTAATAGCCAAACTGAACTTGCAGATACTTATAGATACATGACTAAAAGAAAAAGTATATTTGCTTTAACTGCAATGTACGAACCTTTTGGCCTAGCACCAATAGAAGCAATGAGTACTGGGTTACCTGCTGTAGTAACTAAATATGGTGGACCTAGTGATGTATTATTTGAAGATGGTATTGAGTATGGTGTATTAGTTGATGCATTTGATGAAACTGATATAGCAAAAGGTTTATTAAAAGCTTTAAATAATTATGAATTTTATAAAACTCAAGGAATGAAGAGAGTTAAACAAAAATATACTTGGGAAGCAACTGCTAAGAAGTATTTAGATGCAATTGTTAATTTAGAAGAAACTTATAAAGATGTAGCAATTAATAAGTTCTTTGAGAAACCAAGTCAAAAACATTTAGATAAAAGTTTTTTAAGAAACTATTTAATAAGAAATAATTAGAAGAGGTGGAACTATGACGAATGAAGGAAGTAAATTAAATAAAATTGGTAATAAATTATTATATTTCGTTGTCTCTACATTAGTAATTATGGCATTTCCAGTTATTCTAACTATTCAAATGGGTGGAAAATTACTTAAGAAAGACCTTCTTGTTTTTAAAAACAAAGAAGGAGAAGGAAAAGTTAGAAAGTTTATTATTGATAAATGGCTTGGGGAAACTTACACTGCTCAAAATAATAGAGTATTTGTGTATTTCTTATTCCCAGCACTTGGTTCTTTCCTATTATTTGTTGCTTTACCATTCTTCCAAGGATTGTGGTTTAGTTTAACTGATTGGAATGGACTTAATACAGGGAGAGAATCATTTATTGGTTTTGAGAATTATCGTACAATAATAACAGATTATGCATTTATGTATTCATTCTTTAGAACTGTAATTTACTCAGTGCTAAATATTATTGTTATTAATGTTGTAGCATTCTCAATGGCATTACTTGTTACGCAAAAATTAAAAGGTAAAAATATATACCGAGCTGGATTCTTTATGCCTAATTTAATTGGTGGGTTAGTACTTGGTTATATTTGGCAATTTATATTTAATAAAGCATTTGTTGAATTTGGAGGAGCACTTGATCCTAGTATATTGATAAATGGAGATACAGCATTAATTGGATTAATTGTTGTTGTTACATGGCAATACGCTGGGTATATCATGATGATTTATATCGCAGCTATTCAAAATATACCTCAAGATTTAGTTGAAGCTTCTAAAATTGATGGAGCTAATATGTTTCAAAGGTTAAAAGCAATTACGTTACCGCTTGTTGCACAAGCGTTTACTGTGGCTTTATTCTTAACATTGGTTACTTCCTTTAAGCAGTTTGATACCGTAACATCGCTTACTCAAGGAGGACCAGCTACACAGTTACCAGCATGGATAGGTAGTATTTATGATAAAGATTTATTACCTGTTGTTCAATCTACAAATTTAATTGCTTTAAATATTTATAGTGAAGCATTTGATAACTATGAAATGGGTATAGGACAAGCAAAAGCTATCGTATTCTTTGTAGTTCTATTGACATTTTCACTCATCCAAGTTTATTACAATAAGAGAAGAGAGGTGGAAATGTAATGAAAAAAGAAAAAATAGGATTAATACTTTTAGAAGTATTTGCAATAATATTATTAATCGCATTCTTTTATCCTTTCTACATAATCATTATCAATGCTGCGAAGAGTTATAGTGAAATTATTACGGATCCTCTAAGCTTACCTGATAATATATTCCAAATATTTACAAACGCTAAAGAAGTTATGGCGAAGCCAAATATTAATTACTTTAGTTCGTTTATGTACTCAGTAATAATTACTTTAGTAAGTTTAATTGCAATTGGAATCTTTAGTGCAATGGCTGCTTGGGTACTTGTTAGAACTAAAACTAGATACTCACTTATTATCTTTATGATTTTCTTAAGTGGTATGGTTATACCGTTTCAAGTGGTAATGTTACCTCTTGTAAGATTATTACAAACAATGAAAGATATTACTGGAATTCCTTTTAAAGGAACTGTTCACGGTATTATCTTAGCTTATATCGGATTTGGTGCACCATTATCTATCTTCTTATTCCATGGGTTTATTAAATCTATTCCAATGGATATTGAAGAAGCAGCTATTATTGATGGATGTACAAAATCACAAGTATTCTTTAAAGTTATTCTTCCGATCTTAAAACCTATATTTGTTACTTTATTAGTATTAAATGGTATGTGGATTTGGAACGATTACTTACTACCAGTTCTTATATTAGGAAAAGGTTCATCAGTTCAAACGTTACCTTTATCAGTATCAATGCTAGCTGGTAACTACTTTAAAGATTGGTCTTTAATCTTAACTTCAGTTTTAACAGCAGCTCTTCCAGTAGTTATACTCTTCTTGTTCGCTCAAAAACATATTATTAAAGGAATGACTTCAGGAGCGATTAAATAATAATGATTAAATTATTTATCTTTGATTTAGATGGAGTTATTACTTCTACAAGTATTGAACATTTTGAAGCTTGGAGAAGGGTAATAAAAGAAAGATTTAATGTTTACGTTGAAGATGAGATAGAAGAATTTACAAAGGGAGTATCAAGAATGGATTCTTTAAATATTATTTTAAAGGCATACAATCTAGATGCGATTACTGAAGAAGAAAAATTAGTGTTAGCTACTAAAAAGAATGAAATGTATAAAGAGATGATAAGTCATTTCGATAAAAATAATATCTTTGAAGGAATTATTGAGTTATTTGATTTCTTAAAGAATCAAAACATATTTATTGCGCTAGGTAGCGCATCAAAAAATGGACCTTCTATTATAGAAAGTCTAGGTATCAAAGAATATTTTGATTATGTGGTAGATCCATCAAATTTAAATAGTAAACCAAGTCCAGATATATTTAATAAGGCAATGAACTATTTCAACTTAAAGCCAACTGAATGTGTTGGTGTTGAAGACGCTGTGTCAGGTGTTAAATCTATAAAGTCTGCGAGTATGTATGCGATTGGAATTGGAGATAGTGTTCAGCTTAAACAAGCTAATAGAGTTTTTGAAAAAATAATTGATATTGACTACGCATATCTAAAGAAAGTTATTGAGGAATAATTATGGAAAAATTATATCGAAATAACCGTCTAGATAAAGAAGAATTACTTGTTGATGAAACTATATTTTCAATAGCTAATGGATATCTTGGGACAAGAGGAACATTTATAGAAGGATATGGAAAAGTTTTCGAATATAATCAAACATATTTAAATGGGTTCTATAATTATTATGACTATTTCTATGAAGAGAATTTTTCGGGATTCCCTCAAGAAGGACAAAAATTCGTTAATTTAATTGATGGACAAAGTATGATGTTTAGCATCTTAGGTAAGCCATTGAATATTAATACGTGTGAAGTATTGTCTTTAGAAAGAGTCTATGATCTAAAAAAAGGATTAACTATAAGAACTATTCACTATAAGACAATTGATAATTATGAATTTATTCTTACAGAAGAAAAAATTGTAAGTAGAAAATTTAACGAACTTATAGCCATAAGAGTAAATATAAAATCATTGAATTTCGATGGTGATATCAAAGTTAATACATTTATTAAAGAATCTTTTAAAAAAGATACTAGTAAGATTGACCCACGTATTCATAATGAGAGTATTAATAATTATGATTATGTTGAAATATCAAAAGAAAAGAGAAGTATTATTGTTAAAACATCAAGAAGTAATCTTTACTTAAATACAAGTATTAGTCATGACTTAGATTTTAAATATGAAGTTAATGGTAACTCACTTGTTGGAGACTTAACAGTAAGTATTAATCCGGATAATGATTTAAATATTACTAAATATATTGTTCATACTTCTAGTTTATATAGTAAAAATTATAATGATTTAAATACTGATATTGTTAATAAATTAAGTAATATGTCATTTTCACAATTATTAATATATCAAGAAAAATACTATAGTGATTTCTGGGATATATCATATGTAAGAATAGAAGGAAATGAGACATATGAAAGATTATTAAATTATAATATCTTCCAGTTAAATAATAGTGGAGGAGAAAGTAGTTTACATAATATAAGCGCAAAAGGACTTAGTGGAGAAGGTTATGAAGGTCATTATTTCTGGGATACAGAGATTTATATGATTCCATACTTCACATTAACTAATCCAAAGAAAGCAAAGAATTTATTAATGTATCGTTATAAGACGATGGATAAAGCTAAAAAGGAAGCCTTTAATTTAGGTTACTCAAAAGGTATAAAATTCCCTTGGAGAACCATAAATGGGGATGAAACATCACCTTATTATCCAGCTGGAAGTGCACAGTTTCATATTAACAGTGATGTTGCTTACGCAATAATTAAATACTATGAAGCTACAAACGATATTAAGTTCTTAGTTGATTACGGATTTGAAATGTTAATTGAAACAGCTAGATTTTTAAAGGAAGCAGTTAACTATGATGGTGAATTTTATCATTTAAATGGTGTTACTGGGCCTGATGAATATACAACAGTTGTTGATGATAACTATTACACTAATCAATTACTTAAATATCATTTTGAAAATCTTGTTTGGATATACGAACATAATTTAAGTAATTTAAGTGAAGTACTGATAAAACTTAAATGTACTAAAGAGGAAATGGATGAGATATTAAATATATCTAAAAATATCTATTTACCATTTAGTAAAGAATTAAATATTTATGCTCAAGATTCATCTTTCTTAAAAAAGAAGAAACTTGATCTTAAAAATATACCAGAAGACAAATATCCATTATTACTAAATTATCATCCTTTATATTTATACAAACATCAAGTATTAAAACAAGCAGATACAATGCTTTCAATGACGTTGCTAGATTTTGATGATTTAGAAATACTTAAAGACTCATTTGATTACTATGAACCAATTACTACTCATGATTCTAGTTTATCTAAGTGTATTTATAGTATCTTAGCTTATAAACTTAAGAACTATGATTTAGCTTGTGATTACTTTAAAAAGGTATTAGAAACAGATTTTTTAGATACACATAAAAATACTAAACATGGCCTTCATGTGGCCAATTTAGGCGGATCATATTTAGGATTTATATATGGAGTAGTTGGATTAAGAGTTAGAGCAAATTACTTAAAGATTAACCCAATAGTAGTAAGTGATATTACAGGTTATGAATTAAATGTTATGTATCACGGACAAAAAGTAACAATTATGGTAGATGATAAATTATCAGTTAGTTCTACCGGTAAGGTCAGTTTAATGATTTATGGTGAATTAATTGAAATAAACGGCACTTATCAAACAGCTTTACAACTTTAATTTGTTTTCAATTTTAATTTTATAAAAAATTAAAAAAAATATAAAAAAATAGGAGGAATTTAAATTGAAAAAATTATTATTAGCAGTTGTAGCAATCGCACTTGTTTTCACTTTAAGTGCATGTAAAGAAGATGAAACAACATTAGTAATCTTCCAAAACAAAGTTGAAATCGACGAAGTTTTAAGAGATTACGCAGAAGCTTGGGGAGAAGCAAATGATGTTAACGTAGAAGTTAAATCATGTGGTGGAGACACTTGTGCTTATGGTACTCAAATTTTAGCAGAATTCCAAGCAGATGAACAACCTGATATCTTTGTAATCGAAGGTATGGGTGGATATGAAATCTACGAAGATAAGATTTTAGACTTAAGTGGTGAAGCTTGGGCTTCAGACACAGATTTAGAATTCGTTGTTGACGGAACTACTTACGGATTCCCTGTAGCAGTTGAAGGTTGGGGTATGGCTTATAACTTAGACATCCTTACTGCAGCTGGTGTAGATCCTGCAGACTTAACTAGTCAAGCAGCTTATGAAGATGCATTTGAAGATATCGCAACTTATTATGCAGCGACTTCTGGTATGGCGGACTACGCAGTAGTTTCTATGGCAGCAGCAAGCGGTATGACTTGGGTTACTGGACTTCATAACTTTAATGGTTATTTATCAGCAGGTTTAGCTTATACTGATTCTTCAGTAATTGATGACGTTAACGCTGGTATCGCTGATGCTGACAGATTAGCTGAATATGCTAACTGGGTAGAATTATTATTTACTTGGGGAGACGAAGATATTCTTTTAACTGGTGGATACAACGAACAAGTTGGTGCTTTCGCTAATGGTGAAGCTGCATTCTTACACCAAGGTAACTGGACTGATTCAAGTTATGCTGATTCAACTTTCGAAATGGGATATGCTCCTCATGCTGTAATGGCTACAGGAAATGACTCAATCTTTATCGGAGCTCCTTCATTCTATGTAATTAACAAAGATTCTGATTCAATTGATGAAGCTAAATTATTCTTAAATGATTTATCTTCTACAGATGAAGGTCATGCTTACATGGTTAATGATGCAAACATGGTACCTGCATTTAACAGCGTTACATTAGTACCTTCTACTCCACTTAGTGCGGCAGTATTAGAATGGAACCAAGCTGGAAATGCATATGCATGGTGGCAAAATGATATGCCTAGTGGATTCGGTATGGATACTTTAGGTCCTATCTATGAATTATACGCAAAAGGTGTTAAAGGTGTTTCTGGTGGTATTACTAAAACTGAATTTATAGCTCAACTTACTGCTGAAATCGAAGACTTAGGATAATATTTAATACTAACAATTTAAAATTTAAACCCTCATATTTGAGGGTTTATTTTTTTTAATGAGCATTTAGTTTGCGCGCAAACTAAATTGATGTTATTATAATATTGTAATCATTACAATTTAAAAGGGGAATAAAAAATATGACTGAAACTTTAAAGAAAATATTTAAAGAAAAGGGTATTAGTCCATCTTACACTAGAATGAGAATTTATTATTATTTAGATGATTGTAAAACTCATCCTACAGTTGATACTATATACAAAGAGTTAATTGATGAATTGCCAACACTTTCAAAAACAACAGTTTATAATGTGGTGAAATTATTTGTTGAAAAAGAGTTAGCATATGAAGTGAATATTGGTACTAATGAAAAAAGATATGAACTTGTAATTGAGAAACATTCTCATTTCATCTGCCAAGTTTGTAATACTATATATGATATTCCTCATATTTGTAGACCAATAGATGAAGATGTTATTCCTGGATTTGAAATTATTGATCAAGAAGTTAATTTAAAAGGGATTTGTCCAAACTGTAAACATAAAGAAATAACACATAAATAATTAAAAAATGAGAGAGAAAAAAAGGAGAAAAACAAATGGAAGAAGTAAAAGAATTTCACAGAATGCCACTAATCGGAGATGATGCTCCAGAATTTACTGCAGTAACTACACAAGGGATTATTAATTTCCCTGCGGATTATAAAGGGAAATGGGTAATCTTATTTAGTCATCCAGCAGATTTTACACCTGTTTGTACTAGTGAGTTTATGACATTCGCAAGAATGGCACCAGAATTTAAAGAATTAAATACAGAATTAATTGGATTAAGCGTTGATTCACTATATGCACACATTGCTTGGCTTAGAACTATTCAAGAAAAAATTGAATGGAATGGAATGAAAGGTATGGAAGTTAAATTCCCACTTATTGAAGATATTTCAATGGAAGTAGCTAATAAGTTTGGAATGATACAACCAAAACAATCGAGTACACAAGCAGTAAGAGCAGTATTTATTATGGATCCAGAAGCGAAAATTAGAACAATTCTTTATTACCCACTATCTACAGGACGTAATATGGATGAAATTAAAAGAATTATCTTAGCATTACAAAAAGCTGATGCAGAAAGTGTTGCTACACCTGCTGACTGGAGACCTGGAGATGATTTAATAGTTCCACCAGCTGGTAGTTGTGGAACAGCACAAGAGAGAATGGAAAGTGAAGATGATGATACTTATTGTCTTGATTGGTTCATGTGCTTAAAAAAAGATACAAAATAATATTTGCTTAATAAATCCCAATTCAAATTGAATTGGGATTTTACTATTAAAATGTTATAATTATTCAAGAGGATGTGAAAAAATGGGTGATAGAAAACAAACAAATAATATATTGTCAGTAATCTTTCTAATATTTTTTTACCCATTCGGAATACCATATATGTGGGTTACGAAATCTTTTAGTAATAAGACAAGATGGATAATTACAATATATTTAATTGTGATGATAGTTTTAGGACTAGCAGCTTTAATATTATTTACTAGTAGTCATGGATATAGGTATTAAAAAACGACTTTTTTAAAAGTCGTTTTATTTTTTTGATTATTTATCTCCAAATACTGCTTTCCAGTCTGCCATGAATGCAGCAATACCTTTGTCTGTAAGTGGATGTTGTGATGCTTTCTTAAGTACTTCGTAAGGAACTGTAGCAATATGTGCTCCTACAAGTGCACTATCTGCCATTTGTTTAGGAGTTCTAATACTAGCACTTATAATTTCAGTAGCAAATCCATAAATATCAAATACTTCTCTTATTTCACTAACTACTTGGATTCCGTCATGAAGAGTATCTTCAAGTCTTCCTACGAATGGACTAACATAAGTAGCTCCTGCAGTAGCTGCAAGTAAAGCTTGGTTAACACTAAATACTAAAGTAACATTAGTATCAATACCAAGATCTGATAAAGCCTTTGTTGCTTTCAATCCTTCTTGAGTCATTGGGATTTTAACAACCATATTTGGGTGAATTTTACTAATTTCAATTCCTTCTTTAACCATACCTTCAGCTTCTAAGCTAATTACTTCTCCACTAATTGGACCGTCAACAATACTAGTAATCTCTTTAATTACTTCTAAAAAATCTCTTCCTTCTTTAGCTATTAACGTAGGGTTAGTTGTAACACCTGCGATAATACCAAGTTCTGCCATTTCTCTAATATGTTCTACATTTGCAGTATCAATAAATAATTTCATAATTTATCCTCCTATAAATCTCTTTCTTCAAATTCTTCTTCAAATTCTAGTTCTGGGAAGACAACTGGTTCAGCGTCTTCAATGTTTTCAAATAACTTATCAACAAATAGTATTCCATTTAAATGATCAATTTCATGTTGGAATACAACTGAAACATATCCGGATACCTTTAAAGTACCAAGTGTTAATTCTTCAGTTTCAGTGTTATAAAAATAGCTTTTAAGAGTGATTTTCTTATGTCTTGGAGTAATTCCTTCAACTTCTCTATCAACACTTAAACAACCTTCTCCACCCGGTAAGTATGTCTTTTTAATACTATGTGACATAATTTTAGGGTTTACTAATAAATGTTTGTATAGTTTTTCACCTGTTTCATCATATGTGAATACTACAAGCATTCTTTTACTAATATTAATTTGAGGAGCAGCAAGACCAACACCTGGACGCAGTTCATATTCTTCCGCAATTTCAGGGTCTTGTCCATTTTCTAAAAACTCCATCATTAATTTTAAAGTTTTCTTATCTTCGGTACTTAACGGTAATTCAACATCTTTTGCTTTCATAGCTAAAGTTGGATGACCTTCTCTAATTACGTCTTTCATTGTTAACACGGGTATCACCTCATTCATATTATAGCAAAATCAAGTGAAAGAATAAATCAAAACAAACTATATTTTACATTATTTTCTTATATTTTTACAATTTATTTAAATAAAACGTTTTCATCGTCAGTAAATTGGTTGTTTATGTGAACTAAAACAAGTATAATAAAGTTGGAATTTTTAATGGAGGTACTATCATGAAAAAAGAAATAAGAAAAATAGGAATAATTACTGGTGGAGGAGACTGTAGTGGTCTTAACGCAGTAATCAATGGTATAACAAAAGCAGCTATAAATAAGTATGGAGTTGAAGTAGTAGGATTCACAAGAGGATACTCTGGTTTATTCAAAAATACTTATCGCCCTTTAGATTTAAGAAGTGTTTCAGGAATTATGCATGAAGGGGGAACAATCTTAAAATCATCAAATAAAGATAATTTATTTAATTACAGAACTCAAAGACTTGATGGTACTTATGAATACAAAGATGTTTCAGATGATGCAGTTCAAAATTTAAAATATTTAGGAATTGATGCTTTAATTGTAATTGGAGGAGATGGTACTTTAACTAGTGCTCGTGACTTCTATAGAAAAGGAATTCCTGTAGTGGGAGTACCTAAAACAATTGATAATGATTTACCAGCAACTGATGTTACATTTGGATATAACACTTCACTTGAAACTATCACAGATGCACTTGATAAAATCCATACAACTGCATACAGTCATGATAGAGTAATGGTTGTTGAAGTTATGGGTCGTAATTCAGGATGGCTTGCACTTGAAGGTGGATTAGCGGGAAGCGCTGATGTTATTTTACTTCCTGAAATACCTTATGATATTAATAAAATAGTAGAAAAAATTAAACAAAGAGATGCCTTTGGTAGAAACTTTACAATTATTGTTGTAAGTGAAGGAGCTAAGCCAATAGGTGGTAAACAAAAAGTAAGAGAAATTATTGAAGATAGTGCTGATAGTGTTCGTCTTGGTGGTATCGGGAATGAAATAGCTCATCAATTATCTAAACTAATTACAGAACATGAAGTTAGATATACTAACCTTGCATATATTCAACGTGGAGGAATAACTTCTCAATTTGATAGAGCGTTAGGATTATTATTCGGAGTTAACGCAGTAGATCTATTAATGGAAGGTGGAGCTGGACGAATGGTTCAGTTACGTGGTCGTAAAATCACTTCAATTCCACTTGAAGAAGTTGTAGGTTCTGGAAAAGTTGGAGAAACTTCAAAAGGTGGAGGGAAACAAGTTGATCCTGAAGGACAATATGTTCAAGCTGCTAGAGCAATAGGAATTAGTTTCGGGAACTAAGATGTATTCTTATCCAATAGATTATGATTTATATACTCCAGAAGAAGTTGTTACACTTGTTGAGTTTTACGCACTTATTGAAGATGCTAATGAAGGCAAAGTTAATAAAGAAGTATTAATAAAAAAACATAATGAATTTCGTAAGATTTTGAATTCAATTTCAATAGAAAAACAAATTGATAAAGAATTTGAAAAGATATCTGGATATTCAATCTATAAAACAATTAAAAAATATAAGTAGGCAATTGCCTACTTTTATATTTGAATCAAATTAAATATTAGACTATAATATATATAGAAACAAAAAGGAAGTGAAATTATGAGACTTGACAGATATTTAGCAAATCTTAAATATGGAACTAGAAACGAAATAACAAAAAAGATAAAAAGTAAAAAGGTAACTGTTAATGGTATTGTGGTTACTGATTCAAGATATAAAGTTGATACTATAAACGACTTAGTAATTCTTGAAGGTATAGAAATTTTTTACAAAGAAACTGTTTTATTAATGGTACATAAGCCTGCGGGAGTAATTAGTGCGAATAAAGACGGTCTTCATGAAACAGTATTAGATTTAATAGGGGAACCTTACAATAGATTTGATTTAAGAATAGCTGGTAGGTTAGATATCGATACTGAAGGGCTAATTTTACTTACAAATGATGGAAAGCTGTTACATAAGATTATTTCTCCTAATAAGGATGTATACAAGAAGTACTATGTAAAAACTGAATCAAAATTTGATTCGAAGAAATTATTGAAACAATTTGAGATAAAAGATGGAAGAGATATTATGTTTACTCCATTACTACCAAAAGTAGAAGAAATTAGTGATAATGAATTTTACTTATCAATAAAAGAAGGAAAATTCCATCAAGTTAAGAGAATGGTAGAACACTTTAATAATAAGGTAGTATACTTAAAAAGAGTTTCAATTGGAAATATTGAATTAGATAAAGACTTAGAAAAAGGTAGATATAAGGAAATAATTGAATATAAGATATAAAAAAAGGCGTAAATTTTTACGCCTTTTACATTTCGTTTTTTAGAATATCAATTAAGTTATCAATAACATAATTAACTTCTTCACTAGTTGTTTCATTTCCTATACTGAATCTAACAGTAGCATTCATATAATCTCTAGGAACTTCTATAGCTAAAATAACGTGTGATGGTTCAATTGATTCACTATCACAAGCACTACCAGTACTTACGAATATTCCACGCTTATCTAGTAGATAGGTCAATAATAAACCATCTTTATCTTTGAATGATAAATTCAGGTTTCCAGGAAGTCTTTCTTCACCGATATTTGGACCATTTAGTAAGTATTTTATATTCTCACTATCTAATCTTTTTAAGAATTGATTAGAGTAATCATTAAGCCTTTTTGTATAATGTCCTAAATTAGCAATTCCTAGTTCAAGAGCTTTAGTAAAACCAACGATGTATGGTACATTTTCAGTCCCAGCTCTTTTTTTAAGTTCTTGTTGACCACCATGTATCAAACTTTCTATATGAGTACCTTCTTTGATATATAATAATCCAATACCTTTAGGGCCATGAAACTTATGTCCAGAGATACTTAAGAGATCTACTTTTAATTCTTGTAAGTCTAATTTAGTATGACATACAGCTTGAACAGCATCTACATGAAGATATGTTCTAGCTTGATCACAAACTTCAGAAATCTCTTTAATGTTTTGGATAGTTCCGATTTCGTTATTTGCCATAATAATACTAACTACAAGAGTATTCTCATTTACTAAGTTTCTTAGTTCATTAATATCAATAAATCCATTACTATCAACATGTAAATAGTTAATTGTAAATCCCATTCCTTCTAAGAAGTTACAAGTTTGAGTAGTAGCGTGGTGTTCAATATT